>JAEZLX010000239.1 GCA_023415035.1 Pseudomonadota bacterium | reverse complement strand
GGGGCGCCGCCCCCCCGCCGGGGGGCCGCGCCGTGGGCGGGCACGGCCTTGATGGTGAGCAGCTCCGGATCACCGGGGCCGGCGCCGACGAGCGTGACGGTGCCGGGCGCCGGCAGCGCTCCGGAGGAAGGGGAAAGGGCAGTGATGGGCTTCATGGGCTGACCTGGGCTGCCAGGCTCGGCTGGCCGGAGGGGGTGTGGTGCAGTTCCTGCAGGATGAGTTCGGCCTGGCGCGCGATGGGAGCGGGCACAGGCAGCTCGCCGTCGAGCACGCGGCGGATGTAGCTGGCGGTAGCGCCGGGCGAAATGTCGCCGGGCAACTCGGGCAGACTGGCGAGCGAGCCTTCCTGCGCGGACTGCAGCAGGTGGCGGGCACCATCGCGGAAGGCGTCCATGCGTGGGGTGCGCCGGGCATCGGCCACAGGTTCGCCCTCGGTGCCGCGCAGCAACATCGCATGCGCGCCGACCAGGGCGAAGGTCTCGGCCATGGAGACGGCGTATTCGGGGTGGGTGTAGCTGCCCACGATCAGGGCATGGCCCTGGCAGGGGTTCATGAGCTTGACCAAGCTGTGGGCCGGGTTGCGCAGCCCCACGAGGCGACGTACGTCCAGCAGGCGCTTGAGGCCGGGAAGCAGCAGTTCGGTGGGCGCGAAAGCGCAGTGGCCCGGCTCCACGGCCCGGATGAGCGAGAGCGCCGGCTGTCCGAGGGCGGCGAACACGGCCTCGCTCGTGATGCGCCCGTCTTCGGTGGCGGTACCGTGCACCAATACGGCAGCACCCTCACGCGCCAGCAGCAGGGCCAGCAGGGGGGTGAGCACCGGCAGCTTGCGTGCGCCGTTGTAGCTGGGCAGCACCACCGTCGGAGCGCCGGTGGCGGGCAGGCGGTGCATTCTCGCGTGGGTGGCATCGAGAAACCCGGCCATTTCCTCCGGCGTTTCCCCCTTGATGCGCATGGCCAGGCAGAAGCCGCCGACCTCCAGGTCCGTCACGGTTCCGTCAAGCACCTGCCCTAGCAGATCGGCCGCCTGCGCGCGCGTCAGCGGGCGAGCCCCTTCCTTGCCGCGGCCGATTTCTCTGAGGTAATGGCTGATGCTCATGAGCCCAATTGTCAATCAATCTTGATGACTTTGGGTTATATAAAAATCCTTTGCCAACCATCAAGATGGCCCGTGGGCTGCGCTCAGCGCTGGCTGCGCGACGGCCTCACGGCCGCTGTCATGGGCGGGGGGCTCAGGCCGAGGCCATGCCGTGGCGCTGCTTGATCGTTGCCGTCGCCGGCGACACCAGGAAGCCCAAGAAAGCGTCCACGGCTGCGGCTTGCGTGGACGCCGCCGAGCGCGAGGCCGAGAAGATGGTGACGATCTGTACGGCTTCGGGCATGCCGCCCAGCAGCTCGATGCCCGCCACGTTCATCAGCTCGCTGCGCTGCTGGAAGCCCAGTGCCACCTCGCCCTTGGCCACCAGCGAGCCCACGGGCACGCCCGGCGGCGGCGTCACGATGCGGGGCGCAACCTGCTCGGCAATGCCCCAGCGCTCGAACAGCCTGGCCAGCTGCACGCCGCTGGGCCCCGTGGAATAGCCCAGGGTCGGCGCTGCCAGCACGGCGGCCTTCAGTGCTTCCTCGGTCGAGATGTCGGGGCGCGGGGTGCCGGCCGGCACCGCCACGGCCACGTCCGAGCGGACCATGTCGACGCGGGTGTCGGCCACGACATGACCGCCGGCAGCCAGGCGTTCGAGGGCATCGGAGGCCAGGGCCACCACGTCGAAGGCTTCTCCGGCCTGCACCCGCTTGGCTGCATCCACGCCGCCGACCGATTCCACGTGTACCTCGATCCCGGAATGCGTGCGCTCGAACTCGGCCTTCAGGTCGGCCAGCAGGGCCTTGGTGGCCATGGAAGAAATGACGGTGATGCGTTGCGTTTGGCTCATGATGGAACTCGAAAGGGGGCGGCACCGCCGGATGCCGCCGGCATGCAGGATGGGTCGGATTATCCGCCGGTCCGGCACGGGTGCCGGCAGGCCGCTGCGTCCATGGCCGCCATGCGGTTGATGCGGGGCACGTACACTTGCCGCCATGCGGATCCTGGGTTTCGAGTCTTCTTGCGATGAGACCGGCGTGGCGCTGGTCGATGCCAGCGGCCATGACACGCCGCGCCTGCTCGGGCACGCGCTGCACAGCCAGATCGAGATGCACCGGGCCTATGGCGGGGTGGTGCCCGAGCTGGCCAGCCGCGACCACATCCGCCGGGCACTACCGCTGGCCGATGAGGTGATGGCCCAGGCGGGGCTGCCCCTGTCGGCCATTGATGCCGTGGCCTACACGCGCGGTCCGGGCCTGGCCGGGGCGCTGCTGGTGGGCTCTGGTGTGGCCTGCGCGGTGGGCATGGCGCTGGGCAAACCGGTGATCGGCATCCACCACCTCGAAGGCCATCTGCTCTCGCCCTTCCTCAGTGCCGACCCGCCGGAATTCCCGTTTGTCGCCCTCCTGGTGTCCGGTGGGCACACCCAGCTCATGCGGGTCGACGGGGTGGGCCTCTACGAACTGCTCGGCGAAACGATTGACGATGCCGCCGGCGAGGCGTTCGACAAGTCCGCCAAACTGCTGGGTCTGGGCTACCCGGGCGGGCCTGCGCTGTCGCGCCTGGCGCAGGACGGTGACCCGAAGGCATTCCGCTTCCCGCGGCCGCTGCTGCACAGCGGTGACCTCGATTTTTCCTTCGCGGGCCTCAAGACAGCAGTGCTCACGCAGGTCAAGAAGCTGGCCCATGCCCGCCCCGAAGGGCCCGCGACCAGCCACCTGGCCGATCCACTCACGCCGCGGCAGAAGGCCGATGTGGCGGCCAGCGTGCAGGCCGCCATCGTCGATGTGCTGGTGAAAAAGTCCCTCGTGGCGCTGGAGGAGACCGGTCTGCGTCGTCTCGTGGTGGCGGGGGGGGTCGGTGCCAACGCACTGCTGCGCTCGCAGCTCAGCGAGGTTTGCCAGCGCCGCCACATCCGCGTCCATTACCCGGAGTTGCACCTGTGCACCGACAACGGTGCCATGATCGCTCTGGCCGCCGGCCTGCGGGTGCAGGCCGGTCTGGCTGACGAGGCGCTGCGCACTCCGGTGTACCGCTTCGACGTCAAGCCGCGCTGGCCGCTGGCCGAACTGGCCGCCACCCCGGCCTGAGACGGGCTCTGCCTGTCACACACTACACTTCTGGCTGTCACCTTTGTGACACATGTTCGTGGCGCGCGCCACAGGCTGGTACCCCGGCCGCCGGCGTGTGACTGCATTCCAGATATCCTGGAGACTGCATCAACATGATTTTTTCGTCCATCCGTCCCCGCCGCCGCGCGCTGATCGCCCTGGCCTTCGCCGGTCTTTTCGCCAGTGCCACACAGGCGCAGAGCCCGGCCGCCGCTCCCTTGGGCGCGCCCATCCGCATCGCCTTGGTCGAGGCGCTGTCGGGGCCACTGGCCAACACCGGCGAAGCGGTGTACCGCAACCTCGTGTGGGCCACCGAGCGTGTCAACGCCCGCGGTGGCGTGCGTCTGCCCGAAGGCAACCGGCCGCTGGTGATAGACCGATTCGACAGCAAGGGCCAGACCGAGGAGGCGCTGTCCGGGTTGCGGGCCGTCGTCGACAGGGACATCCGCATCGTCGCGCAGGGCAACTCCTCGGCCGCGGCGGCCGGTCTGGTCGATGCCATCAACAAGCACAACGAGCGCGACCCCGGGCGACAGGTGCTGTTCCTCAACTACTCGGCGGTCGATCCGGTGCTGACCAACGAGAAGTGCAGCTACTGGCATTTCCGCTTCGATGCCCACGCCGACATGCGCATGAGCGCGCTCATGAATGTCATCGCCGAGGACAAGGACCTGCGCAGCGTCTACCTCATCGGTCAGGACTACAGCTTCGGCAAGGCGGTGTTGAACGAGGCGCGTCGGCAGCTTGGCGAGCGCCGCCCCGACGTGAAGATCGTGGCCGAGGAGCTGCACCCCATGGCCCGGGTCAAGGACTTCGCGCCCTACGCGGTGAAGATTAAGACCAGCGGTGCGCAGGCCGTGCTCACCGGCAACTGGGGCAATGACCTGACGCTGCTCGTCAAGGCCGCCCGCGAGGCCGGCTTCGACGGCATGTTCTACACCTTCTACGGCAATGCGCTGGGTGCTCCGGCGGCACTGGGCGATGCCGGCATCGGCAAGGTCGTGGCCGTGGCCGACTGGTTTCCCAATGTTCCGATGGCCGAAACCGAGGCGTTCTACAAGGCCTTCCGTCAGCGCTTCCCCAATCCGGCCGACGACTACGTCCACATGCGCATGCAGCTGATGATCGAGGCGCTGGCACAGGCCATTGAGCGCGCCGGCAAGGTGGACGCCGCCGCCATCGCCGCGCAGCTGGAGAAGGCCGAGGTGTCGCTGGCCGGCCAGGGCGGGCGGATGCGCGCCTCGGACCACCAGTTCCAGCAGAACCTGGCCGTGGCCGTGATGGATCGCCAGGGTACGCCCGGCGTGAAGTTCGACGTCGAGGGTTCGGGCTACGGCTTCCGCGTCGTGCGCCAGCTTGCCCCGCAACAGGCCGAGCACCCGACCACCTGCCGCATGCGTCGGCCAGAAGGCCGCTGAGGCTTCGCTGACAATACCGGGCTGGCCAACCACAACGAAGAAACTGCATGAGAGCCCTGGTTGAAAACTTGGAGGAATCCAGGATCCGCGAGGTCGCCAATGAAGGCATGGGGCGCGAGGACGTCCTGCGCTTCTGGTTCGGTGAAAGCGACGAGGTCACCCCGGAGCCCGTGAGGGCGGCGGCGATCGCCTCGCTGCAGGCCGGCGAAACCTTCTATTCGCACAACCTCGGTCTGCCCGAGCTGCGAGAGGCCATTGCCGCCTACACGGATGCCCTGCACCCCGGGCGCGGCGCAGGGCACTGGTTCGGGCGCGTGGCGGTCACCTCCGGCGGCGTCAACGGCCTCATGCTGGCCTGCCAGACCTTGCTGGAGGCAGGCGACGAGGTCGTCGCGGTCACGCCGGTGTGGCCCAACCTGGTCGCCCAGCCGGCCATCATCGGCGCGCACGTGCGGCGCGTGCCGCTGGTGCCCAGGGACGGCGCCTGGACGCTCGACCTCGACACGCTCAGGGCCGCCGTCACGCCCGCCACGCGCCTGCTGGTGGTCAACGCCCCCAACAACCCGACGGGCTGGACGCTTTCCCGCGACGAGCAACAGGCCATCCTCGACCACTGTCGTGGCACCGGCACCTGGATCCTGGCCGACGAGGTGTACGAGCGCCTGTACTACGCCGGCGACTCGGCCAACGGCGCCGCGCCCAGCTTCCTTGATGTCGCGGACCCGGAAGACCGGCTCATCGTCACGCACAGCTTCTCCAAGAGCTTCCTGATGACCGGCTGGCGCATGGGCTGGCTGGTGTTGCCGCCGGGCATGGCATCGGCCGTGGGCAAGCTGATCGAGTTCAACACCTCCTGCGCGCCGGTGTTCGTCCAGCGTGGCGCCCTGGCTGCCCTTGAAAATGCACGGGCCATCACGCTGGCGCTGGTGCGTCACCTGCGTGAGTGTCGCGACACCCTGGTGCCGCTGCTGCAGGCGGTGCCCGGTGTCAGCCTGGCGGTGCCGCGCGGGGGCATGTACGCGTTCTTCCGCCTCGAAGGGCATGACGATTGCCTGCTGACGGCCAAGCGCCTGGTGCGCGAAGCCGGGCTGGGGCTGGCGCCCGGCAGCGCCTTCGGCCCCGAGGCGGCCGGCTGGTACCGCTGGTGCTTCGCCAGCCGGGACACGGAGCGCCTGCGCGAAGGCGTGCGCCGTCTGTCGGAATGGCTCGCCAGGAGTTGATCTCCATCAGCCTGACTGGTGGGCTATAATGAACGGTTGCCAGCCATTTTGGCGGCATCCACACGTCCGGTGCGGCTTCCTGCGGGTCAGGGCTGCGCCGGGTCGCAAGTCATTCAAGGAACCAACATGATCGACAAAAAAGTCAAGGCCGACGTGATCGCGGCCAATGCCCGCGGCGCCAATGACACCGGCAGCCCCGAAGTCCAGGTGGCCATCATGACCGCCCGCATCAACGAGCTGACCCCCCACTTCCAGCAGCACAAGAAGGATCACCACGGTCGCCGTGGCCTGCTGCGTCTGGTCAGCCGCCGTCGCAAGCTGCTGGACTACCTCAAGGCCAAGGACGCCGACCGCTACGTGGCCCTGATCCAGAAGCTGGGCCTGCGCAAGTAATCAAGCGCCGAGCTTCATGCACGAGAACGCCTGGGTTGGTTCGCTGGCTCAGGCGTTTTTCGCTTTCATCATCCGGAGTTGACGGTCATCAGAGCGAAGCTGTGTCATTCCAAGGGGCGTGCCTGCAGGCTGGCCCGCTGGAATGGCATCGTGTTCTGCAGCCGTGTTCTCCGGGCCAACGGCGCCGGCTCAGGCGCCTCATCCGACAGGAGAAAACCATGACGATGTTCAACAAAGTCACCAAGACCTTCCAGTGGGGCCGGCACACGGTCCGCATGGAAACCGGCGAGATCGCCCGCCAGGCCAGCGGCGCCGTGCTGCTCGACATGGACGGCACGGTCGTGCTGGCCACCGTGGTCGCCAAGAAGGAAGCCAAGGCCGGCCAGGACTTCTTCCCGCTGACGGTCGACTACATCGAGAAGACCTACGCCGCCGGCAAGATTCCCGGCAGCTTCTTCAAGCGCGAAGGCCGCCCGAGCGAATACGAAACGCTGACCAGCCGCCTGATCGACCGCCCGATCCGCCCGCTGTTCCCCGAAGGCTTCTTCAACGAAGTGCAGGTGGTGGTCCACACCGTCTCGCTCAACCCCGAGGTTGACGCCGACATCCCCGCCATGATCGCCACCAGCGCAGCCCTGGCCGTGTCCGGCATCCCGTTCAACGGCCCGATCGGTGCCGCCCGCGTGGGCTATGTCAACGGCCAGTACGTGCTCAACCCGGGCCAGACCGAGCGCAAGAACAGCCAGCTTGACCTGGTGGTCGCCGGCACGCAGGCCGCCGTCCTGATGGTCGAATCCGAAGCCGAGCAGCTGTCCGAAGAGGTCATGCTGGGTGCCGTGGTGTTCGGTCACGAGCAGGGTGCCATCGCCATCGCCGCCATCAACGAGCTGGTGCGCGAGGCCGGCAAGCCCGAGTGGGACTGGCAGCCGCCCGCCGAGGATGCCAACCTGGTGTCGCGCGTCGAGGCCCTGGGTCGCGAGAAGCTGGCTGCTGCCTACCAGATTCGCAACAAGCAGGCACGCACCCAAGCCTGCCGCGAGGCTTATGCCGCCGTCATGGACGGTCTGAAGGCCGAGGGCATCGAATTCGACGGCGTCAAGGTCGAAGGCCTGCTGTTCAACATCGAGGCGTCGATCGTCCGTGGCCAGATCCTGGCCGGCGAGCCGCGCATCGACGGCCGCGACACCCGCACCGTGCGCCCGATCGAGATCCGCACCGGTGTGCTGCCGCGCACCCACGGCTCGGCCCTGTTCACGCGCGGCGAGACGCAGGCACTGGTCATCGCCACGCTGGGTACTGACCGTGATGCCCAGAAGATCGATGCGCTGGCCGGCGAGTTCGAGGACCGCTTCATGCTGCACTACAACATGCCGCCGTTCGCCACGGGCGAAACGGGCCGCGTGGGCAGCCCCAAGCGCCGCGAAATCGGCCACGGCCGTCTGGCCAAGCGCGCTCTGGTGGCGTGCCTGCCCAGCAAGGAAGACTTCCCCTACACCATCCGCGTGGTGTCCGAAATCACCGAATCGAACGGCTCCTCGTCGATGGCTTCGGTGTGCGGCGGCTGCCTGGCGCTGATGGACGCCGGCGTGCCCATGAAGGCGCACGTGGCCGGTATCGCCATGGGTCTGATCAAGGAAGGCAACCGCTTCGCGGTGCTGACCGACATCCTCGGTGACGAGGATCACCTCGGCGACATGGACTTCAAGGTGGCCGGTACCACCAACGGCGTGACTGCACTGCAGATGGACATCAAGATCCAGGGCATCACCAAGGAAATCATGCAGGTCGCCCTGGCCCAGGCCAAGGAAGCGCGCATGCACATCCTGGGCAAGATGCAGGAAGCCATGGGCGAGGCGAAGACGGAAATCTCCGACTTCGCGCCGCGCCTGTACACCATGAAGATCAACCCGGAGAAGATCCGCGACGTGATCGGCAAGGGCGGCGCCACCATCCGTGCGCTGACCGAGGAAACCGGCACGCAGATCGATATCGCCGAGGACGGCACCATCACCATCGCCTCGACCGACGGTGCCAAGGCCGAAGAAGCCAAGCGCCGCATCGCCGAGATCACGGCTGAAGTGGAAGTGGGCAAGGT
The DNA here is from genome assembly GCA_023415035.1 of Pseudomonadota bacterium. GTDB lineage: Bacteria > Pseudomonadota > Gammaproteobacteria > Burkholderiales > Burkholderiaceae_C > Hydrogenophaga. The sequence goes on along the minus strand of JAEZLX010000239.1, from coordinate 26,024 downwards.
CTACGAAGGCCCGATCACCAAGATCCTGGACTTCGGTGCACTGGTTAACCTGCTGCCCGGCAAGGACGGCCTGCTGCACATCAGCCAGATCGCCCACGAGCGCGTCGAGAAGGTCACCGACTACCTCAAGGAAGGCCAGATCGTGAAGGTCAAGGTGCTCGAGACCGACGAAAAGGGCCGCGTGAAGCTGTCCATGAAGGCGCTGATCGACCGCAACGGCAATGGCGGCGCCCGCGGTGGTGATGCAGAGCAGCAACAACAGCAACAGCAGCAGTAAGCCGCGATGCAGGTGATGAAGGTCATCGAGATCAACGGCTTCGGCGCACCCGAGGTGCTGCGGCTGGGCGAGCGCCCGATGCCGGTGCCGGGCGCGGGCGAGGTGCTGATTCGCGTGCATGCCTCGGGTGTCAACCGACCCGACGTGTTGCAACGCAAGGGCGCCTATCCGCCGCCACCCGGCGCCTCCGACCTGCCGGGTCTGGAGGTCTCCGGTGTCGTTGCCGGCGGTGACCCCGCGGCGCTGGCCGCCGCCGGTCTGGCCGAAGGTGACCGCGTCTGTGCGCTGGTGGCCGGTGGCGGTTACGCCGAGTACTGCGTGGCGCCAGTCGCGCAGTGCCTGCCTGTTCCCGATGGCCTGGACGATGTGCAGGCCGCCTCCCTGCCCGAGACCTTCTTCACGGTCTGGAGCAATGTCTTCGACCGCGGCCGTCTGCAGACTGGTGAAACCCTGCTCGTGCAGGGCGGCACCAGCGGCATTGGCGTGACGGCCATCCAACTGGCCAAGGCCTTTGGCGCGCAGGTGATCGCCACCGCCGGCAGCGACGAGAAATGCGAGGCCTGCCTGCGTCTGGGGGCTGATCATGCGATCAACTACCGCACGCAGGACTTTTCCGCCGTCGCGCGAGAGCTCACTGGCGGCCGTGGCGTGGATGTGATCCTCGACATGGTGGCGGGCGACTACGTGGCACGCGAGGTGGAGTGTCTGGCCGAAGACGGCCGCCTGGTCATCATTGCGGTGCAGGGCGGTGTCAAGGCCGGCTTCAACGCGGGCCTGGTGCTGCGCCGCCGCCTGGTGATCACGGGCTCCACGCTGCGCCCTCGTCCCGTGGACTTCAAGGGCGCCATCGCCCGTGCTCTGCGCGAAACAGTCTGGCCGCTGCTGGCCGTCGGACAGGTGAAGCCGGTCGTGAATGCCACCTTCGAGGCGGCGCAGGCCGCCCAGGCGCATGCACTGATGGAAAGCAACCAGCACATCGGCAAGATCGTGCTGACCTGGCCCAACCAATGAACCTGACTGGCCTGCGCATCGCCAGATGCATGCGCAGGCCGCCCGATTCTGGAGAGCGGAATGAACAGAAAGCTGATCGCCGGCAACTGGAAGATGAACGGCAGCCTGGCGACCAACGAGGAACTGGTCAAGGGTATCCTGGCCGGCATTGGCACGCCTGGTGCCGACGTGGCCGTGTGCGCACCTGCACCGTATCTGGCGCAGCTGCAGTCGCTGCTCGCGGGCAGCCCGGTGGCCTGGGGTGCGCAGGACGTGTCTGCCCATGAAAAGGGCGCCTACACGGGCGAGGTGAGCGTGGACATGCTCAGGGACTTTGCCTGCCGCTACTGCCTGGTCGGCCATTCCGAGCGTCGCCAGTACCACGCCGAGACCGACGAGCAGGTGGCTGCCAAGGCCAAACGCGCGCTGGCCGGTGGCATCACGCCCATTGTCTGTGTTGGCGAGACACTGGCCGAGCGCGAGGCGGGCGAGACGGAATCCGTGGTGCGCCGCCAGCTCGCAGCCGTCATCCACCATGTCGGCCCCTGCGTGAGCGAGATCATCGTGGCCTACGAACCCGTCTGGGCCATCGGCACCGGCCGCACGGCCACGCCGGAGCAGGCACAACAGGTTCATGCCGTGCTGCGTGCCCAGCTTTCCGCGGCCAGCACCAGTTCGCAGCGCGTGCGCATCCTTTACGGCGGCAGCATGAACGCGGCCAATGCGGCGAGCCTGCTTGCCCAGCCCGACATCGACGGTGGGCTCATCGGCGGCGCTTCGCTGAAGGCTGCCGACTTCCTGCAGATCATTGCGGCTGCCGCCTGAGTGGCGCGAAACCTCTACAGAAATACCTTCCGGAGCAAGAATCCATGAGCGTTCTGATGAACATCCTCCAGGCCGTGCAGATCCTGTCGGCCATCGGCATGATCGGCCTGATCCTGATGCAGCATGGCAAGGGCGCCGCCGCCGGTGCGGCCTTCGGCGGCGGCGCGGGCTCGGCGAGCCTGTTCGGCGCCCCCGGTGGCGCCAACTTCCTCTCCCGTACCACCGCCGTGCTGGCGACGGTGTTCCTGGCCTGCACGCTGGCGCTGGCCTACTTCGGCAACCTGCGTGCCACTGCCACCCCGTCGGGCAGCGTGCTCGAAGGCGCCGTGGCGCCCGTTGCGCCTGCCGCCGGTGGTGCCGGCGCCGACTCGGTGCCTGCCGCGACCGATGCGCCGGCTTCCGGCGCTGCCCAGATCCCGGGCAAATAAGCCGACGGCGTCCAGCCGGACGCCGGACCGCAAAATTTCCTCGGGAAAAATTCGGTCACAATCGGAATCGCCCTGTTTTCAGGGTAAACTCTATGGGTTGTCCACGAGCCCACCTACTCAACGAGTGGGCCGGACAAAAAGACCCAAGCCGACGTGGTGAAATTGGTAGACACGCTATCTTGAGGGGGTAGTGGCGAAAGCTGTGCGAGTTCGAGTCTCGCCGTCGGCACCAATCTTTGGAAAACATGGCTCCCACGGCCATGTCAGCGGAAATCACCAAGATGAGTCTCGAGCAATACCTTCCCGTGCTGCTGTTTATTCTGGTGGGTATCGCGGTCGGGATTCTCCCGCAGGTTCTGGGTTACGTACTGGGTCCGAACCGGCCCGACCCCGAAAAGAACTCCCCCTACGAGTGCGGCTTCGAGGCTTTCGAAGACGCCCGCATGAAATTCGATGTCCGCTATTACCTGGTGGCCATCCTGTTCATCCTGTTCGATCTGGAAATCGCCTTCCTGATTCCCTGGGCCGTCGCCTTCGGCGACATCGGTGCCACCGGCTTCTGGGCGGGTGTCGTTTTCCTCGCCATTCTTGTCGTGGGCTTCGCCTACGAGTGGAAGAAGGGCGCACTCGACTGGGAATGACCGCCCGCGGCGGTCATCAGGTGTGACGCGCGTCGCGTCCTCCCCACGACGCACTGGAGCTGCACATGATTGAAGGTGTTTTCAAGGAAGGCTTCGTCACCACGAGCTATGACGCGGTGGTGAACTGGGCCAAGACCGGATCGCTCTGGCCGATGACCTTCGGTCTGGCCTGCTGCGCGGTCGAGATGATGCATGCAGCGGCGGCCCGCTACGACATCGGCCGCTTCGGCTCCGAGGTGTTTCGTGCCAGCCCCCGCCAGTCCGACCTGATGATCGTGGCCGGCACGCTGTGCAACAAGATGGCGCCGGCCCTGCGCAAGGTGTACGACCAGATGGCCGAGCCGCGCTGGGTGCTGTCGATGGGTTCCTGCGCCAACGGCGGCGGCTACTACCACTACAGCTATTCCGTCGTGCGCGGCTGCGACCGCATCGTGCCGGTCGATGTCTATGTGCCGGGCTGCCCGCCCACGGCCGAGGCGCTGCTGTACGGCATCATCCAGCTGCAGCAGAAGATCCGCCGCACCAACACGATTGCGCGCGCCTGAGGCGCCGCGATCCGATCCAGAAAGACGGTCCATGAGCTCCACCGCGAATTCCGTTGCCATCCGCCCCGAGGCCCTGCGCGATACCCTGGCCGAGCTGCTGGGCGATCAGGTGCAGTCCGTTGCCCTGGCGCTCGACGAGGTCACGATCACCGTGCCGGCGGCGAACTACGGGCAGGTGATGCAGACCCTGCGTGACGCCCCCGTGGCGCGTTTCGAGCAGCTGATCGACCTGTGCGGCGTCGACTATTCCGCCTATGGCGACGGTCGCTGGGAAGGTCCGCGCTTTGCGGTCGTCTCCCACCTGCTGTCAGTGAGCCTGAACCAGCGCGTGCGTGTGCGCGTGTTCTGCCCGGAAGACGATTTTCCGGTGGTCGATTCGGTCACGAAGATCTGGAACTCGGCCAACTGGTACGAGCGCGAGGCCTTCGACCTGTACGGCATCGTGTTCGAAGGGCACGAGGACCTGCGCCGCATCCTGACCGATTACGGTTTCATCGGCCACCCTTTCCGCAAGGACTTCCCGCTGTCGGGTCACGTCGAAATGCGTTACGACCCGGAGCGTCAGCGTGTGGTCTACGAGCCCGTGAGCATCGAGCCGCGAGAAATCACCCCGCGCGTGATCCGTGAGGACAACTACGGGGGGCTGCACTGAAGGGCGCCAGCCCCGAGGCTGTGAAGACATGGCAGAAATCAAGAACTACACCCTGAACTTCGGCCCGCAGCACCCGGCAGCGCACGGTGTGCTGCGTCTGGTGCTCGAGCTCGACGGCGAGGTCGTGCAGCGCGCCGATCCGCACATCGGTCTGCTGCACCGCGCGACCGAGAAGCTGGCCGAGCACAAGACCTTCATCCAGTCGCTGCCCTACATGGACCGGCTGGATTACGTGTCGATGATGTGCAACGAGCACGCGTACTGCTTGGCCATCGAGAAGCTGCTGGGCATCGAGGTGCCGATTCGCGCGCAGTACATCCGCGTGATGTTCTCGGAGATCACCCGCCTGCTCAACCACCTGATGTGGCTGGGCTCGCACGGCAACGACTGCGGCAGCTCGACGATCCTGATCTACGCCTTCCGCGAGCGCGAAGACCTCTTCGACATGTACGAGGCGGTCTCGGGCGCGCGCATGCACGCGGCCTACTTCCGTCCGGGCGGCGTGTATCGTGACCTGCCCGACACCATGCCGCAGTACAAGGCGAGCAAGGTGCGCAATGCCAAGAGCATCGAGGCGCTGAACAAGAACCGCCAGGGTTCGCTGCTCGACTTCATCGACGACTTCACCCAGCGCTTCCCCAAGTGCCTGGAGGAGTACCACACGCTGCTGACCGACAACCGTATCTGGAAGCAGCGCACGGTCGGCATCGGGGTCGTCACACCCGAGCGTGCCCTGAATCTGGGCATGACCGGTCCGATGCTGCGCGGTTCCGGCATTGCCTGGGATCTGCGCAAGAAGCAGCCCTACGACGTTTACGACCGTCTGGATTTCGACATTCCGGTCGGCAAGACGGGCGACACATACGACCGTTACCTTGTGCGCATGGAGGAAATGCGCCAGTCCAACCGCATCATCAAGCAGTGCGTGGACTGGCTGCGCGCCAATCCGGGCCCGGTGATCACCGACAACCACAAGGTGGCGCCGCCCTCGCGCGAGGCGATGAAGTCGAACATGGAAGAGCTGATCCACCACTTCAAGCTCTTCACCGAAGGTTTCCACGTGCCCGAGGGCGAGGCCTATGCCGCCGTCGAGCATCCCAAGGGCGAGTTCGGCATCTACCTGGTCAGCGATGGCGCCAACAAGCCCTACCGCCTGAAGATCCACGCGCCGGGCTTCACCCACCTGTCCGCGCTGGACGAGCTGGCGCGCGGCCACATGCTGGCGGACGCGGTCGCCATCATCGGCACCCTGGACATCGTTTTCGGAGAGATTGACCGATGATCTCCAATCATTCCCACGACGCCACCGAAGTGGCGCCCATGCAGCTGGGCGAATCGACCCTGGAGCGTTTCGCGCGCGAGGTCGCCAAGTACCCGCCCGAGCAGAAGCAGTCGGCCGTGATGGCCTGCCTGTCCATCGTTCAGCAGGAGCAGGGCTGGGTCAGCCGCGAGGCCGAGCTGGCCGTGGCCGAGTACCTGGGCATCCCGCCGATGGCCGTGCACGAGGTCACGACCTTCTACAACATGTACAACCAGCAGCCGGTGGGCAAGTACAAGCTCAACGTCTGCACCAACCTGCCGTGCCAGCTGCGCGGGGGTAACGAGGCGCTGGCCCACCTGGCCCGCAAGCTCGGGATCGAGATGGGCGGCACCACGCCCGACGGCCTGTTCACGCTGCAGCAGTGCGAATGCCTGGGCGCGTGCGCCGATGCGCCGGTGATGCTGGTCAACGACCGCAACATGTGCAGCTTCATGAGCAACGACAAGCTCGATCAGCTGGTGGACGGCCTGCGGGCCGCGGAGGGCAAGGCATGAACGCCCAGCAAGTGATTGAGCAGTTCCGCGCCACCGGCGTGCAGACCTGCTTCCATGGCCGCCACATCAACCCGCAGATCTACGCCGGGCTTGATGGCAGCAACTGGTCGCTCAAGGACTACGAGGCGCGCGGCGGTTATCAGGCCCTGCGCAAGATCCTGCTCGGCGCCGAGGGCGGCGAGCCGATGACGCAGGACCAGGTCATCGCCACCGTCAAGGAATCCGGCCTGCGCGGCCGTGGCGGCGCGGGCTTCCCCACCGGACTCAAGTGGAGCTTCATGCCCCGCCAGTTTCCGGGCCAGAAGTACCTCGTTTGCAACTCCGACGAGGGCGAGCCGGGCACCTGCAAGGACCGGGACATCCTCATGTACAACCCGCACATCGTCATCGAAGGGATGGCGATCGCGGCGTTCGCCATGGGGATCAGCGTCGGCTACAACTACATCCACGGCGAGATCTTCGAGGTCTACGAGCGCTTCCAGGCCGCCCTCGAAGAGGCACGCGCTGCCGGCTACCTGGGCGACAACATCCTGGGCAGCGGCTTCAGCTTCCAGCTGCACGCCCACCACGGTTTTGGCGCCTACATCTGCGGCGAGGAAACCGCGCTGCTCGAATCGCTCGAAGGCAAGAAGGGCCAGCCGCGCTTCAAGCCGCCGTTCCCGGCCAGCTTCGGCCTGTACGGCAAGCCCACCACCATCAACAACACCGAGACCTTCGCGGCGGTGCCCTGGGTCATCCGCAACGGCGGCCAGGCCTACCTCGAGTGCGGCAAGCCCAACAACGGCGGCACCAAGATCTTCTCGGTCAGCGGTGACGTGGAGCGTCCGGGCAACTACGAAATCCCGCTGGGCACGCCGTTCAGCAAGCTGCTGGAGCTGGCCGGCGGCGTGCGCACCGGCCGCCAGCTCAAGGCCGTGATTCCCGGCGGTTCTTCCGCCCCGGTGCTGCCGGCGCACATCATGATGGAATGCACCATGGACTACGACTCGATCTCGAAGGCGGGATCGATGCTCGGTTCGGGTGCCGTGATCGTGATGGACGACAGCCGCTGCATGGTCGAGTCCCTCAAGCGCCTGTCCTACTTCTACATGCACGAGTCCTGCGGCCAATGCACGCCCTGCCGTGAGGGCACGGGCTGGCTCTGGCGCCTGGTCGACAAGATTCACCGTGGCGAGGGTACGCCCGCCGACATGGACCTCCTGGACAACGTGGCCGAGAACATCATGGGCCGCACCATCTGTGCGCTCGGTGATGCCGCTGCCATGCCGGTGCGCGCCATGCTCAAGCATTTCCGCCACGAGTTCGCGGCGATGATCAAGAGCGACGCTGCCAGCACCACCACAGGGCAAGCCGCCTGAACACGACGAGACGAGTAACCATGGTTGAAATCGAACTCGACGGCCAGAAGGTCGAAGTCCCGCCGGGCAGCATGGTGATGCATGCCGCCGAGAAGGCTGGCACCTACATCCCGCATTTCTGCTACCACAAGAAACTGTCCATCGCGGCCAACTGCCGCATGTGCCTGGTGGACGTGGAAAAGGCACCCAAGCCCATGCCCGCCTGCGCCACGCCGGTGACGATGGGCATGATCGTGCGCACCAAGTCCGAGAAGGCCGTCAAGGCCCAGAAGTCGGTGATGGAGTTCCTGCTCATCAATCACCCGCTGGACTGTCCGATCTGCGACCAGGGTGGCGAATGCCAGCTGCAGGATCTGGCGGTGGGCTATGGTGGCAGTGCCTCGCGCTACCAGGAAGAAAAGCGCGTGGTGTTCCACAAGTACGCCGGCCCGCTGATCTCCATGGAGGAGATGAGCCGCTGCATCCACTGCACCCGCTGCGTGCGCTTCGGCCAGGAAATTGCCGGCGTCATGGAGCTGGGCATGTCCAACCGTGGCGAGCATTCCGAGATCGAGACATTCGTCGGCCAGACGGTGGATTCCGAGCTGTCGGGCAACATGATCGACATCTGTCCGGTCGGCGCGCTCACGAGCAAACCCTTCCGGTACAACGCCCGCACGTGGGAACTGTCGCGCCGCAAGAGCGTGAGCCCGCATGATTCCACGGGCGCCAACCTCATCGTGCAGGTCAAGAACCACCGTGTCATGCGCGTGGTGCCGCTGGAAAACGAAGCCGTCAACGAGTGCTGGATCGCCGACCGCGACCGCTTCTCGTACGAGGCGCTGGGCAGCGATGAGCGACTGACGCAGCCCATGATCAAGCAGGGCGGCGAATGGAAGGCGGTCGACTGGCAGACCGCGCTCGAATACGTGGCCAATGGTCTCAAGCAGATCAAGGCCGAGCATGGCGCGAATGCCGTCGGCGTGCTGGCCAGCCCGCACAGCACCGTGGAAGAGCTGGCCCTGGCCGGCGCCCTGGTGCGTGGCCTGGGCAGCGAGAACATCGACAGCCGCCTGCGCCATGCCGATTTCGCCAACCTGGCGCCAGCCGGTGCGGCGCGCTGGCTGGGCACGACGATCGCCAGCCTCTCGACGCTGCAGCGCGCCCTGGTCATCGGCTCCAACCTGCGCAAGGACCACCCGCTGTTCGCACAGCGCATCCGCCAGGCCATTCGCAAGGGCGGCGCCCAGGTGTTCGCGCTGAACGCTCAGGAGCAGGACTGGGCCATGCCGCTGGCCGGCACCATCATTGCCGAGAGCGCCCGCTGGGTCGCCGCGCTGGCCAACATCGCCGCTGCCGTGGCCGCCGAGAAGGGCGTGCAGTCGCCCGTGGCCGGCCAGGTCACCGACGAGGCACGTGCCGTGGCCAAGTCGCTGCTGGGCGGTGAGAACAAGGCCGTGCTGCTGGGCAATGCCGCCGCGCATCACGAGAAGGCTTCCAGCCTGCTGGCCCTGGCCAACTGGATCGGCCAGCAAACCGGTGCCACCGTGGGCTACCTGAGCGAGGCCGCCAACACCGTGGGCGCGCAACTGGTGCGCGCCGTGCCGGGCCAGGGCGGCCTGAACGCCACCCAGATGCTTTCGGGCGGCCTGAATGCGGCCATCCTGCTGAACACCGAACCGGCCCACGACAGCGCCGCCGGCGCCGCCGGTCTGGCATCGGCCGGCATGGTGGTCACGCTCAGCCCGTTCAAGGCCAACATGGACATCAGCGACGTGCTGCTGCCCATCTCGCCCTTCACCGAGACCTCGGGCTCCTTCGTGAACGCCGAAGGCCGCCTCCAGAGCTTCAACGCCGTGGTGCGTCCGCTGGGCGAGACGCGTCCGGGCTGGAAGGTGCTGCGCGTGCTGGGCAACCTGCTGGGTCTGCCTGGCTTTGACGCCGACTCGTCGCAGGCCGTGCTGGCCGCCGCGCTGCCCGGCGTTGCCGCCGGCGCGTTCGTGGATGCCGCACGCCTGTCGAACGCCGATACCGTGACCGGGCCTGCCGGTGCCGACCTCAATCCGGCCACTGCCGAGCCCTGCGTGGCCGCGATCTACGAACTGGATTCGCTGGTGCGCCGCGCCACTTCGCTGCAACTCACGAGCGACGCACGCGCTGCCCGCGCGGCCGCACAAGGAGCCCGCGCATGATCGACGCGATGTACAACGGAGGCCTGAGCCTCATCGCCGCCGACTGGTGGACCACCGCCGCCTGGCCCGTCATCTGGGCCCTGCTCAAGATCGTGGCCGTTCTGCTGCCGGTGCTCGGCGCCGTGGCCTACCTGACGCTGTGGGAGCGCAAGCTACTGGGCTTCATGCAGGTGCGTTATGGCCCCAACCGCGTGGGCCCCGCCGGCCTGCTGCAGCCGATCGCCGACGCGGTCAAGCTGCTGACCAAGGAGCTGATCCGTCCTTCCGCCGCGTCCAACGGCCTGTTCCGTCTGGGCCCGGTCATGGCGATCATGCCGGCGCTGGCCGCCTGGGTGGCTGTGCCTTTCGGTCCCGAAGCCGTGATCGCGAACATCAACGCCGGTCTGCTGGTGATCCTGGCGATCACCTCGATCGAGGTCTATGGCGTGATCATCGCGGGCTGGGCCTCGAACTCGAAGTACGCCTTCCTGGGTGCGCTGCGCGCCTCGGCGCAGATGGTCAGCTATGAAATCGCCATCGGCTTCTGCTTCCTGGTGGTCGTGATGACCGCGGGCAGCCTGAACCTGGGTGACATCGTGGCCTCGCAGTCGCGCGGCATGGGTACGGACATGGGCCTGGACTTCCTGTCCTGGAACTGGCTGCCGTTGCTGCCGATCTTCGTGGTGTACCTGATCTCCGGCGTGGCCGAGACCAACCGTCACCCCTTCGACGTGGTCGAGGGCGAGGCCGAGATCGTGGCCGGTCACATGGTCGAGTACTCGGGCATGGGCTTTGCCATCTTCTTCCTGGCCGAATACACCAGCATGTGGCTGGTGTCCATCCTGGCCGTGCTGATGTTCCTGGGCGGCTGGCTGCCTCCCGTGGCCTTCCTGGACTTCATCCCCGGCTGGATCTGGCTTGGCATCAAGACCTTCGTGGTGGTGTCCATGTTCATCTGGATCCGCGCCACCTTCCCCCGTTTCCGCTACGACCAGATCATGCGCCTGGGCTGGAAGATTTTCATCCCCGTCACGCTGGTGTGGCTGCTGCTCGTCGGCGGCCTGATGCAGACCTCGTGGAACATCTGGAAATAAGCAGCAGGGACCACGACCATGTCAACTACCGCTGTCGCTCCTTTCTCGCTGAAGGATTTCTTCAAGAGCTTCCTGCTGGTGGAGCTGTTCAAGGGCATGGCCCTGACCGGCCGCTATGCGCTCAGCCGCAAGGTGACCGTGCAGTTCCCCGAGGAAAAGACGCCGCTGTCGCCACGCTTCCGCGGCCTGCACGCCCAGCGCCGCTATGAAAATGGCGAAGAGCGCTGCATCGCGTGCAAGCTGTGCGAGGCCATTTGCCCCGCCATGGCGATCACCATCGAGGCCGGCGAGCGCGCCGATGACGGCACCCGCCGCACCACGCGCTACGACATCGACCTGACCAAGTGCATCTTCTGCGGTTTCTGCGAAGAGGCCTGCCCGGTCGACGCGATCGTCGAGACCCACATCTTCGAATACCACGGTGAGAAGCGGGGCGACCTGTATTTCACCAAGGAGATGCTGCTGGCCGTGGGCGACCGCTACGAACCCGAGATCGCCGCTGCGAAGGCGGCCGACGCGAAATACCGCTGAGGCGCGCGAAAGACAGGCACCATGAACTACCAGACCGGTTTCTTCTACCTTTTCGCGGCGGTGCTGCTGTTTGCGGCATTCCGCGTGATCACGGCGCGCAACCCGGTGCACGCCGTGCTCTATCTCATGCTGTCGTTCACGCAGGCTGCGGCGCTGTGGCTCATCCTCAAGGCCGAGTTCCTCGGCATCACCCTGGTGCTGGTGTACCTGGGCGCGGTGATGGTGCTGTTCCTGTTCGTGGTGATGATGCTGGACATCCGCTTCGAGGGCGACCGCTGGAGCTTCTGGCAGAACTTCCCGCTGGCGCTGGTCATCGGTGCGCTGGTGGCCGCCGAGATCGCCGCGGTGACCTGGGTGGGCTTCCCCAAGATTGCCGGTGGCGAGGCTGCCGTGGCTGCCGAGGGCGTGTCCAACACCAAGGCACTGGGCATCCTGCTGTACTCCGGGTACCTCTATCCCATCCAGGTGGCTGCCGTCATCCTGCTGGTGGCCATGCTCACGGCCATCGCCCTGACGCTGCGCCATCGCAAGGACAGCAAGGCCATCAACCCCGGCGAACAGGTGCGCGTGCGCGCCGCCGACCGCCTGGTGGTGGTACCGATGGCTGCGACCACCAGGCCCGCTGATGCGGTACCGGTCGCCCAGGAGGAAGGCAAGGCATCATGACTCTGACACTCGGACACTTTCTCACGGTCGGCGCGATCCTGTTCGCGCTGTCGGTGATCGGGATCTTCCTCAACCGCAAGAACCTGATCGTGCTGCTCATGGCCATCGAGCTGATGCTGCTGGCCGTCAACATGAACTTCGTGGCCTTCTCGCACTACCTGGGCGACATGCATGGCCAGGTGTTCGTGTTCTTCATCCTGACCGTGGCCGCGGCCGAATCCGCGATCGGCCTGGCCATCCTCGTGCTGCTGTTCCGCAATCGCTCGTCGATCAGCGCCGAAGAACTTAACACGCTCAAGGGTTGAAGCCCGACAAAACAGGCAAGAACAGAGATGAGCACAACCCTATCCGCAAGTACGCTCCTGGCCGTTCCGCTGGCACCCCTGGTGGGCTCGGCGCTCGCAGGCATCCTGGGCACGACCTTCGGCGGCAACGTGATCGGCCGCCGTGCCTCGCACTCGCTCACCATCCTGGGTGTCCTGGTGGCCTTCATCATCTCGGCCATCACGCTAAAGGACGTGGTCGCCGGGGCCCGCTTCAACGAGACCATCTACGAATGGATGGTGATCGGCGACCTGAAGATGGAAGTCGGCTTCATGGTCGACGGCCTCACCGCTATGATGATGTGCGTGGTGACCTTCGTCTCGCTGATGGTGCACATCTACACCATCGGCTACATGGAGGACGACGCCGGCTACAACCGCTTTTTCGCGTACATCTCGCTGTTCACGTTCTCGATGCTCATGCTGGTCATGAGCAACAACCTGCTGCAGTTGTTCTTCGGCTGGGAAGCCGTGGGCCTGGTGTCGTACCTGCTGATCGGCTTCTGGTTCAACAAGCCCACGGCGATCTTCGCCAACATGAAGGCCTTCCTCGTCAACCGCGTGGGTGACTTTGGCTTTATCCTGGGTATCGGCCTGATCGTGGCCTACACGGGCACGATGAACTACACCGAGGTGTTCGCCAAGGCCGGCGAGCTCGGCGGCATTGGCTTCCCCGGCACCGACTGGATGCTCATTACCGTGATCTGCATCTGCCTGTTCATCGGCGCGATGGGCAAGAGCGCGCAGTTCCCGCTGCACGTTTGGCTGCCCGACTCGATGGAAGGCCCCACCCCGATTTCCGCGCTGATCCACGCAGCCACGATGGTGACGGCCGGTATCTTCATGGTGGCGCGCATGTCGCCGCTGTTCGAGCTGTCCGACACCGCGCTGAACTTCATCCTGGTGATTGGCTCGATCACGGCGCTGTTCATGGGCTTCCTGGGCATCATCCAGAACGACATCAAGCGCGTCGTGGCGTATTCGACGCTGTCGCAGCTGGGCTACATGACCGTGGCCCTGGGTGCCTCGGCCTATTCGGTTGCGGTGTTCCACCTGATGACGCACGCGTTCTTCAAGGCGCTGCTGTTCCTGGGTGCCGGCTCAGTCATCATCGGCATGCACCACAACCAGGACATCCGCTGGATGGGTAACGTGCGCAAGTACATGCCCATCACCTGGATCACCTCGCTGCTGGGCACGCTGGCGCTGATCGGCACGCCCCTGTTCTCCGGCTTCTACTCCAAGGACTCGATCATCGAGGCGGTGCACTTCAGCAACCTGCCCGCGGCCGGTTTCGCGCACTTCGCCGTGCTGGCCGGTGTGTTCGTGACCTCGTTCTATTCGTTCCGCCTGTACTTCCTGGTCTTCCACGGCAAGGAGCGTTACGACCAGAACCCGGACGCGCACCACGACGACCATCACCACGACGACCACGGTCATGGCCATGACGCCAAGCCGCACGAGTCGCCCTGGGTGGTGACCGTGCCCCTGCTGCTGCTGGCGATCCCGTCGGTGGTGATCGGCTACCTGACGATCGAGCCGATGGTGTTCGGCGAGTTCTTCAAGGACGCCATCCACGTGGACGCCTCGGCCCACCCGGCCATGGCCCGGTTCGCGGAGATGTTCCATGGTCCGCTGGCCATGGCGGCGCACGCCTTCTCGACGGCTCCGCTGTACCTGGCGCTGGCCGGTGCCGTGGCCGCCTGGTACATGTACCTGATCAATCCGGCCGTGCCGGCTGCCTTCGCCCGCGCCCTGCGTCCGATCGTGGTGGTGCTGGAGAACAAGTACTACATGGACTGGATCAACGAGAACATCATCGCCCGCGGTGCGCGCATGATTGGTGTCGGTCTCTGGAAGGGCGGCGACCGTGGCGTGATCGAAGGTGGCGTGGTCAACGCCAGCTGGAAGCTCGTCGATGCGGTTTCGGCAGTGGTGCGCCGTCTGCAGTCCGGCTACCTGTATCACTACGCCCTGATGATGATCCTCGGTGTGGTGCTGTTCATGACCTGGTTCGTGTGGCTGGCCAAATAAGGAGAACTAGAAAATGGGTTTGCTGAGCCTTGCGATCTGGGTGCCGGTGCTGTTCGGCGCCGTGCTGCTGGCTTTCGGTCGTGACGAACAGGCGGTCATGGTGCGCTGGATCGCCCTGATCGGCGCGCTGGCCGGTCTGGCCGTGACCATCCCCCTCTACACGGGCTTCGAGATCGGCTCTGCCGCGATGCAGTTCGTCGAGAAGAGCGCGTGGATTCCGACGTTCAACGTCAACTACCACCTCGGCGTGGACGGCATCTCGCTGTGGCTGGTGCTGCTGACCGCCTTCATCACGGTGATCGTCGTGATCGCCGGCTGGGAAGTCATCACCGAGCGCGTGAACCAGTACATGGGCGCGTTCCTGATCCTTTCGGGCCTGATGATCGGCGTGTTCGCGGCCCAGGACGCGATGCTGTTCTACGTCTTCTTCGAGGCGACGCTGATTCCGATGTACCTGATCATCGGTATCTGGGGCGGCCCGAACAAGATCTACGCAGCGTTCAAGTTCTTCCTCTACACGCTGTTGGGCTCGCTGCTGATGCTGGTGGCGCTGATCTACCTGTACCTGCAATCGGGTGGTAGCTTCGACCTGGCTACTTGGCACAAGCTGCCGCTGGGCAGCCAGGCGCAGACGCTGCTGTTCTTTGCCTTCTTCGCCGCCTTTGCCGTGAAGGTGCCGATGTGGCCGGTGCACACCTGGCTGCCCGACGTGCACGTGGAGGCCCCCACCGGTGGCTCGGCCGTGCTGGCCGCGATCATGCTCAAGCTTGGCGCCTACGGCTTCCTGCGTTTCTCGCTGCCTATCCTGCCCGACGCCTCGCACGAGTGGGCCGGCCTGATGATCGGGCTGTCGCTGGTCGCCGTGATCTACGTGGGTCTGGTGGCGATGGTGCAGCAGGACATGAAGAAGCTGGTGGCCTATTCTTCGGTGGCGCACATGGGCTTCGTCACGCTGGGCTTCTTCGTCTTCAATGATCTGGGCATGTCGGGTGGTATCGTGCAGATGATTGCCCACGGCTTCGTGTCGTCGGCGATGTTCCTGAGCATCGGCGTGCTGTACGACCGCGTGCATTCGCGCGAGATCGCCGCCTACGGTGGCGTGGTCAACACCATGCCGCGCTTTGCCGCCTTCGCCCTGCTGTTCACGATGGCCAACTGCGGCCTGCCGGCCACTGCCGGTTTCGTGGGCGAGTGGATGGTGATCATCGCCGCCGTGAAGGCCAACTTCTGGATCGGCCTGCTGGCCGCCTCGGCCCTGATCTTTGGTGCCGCCTATTCGCTGTGGATGTTCAAACGCGTGTACCTGGGTGCCCCCGGCAACGACCACGTGAAGGCGCTCAAGGACATCAACGCGCGCGAATTCCTGGTGCTAGGCCTGCTGGCCGTGATGGTGCTGTACATGGGTGTCCATCCGAAGCCGTTTACCGACGTGATGGATGCCTCGGTGGCCGAACTGCTGCGCCACGTGGCCGTGTCCAAGCTGAATTGAGGCCGCCTGGCAAGAAAGACAAGAGAGCGTTCACATGATTGACAACGTCAGCTGGGTCGTGGCGTACCCTGAAATCCTGTTGCTGGTGATGGCCTGCGTGATCGCGCTGCTGGACCTGGCCGTGAAATCGCCGCTGCGGGGCGCGACCTACGCGCTCACGCTGGCCACCCTGGCGGTGGTGGCGGCGCTCACGGGCAACTATGCGTCCTCCGGCGTGGTCCTGAGCGGCTTCGGCGGCATGGTGGTCAGCGACCCCATGGGCAACTGGCTCAAGTGCTTCGCATCCATCGCGATGTTCGTGACCGTGGTGTACGGCCGCCGCTATTCAGGCGACCGCGAGATGCTGCAGCGCGGCGGTGACCTGTTCACCCTGGGCCTGTTCTCGCTGCTGGGCATGTTCGTGATGATCTCGGGCCACAACTTCCTGATCATCTATCTGGGTCTGGAACTGCTCACGCTCTCCAGCTACGCGCTGGTGGCCCTGCGCCGCGACGACCTGCGTGCGACGGAAGCCGCGATGAAGTACTTCGTGCTCGGCGCGCTGGCCAGCGGCTTCCTGCTCTACGGCCTGTCCATGGTCTATGGCGCGACCGGCTCGCTCGACGTGTCAGGTGTGCTGCACGCCATCGCCGGTGGTGAGGAAGCCCTGCGCGGCTCGCGCCAGGTGCTGGTCCTGGGTCTGGTGTTCGTGGTGGCCGGCCTGGCCTTCAAGCTGGGCGTGGTGCCGTTCCACATGTGGGTACCCGACGTTTACCAGGGTTCGCCGACGTCCGTCACGCTGATGCTGGGCGGCGCGCCCAAGCTGGCCGCTTTTGCCATCGTGATCCGCCTGCTGGTCGAAGGCATGGCAAACCTTGCGGTGGACTGGCAGCAGATGCTGACCGTGCTGGCCGTGGCCTCGCTGATGGTCGGCAACCTGGCAGCCATCGCGCAGTCCAACCTCAAGCGCATGCTGGCCTTCTCGACCATCGCGCAGATGGGCTTCATGCTCGTGGCGCTGGTGGCTGGCGTCGGTGCCGACAACGGCAACATGGCCAATGCCTACGGCTCCGCCATGTTCTATGTGGTGACCTACGTGCTGACCACGCTGGGCACCTTCGGCGTGATCCTGCTGCTCTCGCGCAGCGGCTTCGAGTCGGAGGAGATCACCGATCTGGCCGGCCTGAACCGTCGCAGTCCCCTGTACGCTGGCATCATGGCCATCTGCATGTTCTCCCTGGCCGGCGTTCCGCCGCTGGTGGGCTTCTATGCCAAGCTGGCGGTGCTGCAGGCCCTGGTGGCCGGCGGCCAGACCTGGCACATCGGCCTGGCGGTGTTTGCCGTCGTGATGTCGCTGATCGGCGCCTTCTACTACCTGCGTGTCGTCAAGATCATGTACTTCGACGACGCCACGCAGCAGGGCGCGATCGAGGCGGGTCTGGACGTGCGCTCGCTGCTGTCGCTCAATGGCGCCCTGGTACTGGTGCTCGGCATTCTGCCGGGTGGCCTGATGGCGCTGTGCGCCCAGGCCGTGGCGGCGATGCTCGCCTGACCGCAGCCGCTGGTTCCGTCGGCAATGACGTTGTCGTCCTCCGTTTGGCTGGTTATCCTGGCCGCCGTGCTGTTGGCGAACCTGCCGTTTTTCAATGACCGCGTACTGGCGTTCGGCCCCGAACGCCGCCCCAAGACGCTGTGGTGGCGCCTGGCCGAGCTGGTGATCTGCTATTTCGTGGCGGGTGCCATCGGTCTCGGGCTCGAACACTCGGCCGGGCAGATCTATCCGCAAGGCTGGGAGTTCTATGCCACCACCGGTGCGCTGTTCCTGACCTTTGCATTTCCGGGCTTCACCTGGCGCCATCTGTATCGGCGCCGGAGGCATTGAGCATGGCGCTGCCGGAAGACGATGCGCATCTGAGGGAAACCCGCATCGCGCAGCAGGAGTTGCTTCGTGGCCACTTCCTGCACGTGGTCCGGGACGAGGTGTCGCTGCCCTCGGGTCGCACCGCGACCCGGGAGTACGTGCTGCACCCCGGTGCGGTGATGATCATCGGTCTCCTTGACGATGGCCGC
This sequence comes from Pseudomonadota bacterium, assembly GCA_023415035.1. Classification (GTDB taxonomy): domain Bacteria; phylum Pseudomonadota; class Gammaproteobacteria; order Burkholderiales; family Burkholderiaceae_C; genus Hydrogenophaga. Next base: position 8,157 of record JAEZLX010000239.1, on the reverse strand, counting down.
GTCGTGATGGAACGGCAGTACCGCCATCCTATGGGTGAGGTGCTGCTGGAAATGCCCGCCGGCAAGCTGGACAAGGGCGAGGGCAGCTTGGCCTGTGCCCGGCGCGAACTGCAGGAAGAAACCGGTTACGTCGCGAAGGAGTGGGCCTTCGCATGCCAGCTCGCTCCGACCGTGGCCTATTCGGACGAGCGCATTGACGTGTGGTTCGCACGCGGACTGACACTGGGAGACAGGCGCCTGGACGAAGGTGAGTTTCTCGACGTGATTGCGATGGCGCCGCAGGACTTGCTGGCAGCCTGCCGGGACGGCCGCGTCATCGATTCCAAGACCCTGGTGGGCGCACTGTGGCTGCAGAATGTCCTCTCGGGTGCATGGCCGCTCGACTGGTCTGGCCGGATGCCGGCAGGGATCTCTCGATAGCCCGATAATCGGCCCCATGAAGGTACTGGACCTGCAGTGCGAGCACCAGCACGTATTCGAGGGCTGGTTTGCTTCCGAAGACGACTACGGCCAGCAGCTTGAGCGCGGGCTGCTGACTTGCCCTGTGTGCGGCACGAACGCCGTGCAGAAGATGCTTTCCGCGCCGCGCCTCAATCTGGGTCGTGGCGAGGCGCCCGTCACCGAAGCGCCAACGCAGGCGCAGGCCGCGGCCAATGTTCCGGACATGGCTGGCATGCAGGCCCATATGCTGCGCGCCATGCGCGAGCTGATCGCGCGCACCGAGGATGTGGGTGAACGTTTCGCCGACGAGGCGCGCGCCATGCACAACGGCGAGATCGAGCGCCGCAACATCCGCGGCCGCACCACGCCCGATGTGGCCCGCGAGCTGCTCGATGAAGGTATCGAGATCCTTCCCTTGCCCGATCTGCCGGTGGTAAAGGAAACCTTGCAATAGGTCTGTGGACCGGTGATGTGCCGGCATTTGGCGTGGCACGGATCCGGTCTGCGTGGGGCGGGCAAAGCGGCCTGCCGACAGCAGCGTTCCCTGTTGCGCGGTGCTCTCCGCGCAACCGGCTTCACCGGTTCGTAGGTCTCGTCCTCCCCTGGAACACCGTGCAGTGGCGCGCCACAGAGGGAAAAGTGGCGCAGGCGCCCAGAGGCGTATCTCAGGGATACAGTCCGCGCATTTCGCGTGCATGCAGGATGCGTCGGCAGGCGACGATGAAGGTCGCGGTGCGCAGGCTTACCTTGTGTTCCTGTGCCACCTGCCACACGGCGGCAAAGGCCTCCTGCATGATGCGCACGAGGCGGGCGTTGATCTCGTCCTCCGTCCAGAAGAAGCTGGAAAAGTCCTGCACCCATTCGAAGTAACTCACGGTCACGCCGCCGGCGTTGGCGATCACGTCGGGCAGCACGAGCACACCCTTGTCGGCAAGGATGTCGTCGGCCTCGGGCGTGGTGGGGCCGTTGGCGCCTTCGATCACCAATTTGGCCTGGATGCGGCCGGCGTTGTGCTGCGTGATCTGGCCTTCGAGCGCGGCGGGAACGAGGATGTCGCAGGGGATTCCCCAGAATTCGTCGGGCGCGATGACATCGGCGCCCTGGAAGCCGGCGACGCCGCCGGTCTGACGCACATGCTCGAGCAGTGCGGTGACGTCGAGACCGCCGGCGTTGTGGACGGTGCCGGTGTGGTCCTGGACGGCGACGACCTTGGCGCCGGCCTCGGCGAACAGGCGGCCAGCGGTGCCGCCCACGTTGCCGAAGCCCTGAACAGCAACGCGCGCGCCCTCGACGGGCAGGCCGATGAGGCGCGCGGCCTCGACGCCAACGGTGAACACGCCGCGACCGGTGGCCTCGACACGGCCGAGCGAGCCACCGAGATCGACGGGCTTGCCGGTGACGACACCCGTGGCGGTGGCGCCGACATTCATGGAGTAGGTGTCCATCATCCAGGCCATGATCTGCCCGTTGGTGTTCACGTCGGGCGCGGGGATGTCCTTGGTGGGACCGATCAGCAGGCCGATCTCGCTGGAGTAGCGGCGCGTCAGTCGCTCCAGCTCGCCGCGCGAGAGCTGGCGGGGATCGACGCGGATGCCACCCTTGGCGCCACCGTAGGGCACGTTCACGGCCGCGTTCTTGATGCTCATCCAGGCCGAGAGGGCCATCACTTCGGAGAGGGTCACGTCCTGGTGGAAGCGCACGCCGCCCTTGCCGGGGCCGCGGCTGGTGTTGTGCTGCACGCGGTAGCCCTCGAAGTGGGCGATGGTGCCGTTGTCCAGCTCGATGGGCACGTCCACCACCAGGATGCGCTTGGGGCGCTTGAGTGTTTCGACCCAGCGGGCCAGCGGGCCGAGGTAGGGCGTGACGCGGTCGACCTGCTGCAGGTAGATGCCCCAGGGACCGAGGTGGTTCGGGTCGAGGTAGGAGGGCAGGCTGTGCGTGACAGTGGGTGATGTGTTGGACATGGTGAAGGGCTTGCAGATGGGAAGACTGACGGCCCGCGCGTGGGTCACATCATCACTGTAGTGATGCGTGGCGCGCCTGTCCAAGGCTGGCTTGTGATGCGGTCATGCCGACCGCGCATAGCCCCGCCGCGCTGCAGGGGAATCAGTCCTGGAACTGCAGCGAGGCCAGATGGGCATAGAGACCCTGGCGTTGCAGCAGCTCCTCGTGCGTGCCCTGTTCGACGATACGGCCGTGGTCGAGGACGACGATGTGGTCGGCGCGTCTCACCGTGGCCAGACGATGCGCGATGACGAGGGTGGTGCGGTCGCGCATCGCGGCTTCGAGCGCCGCCTGCACCACGCGTTCGCTTTGTGCATCGAGCGCGCTGGTGGCTTCGTCGAGCAGTAGCAGGGGCGGGTTCTGGAGCATGGCGCGCGCAATGGCGATCCGCTGGCGTTGCCCGCCCGAGAGTCGCACGCCACGTTCGCCGAGGAAGGTGTCGTAGCCTTCGGGCAGTTCCCGGATGAAGTCGTCGGCAAATGCGGCACGGGCTGCCGCGTGGATTTCGGCGCGGCTGGCGTCGGGGCGGCCGTAGCGGATGTTGTCGAAGGCACTGGCCGAGAAGATGACGGGGTCCTGTGGCACGACGCCGACGCGTGTCCTCAGTTCGTGCAGGGCGATCTGATCGATGGATACGCCGTCGATCAGGATGCGTCCCGCGTCGGGATCGTAGAAGCGTTGCAGCAGCTGGAAGACCGTGGTCTTGCCGGCGCCGCTGGGGCCGACAAGTGCGACCGACTGGCCGGGTTCGATCACGAGGTCTAGACCATCGAGCGCGGGTTGCGTTGGGCGCGAGGGGTAATGGAAGCGCAATTGCCCGATGGTGACGCGGCTGCCTGCATGCACAGGGGGCAATCGGCGGGGGGCGGCTGGCTCCTGCACGGGGGAGCGGGCGTCGAGCAGCTCCATGAGGCGCTCGGTGGCGCCGGCGGCGCGCAGCAGGTCGCCATAGACCTCGCCCCAGATGCCCACGGCGCTGGCGAAAAGGATCACGAGCACCACGGCCTGGCCGAGCTGGCCGGCACTCATCTGTCCGGCCAGCACCGCTCGTGTGCCCATGTACAGTCCCCACAGGACCAGGGCGGCGTTGGCGATGATGATGAAGGCCACGAGCAGGGCACGCGCACGGCTGCGGCGCACGGCGGTGCGGAAGGCGTGTTCGGCGGCCTCGTCGAAGCGGGTGGCCTCGCGGTCTTCGGCAGTGTGGCTTTGCACGGTGGGGATGGCGTTGAGCACCTCGGCGGCGATGGCGCTGGCATCGGCGACGCGGTCCTGGCTGGCGCGCGAGAGGCGGCGGACGCGCCGGCCCCACCACATCGCCGGCAGCACCACCAGCACGATGACCAGCAGCACCTGCACCATGACCACCGGGTGGGACCACACCAGCATGGCGAGCGCCCCCAGACCGGTGATGGCGTTGCGCAGGCCCATGGACAGTGAGGAGCCGACGACAGTTTGCACGAGGGTGGTGTCGGTGGTGAGTCGGCTGAGCACCTCGCCCGTGCGGGTGGACTCGAAAAAGGCGGGGCTTTGGCGCAGGATGTGGCGGTAGACGGCGCTGCGCACGTCGGCAGTGACGCGTTCTCCCAGCCAGCTCATCACGAAGAAGCGCGCCGCCGATGCCATGCCCAGCAGCACGGCGACACCGAAGACGGCCAGGAAATGCCCGCGCAGGGCCATGGCGTGTTCTGCGGGGTGGGCGTCCAGTACGCCGTCGATGAGGTGGCGCAGCGCCACGGGAAACAGCAGCGTGGCCATGGCGGCCAGCACCAGAAACAGCAGCGCCAGACCGACCTGCCAGCGGTAGGGGCGGACGAAGGGCCACAGCCCGGAGAGCGAGCGGGGGGCGGCATTCTGGTCGTTCATGGTGTCGGGCAGTTTACGGCGGCCTTGACGGGAACGTGGCAGGATGTGTAGGGTTGACATGGCCAACAGCCGGCCGATATCCGCCGGATCGGCTCGGGACGACAAAGGAGACAAGCGATGAGCAGCCAGACGCAGACCCAGGGCGAGACGCGCTACCGCAGCTTTGCCGAGTTCTATCCGTTCTACCTGAGCGAGCACCGCAATGCGGTGTCGCGTCGCCTGCACTTCATCGGCAGCAGTATCGGGCTGCTTCTGCTCGTGCTGGCCATACTTGGGCAGAACGGGTGGCTGGTGCTGGCGGGGTTGGCGCAGGGGTATGCCTTTGCCTGGGTGGGGCACTTCTTTTTCGAGCACAACCGCCCGGCCACGTTCAAGTACCCGATGTACAGCTTCATGGGGGACTGGCGGATGTGGTGGGAGATCCTGACGCGGCAGCGCGCGTTCTGAGCGACACCGGCGTATCGGGTCAGAGCACGAGGCGGCGCGCGTAGCCGGTCATTTCCAGGTAGCCCCGGCCGATGACCCTGCCGCTGGCGTCGAGCAGTTCCGACAGTCCTTCCCAGTAGATGGAGCCGGTGCTGGCGCGGTCGTCGAGTTCCTGGGCATTGGCCATGGCGCGGATGGCAAAGCTTCCGGCCGGGGTGTCGAGCTGCCATTCGACCGGATAGGCCGCGCCGGTGCGCGGGCTGTGCCAGAGACGGCCGGGTGTCCAGCGGACTTTGGTGGTGTCGAATGACTGGCTGGGGGCGCCGGGTGTGCCCGGTCGCCATGAGCCGCCCGTCCATACCGTGCTGCCGTCGGCGCGGCGCAGCCGGAAGGCGGTGAGGCTGCTGCCGTCGGACAGGTTCATGCCGGTCCAGTCCCAGCCCACGGCCTCGGGGTGCATCAGCGCCTCGCTCCATTCGTGGTCGAGCCAGGCCTGGCCGCGGGCGCGAAGCGGGCGCTCTCGCTCGCCCGCGCGCAGCGTGCCGGTGCCCGTCAGCTGCGGATGCGAGATGTAGAAGCTGGCCTGCGCGGGGTCCGGACCTTTGCGGGAGAAGCCCTGGCTGCCTTGCAGCAGCAGAGGCTGGGAGGGCTGTGCCGTGAGTTCGATGGCAAGGTCGCGGTGTTCGACGCGGGTGCGGTAGGCGCCAGAGCCTGCGTCGCGCACGAAGGACCAGCCGCGCAGGTGCACAGCGGTGTCGGCTTCACTGGCGAACACGGCGCGGGCGTCGGTGGCTTCAGTGGGAGGCAGGCCGTTCCAGCGGGCGATGCGCTGCGCGTGGATCAGGCGGCCGGCGGCGACGTCGGTGATGGCGGCATGGGCGAACAGCAGCTGCCGCGCGGCCAGGCGGCCGTCGAGTCCGGCGGAACTGTCCACGCGGCTGCGGAAGAACGTGACCTGGAAACCCCAGGCGGGAGGCGCATCGTCGGGTGCGCCCTCGGCCTGAGCGTGGCCCGTGAGGTACCACCACTCGGTGCGGGTGTCGTTGTGGCTGCCGTGATCGCGCGGAAACACCAGGGGTCGAGGCACCAGCACTCGGGGAGCAGACGGTGTGGTGGCCCGCGAGGGCATGGCGAGCGAAGCCGCGGCGAGGGCCAGCCACGCGCGGCGTCGCAGGACAAGGGCGGCCGGATGTGCGTGTTTCATCGGGGTCACCAGTCCTCCTTGACGGCCTGCACGGCGTCACGGCTGGCGGCGGCGCGGCCCGCCAGCCAGGCGGTCAATGTACCGGCGAACACCATGGCGGCACACAGGGCCGCGAGGCGGCCGGCGGGCAGGCTCATGTCCATGGTCCAGTGAAAGCTCTGCGGGTTGACCACGTGGACGAGGATGGTGCTGACCAAGAGGCCAAGCAAACAGCCCGCGATGGCGCCGAGCGCCGTCCAGGCCAGGCCTTCGGCGGCGACGACGTGCAGGATCTGGCGCCGTGTGAGGCCCAGGTGGGCGAGCAGGCCGAACTCGCGCCGGCGGGCGAGTACCTGCGCGCTGAAGCTGGCGGCCACGCCGAAGAGGCCGATGCCGATGGCCACGGCCTGCAGCCATACGGTGACGGCGAAGCTGCGGTCAAAGATGCGCAGCGAGGTGGCGCGCAGCTCGCCGGCCGAGGCGAACTCAAGCAGATCGCCGTTGCCGTGGCGGGCCGCGATGGCGCGGATCGCGCCGCGGATGGCGTCTTCGTCGGCGCCCTCGGGGAGATGAATGGCCAGCTCGTTGACACGGGTGTCGCCGCTCAGGCGGGTGTAGTCGCGCACGTCGATGGCCATGCTGCCTTGCTGGCGGGCGTAGTCGCGCCAGACGCCGGCAACGAAGAAGGCGACGGGTTCGCGCGGTGCCAGCGCGTCGGACAGCGCGGGCAGCCAGCGGCCTGACGCGGTGCCGTGCAGGTCGGCCATGGTCTCGCTGACATACACGGGCACGACGGCCTCGCCACGCGGGCCGGTCTGGGGTACCGGTGCCTGCGCACCGGTCAGTGGCAGTGACTGGCCGGGGCGGGCATCGCCGGCCAGCGCCAGCGGACGGGCCAGCAGCACGACCGGAGGCAAACCGGCCGTGAGCTGGACACGGGTGGCGCGCAGGGCATCGGCCCGGACGATGCCGGGCAGAGTCATCACCTCGGCGACGAAGGCCGGTGGCAACGGATTGCCTTCGCCGATGCCGGTATCGCTGCCGCGCACGTAGAGCTGGGCCGGCAGCACGCCGTCGAGCCATTCGGTGACCGAGTCGCGAAAGCTGGCCACCATCACGGTCAGCGCGACCGAAAGTGCCAGGCTGGCGACGATGCCGCTGGTGGCGATGGCGGCGGTGTCGCGCTGGCGGCGGGTACGTTCGATGGCGAGCATGGGTATGGCCCGGCGGGTGAGCGCCGGGGCGATGCGGTCGAGCACGGCGCCCACGCCCAGGGGCAGGATCGCTATGCCGCCGACGAGCAGCATGCCGATGGCCACATAGGCGGCCAGGGGAATGCCCTGGACCGGAGGTGCGAGCGTCAGCAGAGCGCCGACTGCCAGCAGGACCGGCGCGAGCCAGCGGTGTCGCCGGCCGGCAGGCACGGTGGCACCCAGACCCTTGAGGGCCAGTGCAGGAGTGAGATCGCGACCGGCGCGCGCCGGCCACCAGCCACCGGCCATGGCGGCGGCGACGCCGAGGGTGCCGAACAAGACCGCGTGGCCGGCGTGCCATTGCAGCGGGGGGCTGACGCCGTCGAAATAACCGCCGCCCAGATCGCCGCCGAGCAGGTGCAAGGCGAGTGCGGCCAGCACAGTGCCCAGCGCCACGCCGGCGGCGCTGCCGACAAGCCCCAGCACGGCCGATTCCGCGAGGATGAGGCGCATGCGCTCGCGCGCCGAGAGGCCGAGCACGCCCAGCAGGGCGAACTGCTGCTGGCGTCGGGCAACCGAGAGGGCCATGACGGAAAACACCAGGAAGGCGCCCGTGAACAGCGCCACCAGGGCCAGCACCGTGAGGTTGACGCGATAGGCGCGCGAGAGCTGGCTGATGCGCTCGGCGCCATCGCCGGGGCGCTGCGCCAGCCATTGGGCGGGCAAGCCCAGCCGCGCGGGCAGCGCCGCCACGTCCGCGCCAGGCACCAAACGCAGGTCGATGCGGCTGAGCTGTCCTGTCTGGCCGGAAAGCTGCTGCGCGGCCGCGATGTCCATGACCAGCAGTGGTGGGCCCGGCGCGGGCGTGCTGCCGGCGATGCGTAGCGTGCGCCATTGCAGGCCGGTCTGGATGTCGATCTCGCGCGCCTCTCCCAGCAGGCGGCGCGCCGCCGCGTTGAGGAAGACCGTGTCGGCGGCGAACAGGTCGAGGCGGTGGCCACCGGGGGGGGCCGGGGGGGTTCGGCCCGGCGGCCCCCGCCACAC
>JAEZLX010000097.1 GCA_023415035.1 Pseudomonadota bacterium | reverse complement strand
GCACGGTGCTCGGCCCCAGGCCGTGCAGCATCCGGGCGGAGGCGTCGTCCAGTACCCCGGAATCGGGCCAGGTCATGCCCCGGAGGGAGGTGACGCCGAGGATGGAGTCGACGATGTCGGCCGGTGCGACCAGCGCTCCCCGGGTGAGGGCCTCGTTGCGTATCCGGCTCAGTGCCGCCAGATCCACCTGGGCGAACGGCAGTGCAGTGACGCACATGTCCCGCGCCAGTGTGCCGAGCCGGTCGAGCCATGCCGTCGCCGCATCGCGGCCGGCACCCGGGTGGGCGGGCCCGGCGGGATCTGCCGGATCGTCGCCCACCAGGTAGCCCCGGGTCATGTTGCTGACCGTGATCAACAGGTCCGGGTCGACCGCGAGACACAGGCTGTCGGTGAGGCGCCGGTCGCGATCGGTGTCGGGGTCGGTGGCGAACTCGGCGGCGGCGAGCAGGCCGTCGAGGCGGCCGCCCTCGCCGAGGGACGTGGCCAGGGTGTCGTCGACGAGTCGGACCGTCTCGTTCACGGCGCCGGGGATGCCGGCGACGCGCCGGGGCTGGTCGGCCAGCGGCCACAGCATGGTGACCGCGAGCGGATCCGACGTGTCGGGTGGGACGGGCGCGGTCGCGGAGGCGGACGCCGAGGTCCGGGGCGTGGTGTCACTGCCACCGTCGGCCCGCGGCAGGCCCAGTACCGGCAGGAGGAAGCGGGCGTCGTCGAGGCGGGCCTGTCCGCCGTACGCCGGGGTGCCGTTGACGTTCACCAGGAGGGGGTAGACGCCGGGCTCGCGGATGTCGAGCGACCAGTCGGTCTGGGAGCGCAGCGGCAGCGACAGCGTGAACGGCCGCTGCTCCCCCTCCGCGAGGCGGTCGGCGACGAGGACGAACGGGCCGACGGTGTCGAACTGGCCCTGATCCAGGTCCAGCGAGGTGCGCAGTTCTTCGCTCGAGTCCACCGCGGGCGCACGCTGCAGCCGGACCCCGATGTCGGTGACCGGGCGGTCTCCGACGTTCGCGACCGTGCCGGTGACGGTGACCACGGGATCGGTCGTGGTGGTCACGGCGGCCGGGGTGACCTCGGCGATCCGCAACTCGAGGAACGTGGGCTGGCTTCGGGACTTGGTCACCGGCACCCGGGTGGTGGGCGTCGTCTGTTCGGTGGTCTGCCCCGTGCTCTGGGCCGCGGCCCTCGCGGGACCGATCAGCACGACACCGAGCAGTGTCAGGACGAGGGTCAGCGCCGTGAGGAACGTGGCATCGGGTCGTCGCCATGCCGGACGCGATGCCGCTGTCATTCGGTGTCGGTCCTCCCGGCACGTGAGGGTTCCATCTCGGCGATGAGCCGCCCGGCGATCTCGGCGAGCTTGCGTTCGTCGGCGTAGGCGAGCCGTGAGTTGAGCTCCGACAGCGGCACCCACGCCACCTCGGTGACCTCTATGTCGGCGTCCGAGAGTTCGCCACCCAGCGAGCGCAGCAGGTAGTGGTGCACGGTCTTGTGCACGCGCCGGCCCTCGGTGACGAACCAGTAGTCGATGCTGCCGAGGGCGGCGACGACGGACCCGCGGATGCCGGTTTCCTCGGCGACCTCCCGCATCGCGGTCTGTTCGGCGGTCTCGCCCTGCTCGATGTGCCCCTTCGGGAGCGACCACAGCAGGCGCCCCCGCCGGTCGGTCCGGCCGATCAGGGCGGCGGACAGTTTGTCCGCCGGTCCGCCGAGGCCGTCGACGACCAATCCGCCGGCCGAGGTCTCGCGGACGGTCCGCATGTGCGGTGTGCCCGCACCGGAGCCTGCACCGGAGCCCGCGCCGCGCCGCCGCGAGGAGCGGCGGTTGCGGTTGGCACGTTCGGCGGCGGACACCTCATCGATCGTAGTTGAGAGAACTCGGGTGGCCGGACTCCCACGCCAGCGTGAGCGCGCAGGTACCGCCGCATGCGCACTTCTGTATTTGTCGACCTCGGTAAGGTTTGCTGACGTGAATGCCCCCACCCCCGACGCCGACCGGCGTGCCCGCCTGCTCCGCGGTGCGCATCAGACCCTGGGCGCCCTGTCGGACGTGCTGACCCCGCTCGGTGCCCGGTTCGCCGCGGCCGGGCACGAGCTGTATCTGGTGGGTGGCAGCGTTCGCGACGCGGTCCTCGGCCGTCTCGGGACCGACCTGGACTTCACCACCGACGCCCGGCCCGAGCAGGTGCAGGAGATCCTGCACGGCTGGGCCGACCACCAGTGGGACACCGGCATCGCGTTCGGCACCATCAGCGCGGCCAAGGGCGCCGATCAGATCGAGATCACCACGTACCGCACCGACACCTACGACGGGGTCACCCGCAACCCCGAGGTGCAGTACGGCACGACGCTCGACGAGGACCTGGTCCGGCGGGACTTCACGGCCAACGCGATGGCGGTGCGGGTCGACGGCAGCGGCACCTTCGAGTTCGTCGACCCGTTGAACGGGCTGGACGCGCTGCTCGCCGGTGTCCTCGACACTCCCGCCGCGCCGGAGGTCTCGTTCAACGATGACCCGCTGCGGATGTTGCGCGCGTGCCGGTTCGTCTCGCAGCTCGGGTTCACGCTCGCCCCGCGGGTGCGGCAGGCAATCGTCGACATGGCCGACCAGATCGACCGGATCACCGCCGAGCGGGAGCGCGCCGAACTCGACAAGCTGATCCTCGGCGAGTACCCGATCGACGGCATCAACGTCATGTGCGAGACCGGGCTGGCCGCCCGGGTGCTGCCGGAGATCCCCCAGCTCAAGCTGGAGATCGACGAGCATCACCAGCACAAGGACGTGTACTGGCACTCGCTCACCGTCCTCAAGCAGGCCATCGACCTCGAGGACGGCGACCCGGACCTGGTGCTGCGCTGGGCCGCGCTGCT
>JAEZLX010000128.1 GCA_023415035.1 Pseudomonadota bacterium | reverse complement strand
GGGCACGGCCGGCCTGATTGGAGGCCGCCCCAAGCCGACCCCGGTGGTGCGCCTGTTCACCTTCTTCATCGACAAGGCCGCACTGGCTGCGCCGCGCGTGCAGGTGGGCGATGCCCCCGCCTTTGCTGTCGAGGTGCCCACCGCCGGTGGCTACGCGCCCGCACCCGCACCAGGCGCGCCCGCCGTCCGGCTGGCCGAGGGCGATACCGTGGAGGTGCCCCTGCTGCGCCTGGCGCACGCACGCTCGGGCGACAAGGGCAACGGCTCCAACATCGCCATCTTCTGCCGCCGGCCCGAATACCTGGAGCACCTGCGCGCCTGGCTCACGCCCGAACGGCTGGCCAAGCACTTGCGCGGCACCGTGCACGGCGCCATCGTGCGCCACGAGGCGCCCGGGCTGCAGGCGTTCAACTTCGTGCTCGAAGACTCGCTCGGCGGTGGCGGCATGGCCTCCATGCGCATCGACCCGCAGGGCAAGGCCTTCGGCCAGCGCACGCTGGAAATGATGGTGCCGGTGCCCAAAGCGTGGGGCCTGTCATGAGCCAAGCCGCCGAATGCCTGCCGGCGGGTGTACCCACCACGGCAGGCTTCGCGCTGCCGCCGGGTGCGTGCGACTGCCATCTGCACGTGCTCGGGCCGTTCGACCGTTATCCGCTGGCCGCGCAACGTCCCTACACGCCGCCACCGGCCACGTTGGCCGATCTGCAGCACATGATGGACACCGTCGGCTTGTCCCGGGTGGTCGTTGCCCATGTGTCGGCCCATGGCGCTGACTTGTCGGTCACGCTGGATGCGCTGCAGGCGCTGGGTGAGCGCGCGCGCGGCACGGCCTTGCTGGACACGGGGGTGACTCCGGGGCAACTGGACGATCTGCATCGGCAAGGCATGCGCGGCGTGCGTCTTTCGCCCGCCTACGGGGCCATGACGCCGATCGACGAGCATCACCTGCGCCACTGGGCTGATGCCATCGCGCCGCTGGGCTGGCACATCGCGATGTGGCCTTCCACCCCGGACGAACTGCGCCTGCTGGCCCGTCTCGCCCCCCAACTGCCGGCCCGCCTGGTGCTGGACCACCTGGCCAGCCACGCCTGGTATGCCGATGGTCGCCCCGACCCGGAAGGGCTGGCCGTGCTGCGGGACATGCTGGCGAGCGGGCGGACCTGGCTCAAGCTGTCGGGCATGTACCGTGCGGGCGCGGGCGCCTCTCCCTGGGCGGCTCTGCTGCCGGCGATAGCGCCGCTGCTGAAGGAGTTCCCGGCACAGCTGCTGTGGGCCAGCGACTGGCCGTTCGTGGGTCTTTACGACCCCGTGCAGCGCCCGCAGACAGGCGAGCTGCTGGACTGGCTGGTAGCGCTGGGCGCCGATACGGCGCTGCGTGAACAAATCCTGGTCCGCAACCCCGAAGACCTCTATGGGTTTCCACGCTGGCAGGACACGCAACCTGCACCGTGATGCCCGCCACCCCTGGCCTTTCAATTACTGAGGAGACATACCGATGAACACCTCATCGCATATCCATCTTTGGCGCCGGCGTGCGCTGTTGCAGGCAACGTCGGCGACCGCGCTGGCCCTGGCCCTGGGCCGGCCGGCGTTCGCCCAGAACCGCGTGACGAAGTTCGTGGTCGGTTTCCCGCCCGGCGGCTCCACCGATGTGGTGGCCCGCCTGGTGGCGGCACACCAGAAAAAGCCGGGCGCCGTGGCGATCGTCGACAACGTGCCGGGAGCGGCCGGTCGCCTGGCCGTCATGCGTGTGAGAGGCAGCGCCCCCGACGGTGGCAATGTGCTGGTGTCACCGGCAGCCATGATGACGCTATACCCGCATGTCTACAACAAGCTGGCCTACGATCCCCTCAAGGACTTCGTGCCTGTGACCTCGGTCGGCAACATCGGCTTCGCGCTGGTGGTCAGCAATGCGGTCGTGCCACCGCAGGTGAAGACGCTCCAGGAACTGGCCGCATGGCTCCGGGCGAATCCGAAGCATGCCAACTATGCCAGCGGTGGCGCCGGCACCCCGATGCACTTCGTGGGGGTGATGGTGGCGCGCCACCTGGGCCTGTCGCTCACCCATGTGGCCTACCGGGGTGCCACGCCCATGGTGCAGGACCTGCTGGGTGGGCAGATCGCGATGGGTGTGACGGTGTTGGGGGATTCTTTGCCGCACGTGAGCACTGGCAAGCTGCGCGTGATCGCAGTCAGCACTCCCCAGCGCTCCCAATACTTGCCGGAGGCACCAACCTTCGGTGAGCTGGGGGCGCCCGATATTCAGGCGCAGGAAGGGTTTGGCCTGTTCCTGCCCGCGGGTGCCGCGACAGAGGTGGTCGGTCGTCTGGCGGCCGATGTGCGCGAGGCCATCCAGACGGCTGAATTCAAGGAGGCCTTGACCAAGCTGGCTTGCGAGCCTTCTGCGCCCGCGCCTGAGGAATTTGCCCGTCAACTGCGGGCCGATCTGGATCGCTGGCGTCCTGTGGTCAAGGCATCGGGCTTCTCGATCGACGACTGACACCCTGCATCTCGCCGCCTGCTTTTCCTTTCATACCCTCCCTGCCCAGCAGAAACCAATCCAGAGACATCATCATGAACATCTCGCGTCGCACAGCCCTGATGGGGGGCGTGGCCTCCTTGTTGTCGGTCACCACCCACAGCGCCTGGTCCCAGGCTTATCCCAATCGGCCCATTGAACTGGTGGTGCCCTATCCGCCGGGCGCCTCGACCGACCTGATCGGCCGGATTCTTCAGCCGACGCTCAGTGCCCACCTGGGCCAGACCATCGTCATCGACAACAAGGGCGGCGCGAGCGGCAACACCGGCGCGGCCTACGTGGCGCGGTCGCCGGCCGACGGCTACCGGCTGCTGCTGTCCACCAACTCGATCACGACCATCAACCCGCACGTGATCAAGGCAGGCAGCTTCGACGCATACAAGGGCCTGACGGCTGTGGCCCAGATCTGCAGCGGCCCGATGGGCGTTGCCGTCCGCGCCGATTCTCCGGTGTCCACGCTGCAGGAACTGGTCGAGTGGGCCAAGAAGAACCCAGGCAAGCTGACGTTCGGCACCCCGGGCAGCGGCTCGCCGCACCACGTCATGGGCGAACTGCTCCAGCAGCAGGGCAACATCTCGCTGGTGCACGTTCCCTACCGCGGCATCGGCCCGGCCATGACCGATCTGCTGGGCGGCTCCATCGACATCGTCTTCTCGACCCTGGCCGGCCTGTCGACCCACGTTGCGGCCGGCAAGGTCAAGGTGCTGGCGATCGGCGAGCGCAAGCGCTTCCCCGGTGCGCCCAACATCCCGACGGTGTCCGAGCTGTTCCCCGACTTCTACGCTTCAGCGTGGTTCGGCATCTATGCCCCCAATGGCACGCCGGCCGACATCGTGGATCGCGTCAACAAGGCCGTGGTGGCCGCTGTGGCCAGGCCTGACGTGCAAAAGCGCCTCATCGACGCTGCGCTCGTACCCGAATCCGGCTCGCCCGAAGCGTTCGCCAAGCTCACGACCTACGACTACGAGCGCTGGGGCAAGCTGGTGCGCGAGAAGAACATCCAGGCCGACTGATCCAGCTCGGACCTGACGGCCTGCCGATGCTGAGTTGCCGCCGAGGCCCCGGAAACCGGGCGTCGGCGGCCTGACTGTGATTTTTTATTTGGATGAAACCGCTATGAAGATCCTTGTCCCCGTCAAGCGCGTGGTGGACTACAACGTGAAGGTGCGCGTCAAGAGCGACGGCAGCGGAGTGGACATTGCGAACGTGAAGATGAGCATGAACCCGTTTGACGAGATTGCGGTG
>JAEZLX010000122.1 GCA_023415035.1 Pseudomonadota bacterium | reverse complement strand
CTGCCTGAGCTTGTCGTAGAGGCTGGCGCGCGACATGCCCAGCAGTCGCGCGGCGGCGGCCCGGTTGCCCCCGCAATGGGCCAGCGCCGCCTTCACGGCACGCTGCTCCACCTCACGCAGCTGGTCTGCCAGCGGCCGCAGCAGACGGCCCGAATCGTCACCCGATAGCGCCGCGCCATCGCTTGCCGGCGCTTGCGCCAGCGGCGGTTCGATGCGGTCCACACCGGACAGGCGCAACACCTGTTCCACGGCCATGCGGTCGATCAGGCCCGACTCGCTGCGCAGGCTCAGCTGCTCCAGCACGTTGCGCAGCTCGCGGATGTTGCCGCGCCAGGGCTGCGCCTGCAGCAGCGCCAGGGCTTCAGGCGTGATCTCGGGCTGCGCATGCAGGCTGCGCGTGGCGATGTCTTCGTTCAACGCCTCCACCAGCAGCGGGATATCGCCTTGGCGATCGCGCAGCGGCGGCACATGGATGGGCAACACGTTGAGGCGGTAATACAGATCCTCCCGGAACTGCCCCTCGCGCACGAGCCGCACCAGGTCGCGCGAGGTGGCCGCCACCACGCGCACGTCGCAGCGCACGATGCGGTTGGAGCCCAGCGGCTCGATCTCGCCATCCTGCAAGGCTC
This sequence comes from Pseudomonadota bacterium, assembly GCA_023415035.1. Lineage (GTDB taxonomy): Bacteria > Pseudomonadota > Gammaproteobacteria > Burkholderiales > Burkholderiaceae_C > Hydrogenophaga. The sequence goes on along the minus strand of JAEZLX010000122.1, from coordinate 10,261 downwards.
GCAGGAGCTTGACCTGCACCGCCATCGGCATGTCGCCCAGTTCGTCCAGGAACAGCGTGCCGCCGTCGGCCAGCTTGAACTTGCCGTCGCGCCCCTTGCGGTCGGCCCCCGTGTAGGCGCCGGGCGCCACACCGAAGAATTCGGCTTCCAGCAGCGCCTCGGGCACGGCGGCCATGTTCACGCTCACGAAGGGGCGTCCGGCCCGGCTGGAGGCCGCGTGAATCGCATGCGCCAGCAGTTCCTTGCCGGTGCCGGTCTCGCCCAGCAGCAGCACGGGGCTGGTCGTCTGGGCCGCCCTGCGCGCCTGGCGCTTGACCTCCAACGCCGCCGCACTCGTGCCCACGAAACTGGCAAAGGTGTACTTGGCGCGACGCTGGCTGGCCAGCTCGCGCCGCGCGGCATCCAGATCCTGCTCCAGCCGCGCAAACTTGCTGATCAGGGGCTGCAGCGTCGTTTCGGGGTGGTCGAACAGCACGATGCCCAGCACCCCGACCACCTGACCGTCCCCGCCGCGCAGCGGAATGCGGCTGACCACGAAGGTGCCCGCCTTGTTCGTGAGCAGGTCGATCAGGATCGGCTGGCCGGTCTCCAGAACCCGGTGCATCTGCGTGTTCTGCACCACGCTTGATACCGGGTGCCCGACGAAATCCTCCTCGCGCTCGAAGCCCAGCGCCGGCAGGAAATCGCGGTAGCGCTCGTTGATCCACACCACACGCGCCTGACGGTCCACCAGCAGCAGCCCGGCGCGCGCAAACCAGTCGTAGCTGGACCGCGCGGCCAGCGCCAGAATGCTCTGGGCATCGCGCGGCAGGATGGGGGTGGTGCTCTTCATGCCCTCATGGTAGCGTCGCCTGCGCTCCCGCGCCGTTGCACAATCATGCCTGTTTGTCACGGAACCAACGCCCCGCCCCGCTTGCCCATGCCCCATTCATCGACTGTCAACGACACGCCCGGCAAAGTCCGTCTCGACAAGTGGCTCTGGGCGGCGCGGTTCTACAAGACGCGCAGCCTGGCCTGCGAACAGATCGACAAAGGCCGCGTGCGCGTCAATGATCAGGTGGCCAAGCCCTCGCGCGAAGTCCGCGCGGGCGACCAGATCGAGCTGCGCACCGGCTACGATACGCGCACGGTGGTCGTCATGGCGCTGAGCAGTGTGCGGGGCCCCGCCACGGTGGCTGCCACGCTTTATCAGGAGACCGAGGCCTCGCGCCTGGCACGTGAAGCGGCCGCCGAGCGGCGGCGGCTGGCGCCCGAACCTGCCGCAGCCATCCGCCAGGGCCGTCCCAGCAAGAAGGACCGGCGCGACATCGACGCAGCGCGCGGCCGTGACGGCTGGAACGAACGCTGGAGCGCCTCGCTCGACGACTGAGCCCGGCTCAAAGGCGCCGGGCCATGCCGGCTACCTCTTGCGCAGCCCCAGCCACATCACCGTCCCGACCACGACCAGCCCTCCCACCACCTGGATCGGCGCGATGACCTGGCCGAGCAGCAGCCACGCCAGCACCAGCGCAAAAATGGGCTCCACGTTCATGATCGCCGAGTTGCCGACGACCCCCAGGCGCGGCAGCACGGTGAACAGGATCGTGATCGCCGTGCCGTACAGCGCCGTCAGGCCGATCAGGCCCCACCAGCCCGTGGCGGTCGCCGGCAAGGTGGGCCCGCCCTGCGCCGCCACACCCACCAGCGCCATGACGCCCACAAGACCCATCGTCACGGCCGTGCGCACGCGCCCGTCCACGCCCACCGTGCCGTGCTGGGTCAGCACCAGGGCCATGCCGAAGGCCGCGGCTGCCGCCAGTGCGAACAGAACGCCCACGCCAATTCTGCCCCAGTGCTCGGCAGCGCCCATGCCCGAGGCCGCCCCCGACACGTCCAGCGCCAGGGCCAGCCCCACCAGCATCACGGGCATGGCCATCAGGGCCCGCCGGTCCGGCCGCTCGCCATAGCACACGCGTGCCCACAGGGCCACCCACAGCGGATACGAATTGAATGCCAGCAGCGCCAGCGCCACCGGCAGGCGCGCCACGGCCGAATACAGGCAGATACTCTGCGCCCCCACCAGCAGACCGATGCCCACCAGGGCACGCCGCTGACCCGGATCAACCCGCATCGACACGCCATAGGCGCGGATGATCGCCAGCACCACCAGGGCCGTGACCACGCTGCGGAACAGCACCGCGGTCGTCACCGTCACACCATCGTTGAACGCGAAGCGCGCAGCCACGTGGTTGGCGCCCATCATCAGGGCAATGAGCAACAGGGTCAGAAAGGCGACGCCCGAAAGCGAGCGCGCGGAAGAGCTTGCACTGGAAGACATGAAAACTTTCGGAATCGGTTGGATATGGCAGATGCAGTCAAAGCGGAAGCGATCCGCTCAACGCTCATCGCCTGCGGCATCCTGCTCCATCTGCTGCAGGCGATCGGCTCCCTGCTGCAAGGTCTGCCGGAGCTGACTCTCGATCGCCTCCTGCGCAGCCTGCCCCTGCTGCAGCTCCTGCTGCTTGATCACCGCACCCGTTGCAGCGGTACCCGCCGCCTCCATGCCACAACCGGCCAGAGCGACGGCTGCAACCAGCAGCCCTGCACCAACCAAACTCTTGTTCATGCCTGTCTCCTCAATGTGCAGCCGTCTCCAGGCCCGGCGAAAAAAAACCCAAGCGCATGCACTTGGGCTCTTCGTTCGGGCAGTCAGGGGCACCTCAGCACCGCCCCCAACCGCATGAATCCTGGCGTCCGGCAAAACAAGTTCCAAATATACCGCCCAAACCCGTGATTCCGGGAGCGGCTCCTTGGTGGTGATAGAACCTCCTCACTGGTTGGCACCGGCAGACAGAGTCCACCCCCTGCTCGGCAGCCATGACGGCCGCTGCTGCTGACGCCGCTCTTTGTAACCCGACTTTCCTGAGACGCCGCTTGCAGCGCGCCGGGGCGCTATGTCGGGCGTGGATCGGCTCCTGCTTCAAGCAGAGACCCTGCCAGCCGCGAGGCGCATGCAGCGACCAATGTAGTGGCTCGTCTTGCGTTTTCCGCCCCGATGGATTCCGTACACCCAGTGACGGCAACTGCGCGTCGGCACAATGCCAGGCAGCCGCACCACGACCGGAAGCCGGACACCGGGCACCGCCTCCTTTGCACTCTCCGACCACTCTTTCAGCGCCTTTCGCGCTGCCGCATGGAACTCAGGGGTGAGTCTTCCCTTGTCCAACTGCATCTGTGTAAATCGGCGGCCACTGTCGGTCTTCACTTGCTTGCGAAAGCAACGTAACGCGACGATGAAAATTTCCTGGTTCATTCCCAACGCAACTCATGGTTTAGCTACGTTGTACCCCGCCCCGCTTCCAGCCAGTTTGATCGAGATCATCCACAGGACGATCAGGTCACATGACGCATGCGCGCGGCGAGAACTATTCCACGGAAATGTGGCAGTGGGCTGCTACCTATTTCAAAGTCAGCTCGTCATTGACACTGGACTTCGCCTGGTGTGGCTGGTAGAGCTCCTAGGAGCGCAATAGGTTGAAAGCCGAAGTACCTCTGCTGCTCGTCCTAGGTAGCAAATGTCAAAAGACAGGCACAGTTCACGAAAGCTGATCCACCTGGGTTTCAATGCACCGCGCTGCAAAAGCCGGAGGACACCAGCGAGCAGATCCAGATCCGTTGAAGTGAAGGGAGATCACCACAAAGCAAAAAGCCGCCAAGCTTTTAGCAGGGCGGCTTTGCTTCTTTTTTGGGCTAGTAAGGCCCTATCCAGAAAACCCTCGTAATTCGTTGAGTTAGAAGGGTAACTGGCGGAGCGAGAGGGATTCGAACCCTCGATGAGGCTCTACACCCCATACTCCCTTAGCAGGGGAGCACCTTCGGCCACTCGGTCATCGCTCCGGAAACGCATATTATGCCTCAACTTTTGGCCATTTCTGGCCCTTTGTCGCGACAACAACAACTTCCGTTCAACGGGACTCGACTTCGGCGTCCTTGTCGAGCTCGAACTCGCGGTGCAGCGCGCGCACGGCCAGTTCCATGTACTTCTCGTCGATCACGACCGAGGTCTTGATTTCCGAGGTCGAGATCATCTGGATGTTGATGCCCTCGTCGCTCAGGCACTTGAACATGCGGCTGGCCACACCCACGTGGCTGCGCATGCCGATGCCGACGATCGACACCTTGCAGATGCGGTTGTCGCCCACCACGTCGGCGGCGCCCAGGGACGGCACAACCTGGCTCTTGAGCAGGTCCAGCGTGCGCTGGAACTCGTTGCGGTTGACCGTGAAGCTGAAGTCGGTCTTGCCGTCCTTGCTCAGGTTCTGGATGATGACGTCCACCTCAATGTTGGCGGCAGCCACCGTGCCCAGGATCTGGTAGGCAATGCCCGGCTTGTCGGGCACACCCAGCACGGAGATCTTGGCTTCATCGCGGCTGAAGGCAATGCCGGAAACAACGGCTCGTTCCATGTCTGCGTCTTCCTCAAAAGTGATCAGGGTGCCGGATGCGGCCTCTTCTTTCAGATCGATGTCCCAGGGCGTGAAGCTCGAGAGCACACGCAGCGGGACCTTGTACTTGCCGGCAAATTCCACCGAACGGATCTGCAGCACCTTCGAGCCCATGCTGGCCATCTCCAGCATCTCCTCGAAGCTCACGCGCGACATGCGGCGGGCCTCGGGCACCACGCGCGGATCCGTCGTGTACACGCCATCCACATCGGTGTAGATCAGGCATTCGTCGGCCTTGAGCGCGGCCGCGATGGCCACAGCCGAGGTGTCGCTGCCGCCGCGGCCGAGCGTGGTGATGTTGCCGCCCCCGTCAATGCCCTGGAAGCCCGTGATGACAACCACCTTGCCAGCCTCGAGGTCGGCGCGCACGCGCGCGTCGTCGATCGATTCGATGCGCGCCTTGGTGTACGAGTCGTCGGTGCGCACCGGCACCTGCCAGCCCGTGTAGCTGACGGACTCGACACCCTCGGCCTGCAGCGCGATGGCCAGCAGCGCCGACGATGCCTGCTCGCCGGTGGCAGCCACCATGTCAAGCTCGCGGCGATAGGACTTGCCCGGCTTCTCCGGAGCCACTTCCTTGGCCAGCGCCAGCAGACGGTTGGTCTCACCGCTCATGGCGCTGGGCACCACGATCATGCTGTGGCCTGCCTTGTGCCACTTGGCCACGCGCCTGGCCACATTGCGGATGCGCTCGGTCGACCCCATCGAGGTGCCGCCGTACTTGTGAACAATCAGAGCCATTGGAGACGAGATAAGGTTGGGGCTGCCGGCTCAAGCCGGCCAGGCCCGGGCGTCCGTTCCGGCCGGAAGGCCCGGCACGCCTAAAGGACAAAACCCAATATTATAAGTGCGGCAGGTATGTCAGCACATCGCGCTGCCGCACGGCAAAACCTGCCGCCACCTTCACGCGGATGTCGTGCCCGCGCGTGCGGCAAGCCTCGATCTGCGACACCAGCTCGTCCAGCTGGGCGGCACTGGGCGCCCTGCCCGCCACGCCTTTGAGCCAATGCCTCAGCACGTTGGCGCGACGCTCGGGCGAAAGCCCGCGCAGCACGTCGATGCGCGGCGGATCGCCGGCCTGGACCAGATCCTGCCGAGCCAGCCCGGCCAGCAGACCCTGAGCCTCGGCCGCATGCCGCGCACTGCGCGCCACCGTGTCCCGGAAATGCGGGAAACAGGTCTGCAGCGCAGGCAACAGTTCCTGGCGGATGCGGTTGCGCGTGTAACGCGCATCCGCGTTGGTCGGATCCTCGACCCAGTCCACGCCGCGCTGCCGCAGCCAGGCGCGCAGGTCCTCCCCCGCCACCGCGAGCAGGGGCCGATGGAAACGCACGCCACCCCTCTCCCAGCTCGCCGGCATGCCGGCCAGACCCGGCAGGCCGGCGCCGCGCGAGAGCGCCAGCAGCACCGTCTCGACCTGGTCGTCCGCGTGCTGGCCCAGGGCCACGTCAAGCACGCCGTCATCGGGCCAGGCGGTGGCGGCAGCATGTGCCAGCGCACGGTAGCGCGCGTCCCGTGCGGCATCTTCCGGGCTCTGCCCGGGCGCGTTGCCGGCGCGCACCTGGCACACCACCAGCGGCACCGACCATTGCCCGCAACGCTTGCGGCAATGCTGCTCGAAGGCAGCGGCAGCGGCCTGCAGGCCGTGGTTCACATGGATGGCGCGCACCTGCCCCGGCCAGCGCTCCAGGCAGGCCAGCAGCAGGGCCGTCGAATCGGCGCCGCCGCTGTAGGCGACGGCCACCGGCAGGCGGGGTTCGAAACGGGCCAGCGCGGCCGTCACGGACAAGGTCATGCGCGCGATGCTAGCAGCCTGCCGGCATCCCGCAGCAGGCTTGTGGCGCGCTTACTTGTCGGCCTTGGTGTCGTTGAAGCGGCCGTAGCTGTTCAGGCGCGCGTAGCGGCGCTCGATCAGCTCCTTGACCTTGAGGTCGGCCACCTGGCGGTACGCGTCGTTGAGCGCGCGCTTGAGGAAGGCGGCCATCTGCTTGTGGTCGCGGTGCGCACCGCCCACCGGCTCGCTCACGATCTTGTCCACCAGGCCCAGGGCCTTGAGGCGGTGCGCCGTGATGCCCAGCGCCTCGGCCGCATCGCTGGCGCGGTCGCTGGTCTTCCAGAGGATGGACGCGCAGCCCTCGGGGCTGATCACCGAGTAAACCGAGTACTGCAGCATCACCACTTGATCGGCCACCGAAATGGCCAGCGCGCCGCCGGAGCCGCCTTCGCCGATGATGGTCGAGATGATCGGCACCTCCAGGCGGCACATCTCGTAGATGTTGCGGCCGATGGCTTCAGACTGGCTGCGTTCCTCGGCGTCGATGCCGGGATAGGCGCCGGGCGTGTCCACGAAGGTGAACACCGGCAGCTTGAACTTTTCGGCCAGCTTCATCAGGCGCAGCGCCTTGCGGTAGCCCTCGGGCTTGGTCATGCCGAAGTTGCGCAGCGCGCGCTCCTTCGTGTCGCGGCCCTTCTGGTGGCCGATGACCATGCAGGGCTGGCCGTTGAAGCGCGCCAGACCGCCGACGATCGACTGGTCGTCGGCGAAATGCCGGTCACCGTGCAGTTCCACCCAGTGCGTGAAGATCTCGCGCACGTAGTCCAGCGTGTAAGGCCGGTCGGCATGGCGCGCGATCTTGGTGATCTGCCATGGCGTGAGGTGACTGTAGATGTCCTTGGTCAGCTGCAGGCTCTTGCTGGACAGCTGGTTGATCTCTTCCGAGATGTCCACGGCAGACTCGCTCTGCACGTAGCGCAACTCTTCGATCTTGCTTTCGAGCTCGGCAATCGGCTGCTCGAAATCGAGGAAATTTCTTTTGCCCAAGATGTTTTGCTCCGGGTCTGTTCTTCAGTAGGCCACTGGGACCGGGTCCAGCGAGCGCCAAATATACCAAGTCGCCACGCTGCAATAGGGTGCCCAGGACGCCGCCACTTCGCGCATCTCGCTGCGGCTGACGGGCTCCCCCGAAAAATAGCACTGGCTGATGCCCTGCTGCAAGCCGACATCGTCCAGCGGCAGCACGTTCGGCCGCTTGAGGTGGAAGATCAGGAACATCTCGGCCGTCCAGCGGCCGATGCCACGGATGGCCACCAGCTCGCGGATGATGGCCTCGTCGTCCATCTCTGCCCACTCGTCCGCATGGACCTGGTCGTTGGCGAAATGCAGCGCCAGGTCCACCAGATATTCGGTCTTGCGTGCGGACAGGCCCGCCGCACGCATGTCGTCAACCTTGAGCTTGAGCACCTGCGCAGGCGTCATCTTGCGCGGCAGCTTCTCGAAGCGGTCCCACACGGACTGCGCCGCCTTGACCGAGATCTGCTGCCCCACGATCGAACGCGCGAGCGTGACGAAGGCGTCCCCCCTCGACTGCAGGTACGCACCCGCATGCGCAGGGATGAGCTTTTTCATGACGCGGTCGCGCCGCATCAGGTGCCGACAGGCGTCCTGCCAGTAGGGCGGCGCGTCGTCACCCGGCGGCGGCAATGTGGCAGTGGCCATCAGGCACGCTCCCACGTCGTGCCGGCAGGCCCGTCCTTGAGGACGATGCCCTGCGCCAGCAGCGCCTGGCGGATGCGGTCGGCCTCGGCATAGTCCCTGGCCGCCTTGGCCGCCGCGCGGGCCGCGATCTGCGCCTCGATCTGCGTGACATCCGGTCCGCCAGCGGCCCCACCGGCCTGCAGGTAGGCCACCGGGTCCTGCTGCAGCAGGCCCAGCACGCCGCCAAGCTGCTTCAGCAGCCCCGCAAGACGCCCATCCTTGCTGCGGTTGACCTCGGCCGCCAGCTCGAACAGCACCGCCACCGCCTCGGGCGTGCCGAAGTCCTCGTCCATGGCCTCTCGGAACCGGGTGGCAAAGGGCGAATTCCAGTCGATGGACGCGGCCTCCTCGGCCGGCACGGCGGCCAGTGCCGTGTACAGGCGCTTGAGGGCGCCGCGCGCATCGTCCAGATGGGCATCGCTGTAATTGAGGGCGCTGCGGTAGTGGGCGCGCAGCACGAAGAAGCGCACCGTCTCGGCGTCGTACTTCTCCAGCACCTCGCGAATGGTGAAGAAGTTGCCCAGGCTTTTGGACATCTTCTCGTTGTCCACGCGCACGAAACCGTTGTGCATCCAGAAGCGCGCTAGCGGCTTGCCGGTGGCGCCCTCGCTCTGGGCGATCTCGTTCTCGTGGTGGGGGAACTGCAGGTCCGCGCCGCCGCCGTGGATATCGAAGCTCTCGCCCAGCATCTCGCAGCTCATGGCCGAGCACTCGATGTGCCAGCCCGGCCGGCCGCTGCCGTAGGGGCTGTCCCACTTGGCCTCGGCGGGTTCTTCGGGCTTGGCCGACTTCCACAGCACGAAGTCCAGAGGGTCCTGCTTGCCGTCGTCCACCGCCACGCGCTCGCCGGCACGCAGATCGTCCAGCGACTTGCCCGAGAGCTTGCCATAGCCGGGGAACTTGCGCACCGCGTAGTTCACGTCGCCGTTGGGGCTGCGGTAGGCCAGGCCCTTGTCTTCCAGCCGGCGCACGATGTCCAACATCTGCGGCACGTACTCGGTGGCGCGCGGCTCGTGCGTGGGCCGCTCGATGCCCAGTGCGTCGGCGTCCTGGTGCAACGCGTCGATCATGCGGTTGGTCAGCGCCGTGATGGTCTCGCCGTTCTTGAGCGCACGCGCAATGATCTTGTCATCAATGTCGGTCACATTGCGCACATAGGTGACCCGGTAGCCACTGGCCTTGAGCCAGCGCTGGACGATGTCGAAGGCCAGCATCGAACGTGCGTGGCCCAGGTGGCACAGGTCGTAGACCGTCATGCCACAAACGTACATGCGCACATGGGGCGGCTCGAGCGGTTCGAATGGCTCCAGACGCCGTGTCAGCGTGTTGTAGATGCGTAAAGTCATGGGAAGGACGGTGTGCCCGGAACGGAAACAGCGGCACGTTGCCGCGCCGGCAGACGCAACGATCTGACGATGGCCAGCAGGCCATGCATTCCGGCACCCCTCAGATACAATGCCCGCAGTATAGCCAGCCCGCCGGGAGGGCAGCTGCGCCGCCCGGCGGAATCCGACCGGGAAGGCCTGTTCCACCGATTGTTCCGCATCGACCCAGAAAACCGCGAGGCACCATGACCCAACCCATGACTTCCCATCGTTCCGCGTCCGGCTCGCTGCTTTCCCTGCGCCGTCTGCCGCTGGTCGCCGCCCTGGTGGCCGCGCTTGCAGCACCCGTGGCCGCATTCGCCCAGACCGACGCCTACGCGGAGGTCAACCGCCTGCTGCGGGCCGGCCAAGCCAGCGAGGCCCTGAGCATGGCCGAGCAGTACCTGTCCAACCGCCCCAACGACCCTCAGATGCGCTTCCTCAAGGGCGTGATCCAGACCGAGTCGGGCAAGACGGCCGATGCCATCGCCACCTTCACCAGGCTGACCGAGGACTATCCCGAACTTCCTGAGCCCTACAACAACCTGGCGGTGCTCTATGCCGGCCAGAGCCAGTTCGACAAGGCCAGGGCCGCCCTCGAAATGGCCATCCGCACCAACCCCAGCTATGCCACCGCCCACGAGAACCTGGGCGACGTGTACGCCAAGCTGGCCAGCCAGGCCTACAGCAAGGCGCTGCAGCTGGACGCCGCCCAGAGCGGTGCCGCGCCGAAGCTGAACCTGATCCGCAACCTCTTCGCCGGTGGCAAGTCCGGCGCGGCCGCCCCGGCGCCTGCCGCACCGGTGGCCGAAGCCGCCAAGGCACCGGCCGCCGAGCCGGCCGAGCCGGCTCCCGTGGTCGAGGCCGCCGCCCCGGCC
>JAEZLX010000113.1 GCA_023415035.1 Pseudomonadota bacterium | reverse complement strand
CCTCTACGACAAGCTCAGGCAGTGGGCATGGATGTCTGAAATTTAGACGGTTGTCTGAATATTGAACATGTTTGTCTCGGGTGATATGTCTGAAAAATTGACACATCGGATGGCTTGAGAAAAAAGTCCCGTCAGATCAACGATCTTCAGACTGGCACGGGTTCTGCATGATGGCAGCGCACGGCAGCCATTGCCGGCGAATTCCAACAACGGAGACAAGTCATGATCAAGACCACGCGCCGCCTCGCGGTGATCGCGCTCGCCTGCGCAGCCACATCCCTCAGCTTCGCCCAGTCCGGGGAAATCCGCGTCGCCCACGTCTACGGCAAGACGGGACCGCTTGAGGCCTACGGCAAGCAGACCCACACCGGCCTGATGATGGGTTTGGAGTACGCCACCGGTGGCACCATGACCGTGGCCGGCAAGAAGATCGTCGTGATCGAGAAGGATGACCAGGGCAAGCCCGATCTGGGCAAGTCGCTGCTGGCCACCGCCTATGCCGATGACAAGGCCGACCTGGCTGTCGGCACGACCGGCTCCGGCGTGGCGCTGGCCATGCTGCCGGTGGCCGAGGAATATCGCAAGATCCTGCTGGTCGAGCCGGCCGTGGCCGATTCGATCACCGGCGACAAATGGAACAAGTACATCTTCCGCACCGGCCGCAACAGCAGCCAGGATGCGATCTCCAACGCCGTGGCGCTGGACAAGCCGGGCGTGACCATCGCGACGCTAGCACAGGACTATGCCTTCGGCCGCGATGGCGTGAAGGCGTTCCGCGATGCACTGAAGGTCAACAAGATCGCCCACGAGGAGTACCTGCCGGCCAACACCACCGACTTCACCGCGGGCATCCAGCGCATCGTCGATGCGATCAAGGACAAGCCCGGCCGCAAGATCGTGTGGATCGTCTGGGCGGGGGCTTCCAACCCGTTCTCCAAGTTCGCCGACATGCAGATCAAGGAGCGCTACGGCATCGAGATCGCCAGCGGTGGCAACATCCTGCCGGCCCTGGCGCAGTACAAGCCGTTCCCGGGCATGGAAGGCGCGGCCTACTACTACTACGACATCCCGAAGAACCCGGCCAACCAGTGGCTGGTGACGGAGCATCAGAAGCGCTTCAACACGCCGCCGGACTTCTTCACCGCCGGTGGCATGAGCGCGGCCATGGCCTTGGTCGAGGCGCTGAAGAAGACCAACGGCGACACCAACACCAACAAGCTCATCCAGACCATGGAAGGCATGAGCTTCGAGACGCCCAAGGGCACGATGACCTTCCGCAAGGAAGACCACCAGGCGATGCAGAGCATGTACCACTTCAGGATCAAGGTGGATCCGAACGTGGCATGGGCGATTCCCGAGCTGGTCCGCGAGATCAAGCCCGAGGAAATGAACATCCCGATCATGAACAAGCGCTGATGCGCTGAGGCCCCCGCGCCTGACCGGTGCGGGGTGCCGTCGGGCCAGGGCATTCACGCCGCCGGCCCGTTCTGCCATCGACCGCCGCATCGCGGCTCTGGAAACCTGCATGCTCGAAACCCAAGACCTCACGGTCCGCTTCGGCGGGCACGTGGCGGTCAATGCCGTCTCGTGCGCGTTCGCGCCCGGCACCCTGACCGCCATCGTCGGCCCCAACGGGGCGGGCAAGACGACGTATTTCAACCTGATCTCGGGACAGATCCGCGCCACGTCCGGCCGCGTGCGGCTAGATGGCCAGGACATCACGCCGCTGGCGGCGCCGCAGCGCACGCGCGCCGGCCTCGGGCGTGCCTTCCAGCTCACGAACCTGTTCCCGCAGCTGTCGGTGCTGGAGAACGTGCGTCTGGCGGTGCAGGCCAGGGCCGGAGCCAGACTGGATCTGTTCCGCATCTGGAGTGACCGCCGCGACCTGCTGGAAAAGGCCGAGCGCGTGCTGGAGACGGTGGCGCTGGCCGACAAGCGCGACGCCACTGTGGCCAGCCTGCCACATGGCGACCAGCGCAAGCTGGAGGTGGGCATCCTGATGGCGCTGGAGCCGCGGGTTTTCATGTTCGACGAGCCGACGGCGGGCATGAGTGTGGACGAGGTGCCCGTGATCCTGAACCTGATCCGCGCGCTCAAGGCCGACAAGAGCAAGACCATCCTGCTGGTCGAGCACAAGATGGACGTGGTGCGCGAGCTCTCGGACCGCATCATCGTGCTGCACAACGGCGAGCTGGTGGCCGATGGCGAGCCCGAAGCGGTGATCGCCTCGCCTGTGGTGCAGCAGGCCTATCTGGGCGTGAACCCCGAAGAAACGGAGGCCGCATGAGTGACGCCTTGCTGAGGCTGGAAGGGGTTCACACCCACATCGGCGCCTACCACATCCTGCACGGTGTGGACCTGCAGGTGCCGGCCAACCAGCTGACCATGCTGCTGGGCCGCAACGGCGCCGGCAAGACCACGACGCTGCGCACCATCATGGGCCTGTGGAAGGCCAGCCAGGGCCGGGTGCTGCTGGCCGGCCGCGACATCACGGGCCGTCCCACGCCCGAGATCGCGCAGGCCGGCGTGGCCTACGTACCCGAGAACATGGGCATCTTTGCCGACCTGAGCGTCAAGGAGAACATGGTGCTGGCCGCGCGCGGCGCGCGCACCGTGGACGACATCGACACGAGCCGGCTGGAGTGGATCTTCGGATTGTTCCCGGCCATGAAGAAATTCTGGAACCACCCCGCGGGCAAGCTATCGGGGGGGCAAAAGCAGATGCTGGCCGTCTCGCGCGCCATCGTCGAGCCGCGGCAGCTGCTGCTCATCGACGAGCCCAGCAAGGGCCTGGCGCCGGCCATCATCCAGAACATGATCGAGGCCTTCCGCGCGCTGAAGGCCGCGCAGACCACCATCCTTCTGGTCGAGCAGAACTTCAACTTTGCCAGGCAGCTGGGCGACACCGTGGCCGTGATGGACGACGGACGCGTGGTGCACAGCGGTCCGATGGCCGAACTGGCCGAGGACGAGGCGCTGCAGGCGCGTCTGCTGGGCCTGTCTCTGGGGGCGCACCAATGACATCCGATTTCGACTGGAAGCCGCTGGCCCTGGTGCCTGTGCTCGCCTTGCTGGCGCTGCCGCTGGTGGGCAGTCCTTCCACCTGGGTGACACTGACCGTGGCCGGCCTGGCCATGGGACTGATCGTGTTCATCATCGCCTCGGGCCTGACATTGGTGTTCGGCCTGATGGACGTCCTGAACTTCGGCCATGGCGTGTTCATCGCGCTGGGCGCCTTCGTGGCCGTCTCGGTCATGGGCAGCATGGGCAGCTACGTGGCGGCCAACAGCTTCTGGCTCAACCTCGTGGCGCTGCTGCCGGCGATGCTGGTGGCGATGGCCGTTGCCGGCGCACTGGGCTACGTGTTCGAGCGCCTGATCGTGCGACCGGTGTACGGACAGCACCTGAAGCAGATCCTCATCACGATGGGCGGCATGATCATCGGCGAGGAGCTGATCAAGGTGGTCTGGGGTCCGGAGCAGCGCCCGCTGCCGCTGCCCGAGTCGCTGCGCGGCGCGTTCATCTTCGGTGACGCGGCGGTGGAGAAGTACCGCGTGCTGGCGGTGCTGGTGGGGCTGCTGGTGTTCGCGGCCATGGCCTGGACCCTCAACCGCACCAAAGTCGGCCTGCTGATCCGCGCCGGCGTGCAGGACCGCGAGATGGTCGAGTCGCTGGGCTACCGCATCCAGCGCCTGTTCATCGGCGTGTTCGTCGCCGGCAGCGCGCTGGCGGGCCTGGGTGGCGTCATGTGGGGCCTGTACCAGCAGACCGTGATTCCGCAGATGGGCGCGCACGTCAACGTGCTGATTTTCATCGTCATCATCATCGGGGGGCTGGGTTCGACGCTGGGTGCGCTCATCGGCGCGCTGCTGGTGGGGCTGATGGCCAACTACACGGGCTTTCTGGCTCCGAAGGTGGCGCTGTTCTCCAACATCGCGCTCATGGTCGCCATCCTGCTGTGGCGGCCGCAGGGCGTCTATCCGGTGACCAACCGCTGAGGGCGTCCGACCATGTTCCAACGTCTGCTTTCCAATGACCTGCCGCGCAGCCGCGCGCTCGCCGTGGCGCTGGTGGTGCTGGTGCTCGGCCTGGCCCTGGCGCCGTTCCTGTTCCCCGGGGTCAAGGCCCTGAACGTGGCGGCCAAGGTGCTGGTGTTCATCGCGCTCGTGGTCAGCTACGACCTGCTGCTGGGCTACACCGGCATCGTGAGCTTCGCCCACACGATGTTCTTCGGCATCGGCGCCTATGGCATCGCGATCGCGCTCAATGCCATGGGTCCGGGATGGGATGCCATCGCGGTGGGCGCCGTCTGTGCCCTGGCGATCTCGCTCGTCCTCTCGCTGGTGATCGGCCTGTTCTCGCTGCGCGTCAAGGCGATCTTTTTTGCCATGATCACGCTGGCCGTGGCCTCGGCTTTCCTGACGCTGGCCTCGCAGTTGTCGCACATCACGGGCGGCGAGGACGGCCTCACGTTCCGCGTGCCCGAACTTCTCACGCCGGGCTTCTCGCTGCGTGACGAGGACTTCGCGGGGCCGTTCGGGGATGTGGTGCTCAACGGGCGTCTGGTCACCTACTACCTGATCTTCGGTGTGGTGACGGTGCTGTTCCTGCTGATGCTGCGCATCGTGAACTCGCCGTTCGGCCGCGTGCTGCAGGCGATCCGCGAGAACGACTTCCGTGCCGAGGCGCTGGGGTACCGGACGGTGGTGTATCGCACGCTGTCCAACGTCATCGCGGCGGGCTTTGCCACCATTGCGGGCTGTCTGCTGGCGCTCTGGCTGCGCTACAACGGGCCCGACACATCGCTGTCGTTCGAGATCATGCTCGACATCCTGCTCATTGTCGTCATCGGCGGCATGGGCACGATGTACGGCGCCATCATCGGCAGCGTGCTGTTCGTGGTTGCCCAGAGCTACTTGCAGGACCTGCTGCGCCTGCTCGGCGAGGCCACGGCGGGCATTCCACTGTTGCCCGCGCTGTTCACACCGGACCGGTGGCTGCTGTGGCTTGGCCTGCTGTTCGTGCTGTCGGTCTATTACTTCCCGTCCGGCATCGTCGGAAAACTCCGCGAGCGCGCGGCACTCGCCCGGTTGAAGGAGCGCCCATGAATCCCGCGATCCAGCCCGTTTCCCGTTACCTGACCTGCGAGGGCAGGGAAATCCACTACATGGACTGGCAGCCTGCGGATGGCGTGCCGGCGATAGGCACCGTTATCGCCTGGCACGGCCTGGCGCGCACGGGCCGCGACATGGACCCGCTGGCCCGGCACCTTGCGGGGCTGGGATGGCGCGTCGTCTGTCCTGACACCATCGGCCGGGGCCTGTCGCAATGGAGCCCGTCGCCGCGGGAGGAATACTGTCTGGCCTTCTATGAGCGGCTGGCCAAATCACTGGTTGACCAGCTGAAGATCGAGCGGTTCCACTGGGTCGGCACGTCCATGGGGGGCGCCATTGGCATGGTCTGTGCCGATGGCGCGCTGCGTGGCCGCATCCAGCGGCTGGTGCTCAACGACATTGGCCCCAAGCTGGACGAGCCGGCGGTCGAGCGCATCCGCTCCTATGCGGGCAGTCCATCGGCGTTTGCGACCGTTACCGAGCTGGAGCAGTATTTCCGCACCGTTTACAAGCCCTACGGCTACCTGCCGGACGAGCAATGGCGACTGCTGACCGAAAGCTCGGTGCGCCGGCTGCCTGACGGCCGGGTGACGCCTCACTATGATCCGGCGATGGCGATGCAGTTCTCATACCACCCCAACGACTACGACCTGTGGGACGTGTACGACCGTATTAATGTGCCGGTGCTGTGCCTGCGCGGCATCGACTCCGACCTGCTGTCGGTCGAGACGGCCGAGGCCATGCGCGACCGCGGGCCGCGCGCACTGGTGGTCACCATCGTCGGCTGCGGGCACGCGCCGGCGCTGAACGTGCCCGACCAGCTGGATCTGGTGCAGCGATTCCTTGCCGGGGGCTGACGGCGCAACGGCCCTCAGGGCCGGGTGGGCCAGCCCTGCAGGTGCCGCTCGGCCAGATCGGCCAGCGCTCGGATCCAGTCGGGCGAGTCGTTGAGGCAGGGGATGTACTGGAATTGCTGGCCGCCGGCGGCCTTGAAGGCTTCCTGCACTTCCATGCTGATTTCTTCCAGTGTTTCCAGGCAGTCGCTGGTGAAGCCGGGGCAGACCACGTCCACGCTCTTGAGCCCTTCGCGCGCCATGCGCTCCAGCGTCGGCTGCGTGTAGGGCTCCAGCCACTTGGCCTTGCCAAAGCGCGACTGGAAGGTCATGGTCCACTCCGACGCGGAAAGGCCCAGACGCCCGGCGAGGTGCTCGGCCGTGCTGCGGCATTCCGCCAGGTAAGGGTCGCCCAGCTCCACGCAGCGCGCGGGAATGCCGTGAAAGCTCATCACGAGGTGATCGCCCCGGCCCTGGGTCATCCAGTGGTGGCGGATCCGTTTGGTCAGGGCCTCGATGTAGCCCGGGTCGTCGTGGTAGCGGTTGACGAAGCGCAGCTCGGGCAGATGGCGGATCTCCAGACCCCAATGCGCGATGGCATCGAACACGCTGGCGGTGGTGGTGCCGCTGTACTGCGGGTAGGCGGGCAACACCAGCACCTGCGTGATGCCCTCGGCCTTGAGCTCGTCGAGCACGGCGGGGATCGAGGGGTTGCCGTAGCGCATGGCGTGGCGCACCGTCACGCGATGGCCGCGTTCCCCAAGATAGCCGCGCAGCAGCGAGGCCTGTCTTTCAGTCCAGACCTGCAGTGGAGAACCCTCGGCCTGCCAGACGCTGGCGTACTTGGCGGCCGACTTGGCCGGTCGGGTGCGCAGGATGATGCCGTGCAGGATGGGCTTCCACAGCAGGCCAGGGATCTCGACCACGCGCGGGTCGCCCAGGAACTGGGCCAGATAGCGGCGCAGCGCCGGGGCGGTCGCCGCATCGGGTGTGCCCAGGTTGCACAACACGACGGCCGTGCGCGGTGCCGTCGCCTGGCCGGGGGGAGGTTCGGGTCGGAATGCCATGTGCGCTATTCTCCAGCACTGATGGATACCCCCGAACATTTGAGGCCCACAGCGGCCATCTTCGAGCCAGGACGCGTGCGCGCGATCACGCTGGACCTGGACGACACCCTGTGGCCGATCTGGCCGACCATCGCACGCGCGGAAGATGTGCTGCAGGCCTGGCTGGCCGAGCACGCGCCGGCCACCGCTGCCCGTTGTGCCGATGGCATGCGCATGAAGGCCGCGCGAGCGGCCATCGTGGCGGCGCGCCCCGAGATCGCGCACGACCTGAGCACCCTGCGACGCGAGTCGATCCGGGCGATGCTCCTGGAGGCGGGTGACGATCCGGGGCTGGCCGAGCCGGCGTTCGAGGTCTTCTTTGCCGCGCGCCAGAACGTCACGCTGTTCGATGATGCGCTGCCGGCGCTGCAACGGCTGAGTGCGCGCTATCCGGTGGTCGCGCTGTCCAACGGCAATGCGAACCTCGCCAGGGTCGGCATCGCGGCGCATTTCGCGGATGCGGTCAGCGCGCGCGAGTTCGGTGTCGCCAAGCCCGATGCGCGGATTTTTGAGGCGGCGGCACGCGCGGCCGGCGTGGAGCCTGGCGATGTGCTGCACGTCGGAGATGATGCGTACCTGGACGGCGTCGGCGCGCTGCGCGCGGGCATGCAGCTGGCCTGGGTCAACCGCGAGGGCCACGACTGGGGCCACGAACCCTGGGTGCCGCATGCGACGGTGTCCGACCTGCTCGCCCTGTGCCATCTGCTGGGTGTCTGAACATGGATCCTGAGTTGAATATGACGATCACGATTTACGGCATCGCCGCGTCGCGTGCCTTGCGGCCATTGTGGGCCGCCTGCGAACTGGACCTGTCTTTTGTCCATGAACCGACGCCCTACCAGGAGGGCGCCACCCGCACGCCCGGGTTCCTGGCACTCAACCCCAACGGCCACATCCCGGTGCTGGTGGAGCGGGGCGATGACGGTCGGGAAACCGTGGTCTGGGAGAGCATGGCCTGCGCGCTGTACCTGGCACGGCACCATGGCCGGGCGGACGGTCAGGGCATCACGCCCTCGTCGCCACGCGAGGATGCCGAAGCCCTGCGCTGGAGTTTCTGGACGGTCAACGAGGTGGAGGCCAATGCCCTGACGGTGCTGGCCCATCGCAGGACCATGCCGGCCGAGCGACGCAAGCCCGAACTGGCCGAGACCGCCGAGCGGCGCCTGAGGGTACCGCTGGCCGTGCTGGAGCAGCATCTGCAGCAACAACAGCAGGCCGGCATGGACTGGCTGGCGGCCGGGCGCTTCACCGTGGCGGACCTGTGTGTGGCCAGCGTGCTCAACTGGGTGCGTTCGTCATCGCGCCCGCTGATGGACGAACACCCGCTCGTGCAGGGCTGGCTTCAACGCTGCATCGGGCGCCCGGCCTATCAGCGGGCGAACGCGCTGGGGCGCTGAGCCTCGGCCAGTTACCAGCCCCAGACCAGCCGCCGGGCGACCCAGCCCTGGCCCAGCGACTCGTGTCGCACCTTGACCCACTGGCCCTGCTTTTGCAGGGTGCGCATCACTTCACCGTACTCCAGACGACCTTTGATGCGATACCGCGTGCCAGGGCCGCTGCGCAGGTTGGCGGTCGGCACCTTGACCACATGGTGAGGCGTGCTTGAGGTGAGCGAACGTGCCACCCAGCCACTGTCACCCTCGAAATCCTTGACCTTGAGCCAGTTGCCCTGGCGGGAGACGACGCTTAGCGGGTAGCCCCGGCTGAGTGACCACAGCACAGGATGACGGGTGCCAGGGCCTTCGCGCATGTTCAGCGTGCTGGCGTTGACGCTGACCATGGTCTGGGCCTGGGCAAGACCGCTGTGCAGCATCAGGATTGAGCTGGCCGCGATGGCCAGCGCATGGCGGATGGTCTGGGTGCTTTCGGACATGGAACAGTCATCTCCTTTTCTCGGGTGGTTCAACAGCCATGGGAGGGCTGCAGGAACGCATGGTTCCCCGGGAGACGGCACAAGTCCGTCAGGGGCAGTCGCCTGGCATTCCGCGGATGGCGGCCCTGCATGCTTCACGGAACTGCCGCAGCTGTGCCTCGCAGCGGCTGAGCACGCTGCCGGCGGGGTAGGGCCCTTGCGTCGTGACAGGATCGCCGATGCCACTGGGCATGCCGGTCAGCAGGGCCAGCCCCTCGCCGGCATGGCTGGCGGTATAGATGTGAAAGCGCCCGGCGGCGACGGCATCGACCACGACCGGATCCAGCATGAGGTGCCGCAGGTTGCGGCGTGGCAGCAGCACACCCTGCTGTCCGTCGAGACCGGTCGCCTCGCACACGCGGAACCAGCCTTCGATTTTTTCGTTGATGCCGCCCACGGGAAGCACCTCGCCATGCTGGTTCAGCGCGCCCGTGACTGCGATGCCCTGCCGCAGAGGTACGCCTGACAGGGACGAGAGCAGGGCAAACAGTTCGGCACACGAGGCCGAATCGCCCTCGACGCCGTCGTACTCCTGCTCGAACACGATGGAGGCATTGAGCGCCAGTGGCGCCAGATGGCTGAACAGGGAGATCAGGTAGCTGTGCAGGATCAGCACTCCCTTGTCGTGGATGGGGCCGGACATCTCGACCTCGCGCTCGATGTTCAGCAGTCCCTGGCCACCGGCGTGGGTGCGTGCGCTCACGCGTACCGGCAGGCCAAAGCGCCAGTCGCCCAGGTCGATCTGGGTCAGGCCATTGATCTGGCCGACGCGGCAGCCGCAAAGCGCGATCAGGCGCTCGCCTTCAGCGATCGACTCCAGGAGACGCTCCTCCGGGTAGCCGTGGCGCAGACGCCGGGACGACAGCGCGGCGCGGATGTCGCGCGCCTCGACCACGGTGCCACCGCGTTCCCGGCACAGTGCCGATCCTTCGACCACCAGGGCCTCGGTGCGGCCAAACAGCGCGCTCTGGCGCGCCTGGTCGTCGGCCTGGCGGTGCGAGTCCTCGATCAGCGCCGCCACGGCATCGGCCGCGAGTGGCGGCAGGCCACGGCGCTTGCAGGTGTGTGCCACGAAAAGCGCGGTGGCCCTGCGCGTGTCCTCGGTGGCCCGGAAGCTCTCGGCAAAATCCACCTTGACGCGAAAACGCCGGGCGAATTCGGGATCGGCCTTCTGCAGCTCGTAGTACTGCCTGACCGATCCGATGAGCACGATCTTGATGTCCGCGTCCACCGATTCGGGCCGCAGGGATACCGCCGGAATCGGCATCAGGCCCATGCCCGGTTCCTCGATCTGGACGCGGCCGCTGCGCAGGAACCGGCGCAGCTTCTCCCAGGCCAGATCCTCGGCCAGCAGGTCACGCAGCTGAATGATCAGGTAGCCGCCGTGGGCGCGCAGCACGCTGCCGGCGCGGATGCGGGAGAAATCGGTGTGCAGGACATTTTCTTCGGCCTCGTAGTCGACGCTGCCAAACAGCGCATGCGGCGTGGGATTGTCTTCGACGATGACCGGTGCGCCCCGCAATGCGCTGTTGTCCACCACCAGATTGACCTGGTACTGGGCCAGTAGCGACTCGAGCGCCTGTTGCCGTTCCTCGTCGTCCGTCTCTTGTGCCACGAACAGCTCGACGTGCTCCAGAATGTCGTGGGCCACCTGTTCCAGATAGCCCCCGAGCTTGACGCTGTCCTTGATCTGCTTCTTGAGGCGGACGCGGATCTCCTGAAACTCATGATCCAGCAAGGGCTTGATGACCTGCCGCCGCAACGCGGCCAGGGCATCGTTCATCACCCGGGCCATCGAACGGGTCTTCTCGAGGAAGTGCGAAATCTGCTCGCGCAACTCGCTTTCGGCCTTGCTGATCTCGGCGCGGCGCTCGCGAGGCAGGGTGCGGGCCTCATTGGCGGTCAGGGCATTGCCGTTGTCGCCCACGAGGGTGAAGACCAGGTGACCCGATTCACGAAACAGGTTGAAGTTGCGCGCCTCGGCGAACTGCTCCAGTTCGGCAAAGGCCATGTTTTCCTCGTCCTTGCAGGTGTCCTGCAGGCGCTCGCTCTCTGCCTTGAAGTCGTCGCGCGCCAGGCGCTGGGGAATTTCGGTCTGCAGCGTGCGGCACAGGCGCTGCATGAGCTGGCGCAGCTCGCGGCCCTGTCCGGCTGGCATGCGCAGGGCGCGTGGCCGCTCCGGGTTGTCGAAGTTGTGCAGGTAGCACAGGTCTGGTGGCACGGGCCGCTCTGCGGCCACGGCGTGCGTCAGCTCACGCAGCAAGGATGAGCGCCCACTGCCGACTTCGCCCAGGACGAACAGGTTGTAGTCGGGGTTGTCCATCAGCAGGCCGAAACGGGCCGCCTGCTCGGCACGCTCCTGGCCGATCCAGGGCAGGGATGTCACGTGCAGCTCGCTGGTGTCGGCAAAACCCAGACTGGCCGGATCGACCGTCAGGCGCAGCTGCGAGGGAAGAAGACGGGCTGGATCGGTCATGGTGCGATCTCCATCCTGTGGTTGGGGCTGTCAGGGCAGGCTCAAGGCTGCCTGCTGTCCGCTGCGGACCGCACCCTCAAGGGTGGCGGGGTAGGGGCCGGCGATGTAGTCGCCCGCGGCCAGCAGGCCCGGTGCGATGGTTGCCGGTGGCCGGCGCAGACCGGGTATGCAGGCAAAGGTCGCGCGGCGCTCGATCACCGTGCGGATCGGTTGCAGCTGTTGCAGTCCCAGTTGCCTGGCGGCCTGCGCGAGCACGCCTTGCTCCAGCGCCTCGCGGTCGGCAGGGCTGGCACTGGTGACGAAAGCCAGTACGCCTTCCATGGCCGGGTTTGCCGGATGGAGCTGGTGGCGGTCGAACACGAACTGGGCCGACAGGTCCGGGCCGGCAGGACCGGGCCGCAAGGCCAGCATGGGGGCGGCAAGTCGCGCGCCGGGTGACCAGACGTAGGTGGTGGCAATGGCCGTGTGCGGGATCACGCCGGCGGTGCGGCTCCACGTGACCAGTTGCGTGGCCAGTGAGCCTTGCACCTGATGGGCAACATCGGTCATGGCTTGTGCTGCGGGCGAAGCTGCCGTGGCCCAGATCACGGAGTCGAAGGACTCTTCGTCGTGCCAGTCCTGTCGGGCTACCGCCAGCCGCCAGCCGTGACGATCCGGGCGCAAGGATGTGACCCGGGCGCTGGTGATCACCTGGCTGCCTTGTGATGTCAGCCACCGGGCTGCCTGCTGCGGCAGCAGCGATGTCAGATCCTGTTGTGGCAGCAGCAGCTGGGCTGGCGGGCGGCCACGGTATCCGCGCCCGAAGAGCGCGTCGCGCATGACGTTGAGGAAGACCTGGCCATCGGCCTGGGCCGGGGGCAGGTTCAGGGCCGACACGCACAGGGGCTCGATCAGTTCCTGCGTCGCGCGCGGGGTCAGCAGCGGGCAGACCTGGGCGGCTGTATCGCTGCTGCCGCAGCGGAAGCCCTGCAGGCGCCATGCCAGCGCCTGGCGCAGCAGTGAGGCGCGGTCGCCCCAGGTCCAGCCACGGGCGGTGGCAATGGCGGCCAGGGCATCCAGAGGCGCGGGCCATGCCGCGGCCCAGCCTGGCGTCTGGAGTCCGAGGCCGTCCGGGTAGGGCAGGCCCAGTGGCAGGGCCAGCAGCGCGTCCGCCAGCACCACGCCGACGGACTCCATCAGGGCCAGGGTTTCGCCATAGGCGCCGATGAGGATGTGCTGCCCGTTGTCCAGTGTCAGCGGTGCGCCGTCCGGGCGCTCCAGCACCAGCGCCCGCGCGCGTCCGCCGAGCTGGCGCGAGGCCTCGAACACGGTGACCGCGTGGCCGCGGCGGGTTGCGTGCACGGCGGCAGACATGCCCGCCCAGCCAGACCCGACCACGGCAATCTTCATCGCGCGGCGGCCTCGATCACAGGCGACCCAGCGCCTGCACCTTCCAGGCAAGCCAGAACTTGCGCAGCGGCGTCAGGCTCACGCGGCGCGTGAGCACCAGCATGGGGTCGGCGGCGATCTCCCGCAGCAGCGTGCGGTAGATGCTGGCCATCATGAGCCCCGGCTTCTGTGAGCGGCGGTCCTGGACGGGCAGCAAGGCCAGCGCTTCGTCGTAGATGGCGAGCGCGCGCTGGCACTGGAAGTCCATCAGGGCGCGGAAACGCCGCTCGAAATCCTTCGGATCTGTGCCCGGCGCGGCGCCGCGTTTGAGCAGCTCGTGCGCCTTCAGGTCGAAGCGCTGCAGTTCGTTGACGGGCAGGTAGATGCGCCCGCGCACCGCATCCTCGCCCACGTCGCGGATGATGTTGGTGAGCTGGACGGCCAGTCCCAGGCGGTGGGCGTACTCGGTGGTGGCCGCTTGGGTCTGGCCGAAGATGAGCGCGGCCACTTCACCCACCACACCGGCCACGAGGTGGCAATACTGCGTCAGGTTCGCGAAATCCAGATACCGGTTCTGGTCCAGGTCCATCTGGCAGCCATCGATCACGGCCAGCAGGTGCCGCGCCTCGATGCCATAGACGGGGCAGTGCGGCGCCAGCGCCTGG
This sequence comes from Pseudomonadota bacterium, assembly GCA_023415035.1. Lineage (GTDB taxonomy): Bacteria > Pseudomonadota > Gammaproteobacteria > Burkholderiales > Burkholderiaceae_C > Hydrogenophaga. Next base: position 1,059 of record JAEZLX010000113.1, on the reverse strand, counting down.
GTGGCGGGGTGCGTGGGCTGGCCGGCAAAGGTCTGCATCACTTCCTGGCGCCACCAGGCCAGCTTGGCTTGCGCGACACCGGGGTCGTGAACCTCGTCCACCACGTCGTCCACCTCGCGGCAGAAGGCATAGAAGGCGGTGATGGCCGAACGGCGCTCCGCAGGCAGGAACAGGAAGGCGTAATAGAAGCTGCTGCCCGAGGCGGCGGCTTTTTGCTGGGCGTATTCGTCGGGGCTCATGTCTCAGGCAGTTTGGCCCGAGTGTAATCAGCCCGGCCGACCGTGCGGCTGGCGCAGTGCGCGCCACAGCAGCACCGGCAGGTCGGCCTTGCCCAGTTGCGGGCGCACGCGCCAGGTGCGCCAGCCCAGCGAGGCGCAGTGGTCGAGGATGCGCAACCCGCCCTGCACGACGAGCCGCAGCTCCCAGCCCGCGCGTCCCGGCACGCGGGTGGCCAGCGGGGCGCCGGCCAGCATGCGCCGGCGCGCGTCCTCGCAGAGTTCGCGCACGACGGCGGCACACTGCATGTTGTCTTGGTCCGGAGTGAAGTCGCTGATGCCGACGCCGTGTCGCGCCAGCACGTCGGCGGGCAGGTAGTGGCGCCCCCGGGCGTGGTCGCGCGAGATGTCCTGCCAGAAGTTGATCAGCTGCAGGGCGCTGCAGATGGCGTCGGACTGCCGCAGGGCGTCCCCGTCGCCAATGCCGTACAGGTGCAGCAGCAGCCGGCCCACCGGGTTGGCCGAGAGGCGGCAGTAGTCCAGCAGCTCGTCCAGGCCGGCGTAGCGGTGGCCGCTGGCAGTGTGGCGCACGTCCTGCTCGAAGGCGCGCAGCAGGTCGTCCAGCAAGGGCACGGGTATTGCATGCTGCGCGATGGCTTGGGCCAGCGGACCGAAGACCTGGGGCCAGGCGCTGTCCTGCCACCGGCCCTGCGCGGCGGCGTGCAGGTCGGTGCGCAGCGCCGCCAGCAGGGCCAGGCGCTGATCGGCGGGCGCGTCGCCTTCATCGGCCACGTCGTCGGCCGTGCGCGCAAAGTGGTAGATGGCCACGATGGGCGGGCGCAGG
>JAEZLX010000071.1 GCA_023415035.1 Pseudomonadota bacterium | reverse complement strand
GCGTCACCCCGACAAGGCCGCACTGGAAATTCTGACGCGCGAAATCGCCCCCGCGGGTACGTCATGGGCACCGGGCACGACTGGTGCGGGCGGACGGGCCGGTGTTTCCCCGCTGATCCGGCAGTTTGCCTTCCTGCTGGAAAAGGAATGCCTGGCGCCGAAAGTCCGTATGGACGGCGTCGCCATCGACCTGCCCGAGGCTGTACCCGCTGCGGCACAAGCCGAAGCGGGATCACCGCCCGAGGACAGCGCGTGTCCGCCGGAGGAGGCAGCCGAAGGACCTTCTGTCGAGGTGCCCCTGATCCGTCTTGCGTGGGCGCGCTCCGGCGACAAGGGAGACACGTCGAACATCGGCGTCATCGCGCGCCGCCCCGAATGGCTTCCGCTGCTGCGCACGCAGCTGACGCCAGAGCGCGTCGCGGCGCACCTCGCCCACCTGGTAGAAGGCCCGGTCGTTCGCCATGAAGTCCCGGGAATCCATGCCTTCAATTTCGTCTGCGAGCGAGCCCTGGGCGGCGGCGGCATGGCTTCCCTGCGCAACGACGCTCTCGGCAAGGGCATGGGTCAGATACTGCTGTCCATGCCGATTCGTGTGCCGGCAGCATGGATGGCGTCAACCGTCACGGGATGAGGCCATGCCATCACCGCGCCAGAAGTCCGGCTGCGCGTAGTGGTGCTTGAGGAAGTCGATCCACAGCCGCACGCGCAGCGCCAGGTGCTTGCGCTGCGGGAACACGGCATAAATGCCGTTGGGCGGCGCCGCGAATTCGTCGAGCACGGTGACCAGGCGTCCGGCGGCGATGTCGGCCTCAACCTCCCAGGTGCTGCGCCAGGCTATGCCATAACCGGCAAGACACCATGCGTGCAGCACCTGGCCATCGGAGCAGTCCAGCGGTCCGCCCGGGCGCAGGTATACCAGTTCGCGCTCATCGCTGGCGGCGCCCTCGCGCGGTACGGAGAAGGCCCAGCCACGCGTTTGCGACGCGTCCGACGACAGCGTCAGGCAGTCAAAACGCGAGAGTTCGGCAGGGGTTTGCGGCCGGCCGTACTGCTGCAGGTAGCGCGGCGTGGCCACGCACAGGCGCCGGTTGTCGGCCAGGCGAACTCTCACCAATGACGAATCGGGCAGGTCGCCCACGCGCACGGCGCAGTCGAAGCCCTCACCGGCCACGTCCACGACACGGTCGCTGAGGTTGAGCGAGATGGTGACTTCCGGGTGCAGCTCACGAAAACGTGGCACCAGCGGCGCGACGTGGCGGCGCCCGAAGCCGGCCGGCGCGGTGATGCGCAGATGGCCGCTGGCCTTCACACCGCCCGCGCTGACGCTGGCCTCGGCATTGGCCAGATCGGCCAGCAGGCGCTGGCAGTCTTCGAGAAAGGCAGAGCCTTCGTGCGTGAGGGTGATGCGGCGCGTGGTGCGCACCATGAGCTTGACGCCCAGGCGCGATTCCAGCCCGTCGAGCCGGCGCCCGATGATGGCCGGCGCCACCCCCTCGGCCTTGGCCGCCGCCGTCAGGCTGCCGCGCGTCGCGACGGCAACAAAGGTCTCCAGTTGCTTGAGCTTGTCCACGTCCGGGGATGGTACACGCGCCCACCGGGCCCAAGGTCATCGGGCTTCAGGCATGATGGCGGGGTAGCCGATTGCCATCATGTCCACCCTGCTTTCTCCCACCTCTGACCAGCAGCAGATCGCCGCCCAGGTGCTGCGCCAGTTCCGCCTCGTCTTCGGCGAGGTGCGACACCATTTCCTGGAGGTCGAACGCCGCGTGGGCATCGGCGGCGCCCAGCTCTGGGCGCTGGCCGAAATCGAGCGCGACCCGGGTCTGGGCGTCTCGGACCTGGCCCAGCGCATGGACATCCACCCCTCGACCGCCAGCAACCTGGTTCGCCAGCTGCTGCGCAAGTCGCTGGTGGTCTCGGACCGCTCGCTGGAAGACCGGCGCAACGTGCTGCTGCGCGTGACGGATGCGGGTCTGGCGCTGCTGCGCAGCGCGCCCGGCCCCCATGAAGGCGTGCTGCCCGCCGCCCTGCAGCAGCTGCCGCCCAAGACGCTGCGCCAGCTGCACCAGCACCTGGGCACACTGCTGAAGGTGCTGGACCCGGCCGCAGCCGGGGCGCGCACGCCGCTGGCCGAACTCTGAGGCCGGGGCCTCAGGCGGCCTCGGCGGTGGCCGCCGCCGGCGGCACCATCGCGCCGATGATGTCCGACAGGCTCACCACGCCCAGGTGCCGGCCACGGCTGTTGACCACGTTGGCGGCTTCGCAGTTCTCGGCGCTGAGCACGCGCGCGGCCTCCTCGATCACCACACTCGCGTCCACCGTGGGCCCCTGCACGGGCGCGCCGGGCTGCATCAGGGTCCGGCAGCGGATCACGCGTCCGCGGTTGACGTCCTTGACGAAGTTGGCGATGTAGTCATCGGCCGGCTGCAGCACGATCTGCTGGCCCGTGCCCTGCTGCACCACCTCGCCATCGCGCAGGATCGCGATGCGGTCGCCCAGGCGCAGCGCCTCTTCGAGGTCGTGCGTGATGAACACGATCGTTTTGCCGATTTCCTGTTGCAGGTCCAGCAGAACGCCCTGCATGTCCGAGCGGATCAGCGGGTCCAGCGCCGAGTAAGCCTCGTCCATGAGCAGGATGGGCGCGTCGTTGGTCAGCGCCCGCGCCAGGCCCACGCGCTGCTGCATGCCGCCCGAGAGCTGGTTGGGGTAACTGTCCTCATAGCCTTTGAGGCCCACGCGCTCGATCCAGCGCATGGCGCTTTCGCGCCGCTGGCGACGGGCAACGCCCTGCACCTGCAGGCCGTACTCGGTGTTCTCCAGCACCGTCAGGTGCGGGAACAGCGCGAACTTCTGGAACACCATCGCGGTCTGCTCGCGCCGGAATTGCCGCAGCGCGGAGGGCGACATCTTGACGACGTCCACCTCCTGTCCGCCCACCTGCACCAGCACCTCGCCCGCTGTCGGGTCGATCAGCCGGTTGATGTGGCGGATCAGCGTGCTCTTGCCCGAACCCGACAGGCCCATGACGACCTGGATGCCGCCGGCGGGCATGTCGATGCTGATGTCGCGCAGGCCCAGCACGTGACCGTGCTGGTCGCGCAGCTCCTGCTTGCTCATGCCCTGCTGCACCAGCGGCAGGAACTTTTCTGGCGCGGGACCGAATATCTTGTAGAGATTGCGGATGCGGATGCCCGTGGCCGCCGGCGTGCTGGCCGGCGCCACGGGCTGGTTGCCTGTGTCAGCCATGCCGGACCTCCAGATGTTTTTGCAGGCGCTTGCCATAGGCCTGCGAAGCGCGGTCGAAGATGATGGCGATGCCCACGATGGCCAGACCGTTGAACACGCCCATGGTGAAGTACTGGTTCGAGATCGCGCGCAGCACCGGCTGGCCCAGGCCCTGCACCCCGATCATGGCCGCAATCACGACCATGGCCAGCGACAGCATGATGGTCTGGTTCACGCCCGCCATGATGGTCGGCAGCGCCAGCGGCAGCTGCACCTGGCGCATCTTCTGCCAGGCCGAGCTGCCGAAGGCGTCGGCCGCCTCCAGCAGGTCCTTGTCGACCAGCCGGATGCCCAGGTTGGTGAAGCGGATCACCGGCGGAATGGCGTAGATCACCACGGCGATCAGCCCCGGCACGCGACCGATGCCCAGCAGCATCACCACCGGAATCAGGTACACGAAGCTGGGCATCGTCTGCATGATGTCGAGCACCGGGTTGACGATGCGCTGCAGGCGGTCGGAGCGGCTCATGAGGATGCCCAGCGGCAGCCCCAGCACGAGCGCGACCACCGTGCACACGAAGATCATCGAGATGGTCTTCATGGTGTCGTCCCACATGCCGAAGTAGCCGATGACCAGCAGCGTGGCCACGGCGCCCAGCACCACCTTCCAACTGCGCGTGGCCAGCCAGACCACGAGTGCGATCACGCCGAGCACCACCGGCCAGGGCGAGTGCGTGAGCAGGCGCTCGGAAAACAGCAGGAACTCGCGCAGCGGCAGGAACACCTGCTCCAGCGCCGCGCCGTGCTCGCGCGTGAACCCGCGAAAAGCCTCGTCGATGGTCCGGCGCAGGGCGCTCAGGGCATCGGTGCCCATCGCCGGAAACCGCTTGAACCAGTCCATGTCGGCAGCCCCTGCCATCAAAGCGCCGTCTTGATCTTGTCCGCCGCGTCGGGCGTGACCCAGGGCGTCCACACCTCGGGACTGTTGCGCAGGAAGTGGCGCGCGCCGTCGTCACCCGTGGCCTGGTTGTCGCTCATCCAGGCCAGCAGCTTGTTGACGGTGTCGTTGTTCCAGCTGCGCTGCGTGAGGTATTCATAAGCCGGACCGCCCGCGTTCTTGAAGCGGTCGGTCACCACGGTGATGACCTCGGCGCGCGGCCAGTCCGTCTTGCTGGGCTTGTCGCAGGCGCGGCTGTTGCAGCTGTCGAAGGCCTCGCGGTCCAGCGGCACGCCGGCGTCCAGGCGCACCATGTCGTACTTGCCCAGGATGGAGGTCGGCGCCCAGTAGTAGCCCAGCCAGCCTTCCCGGCGTTCATAGGCCTTGGCGATGGAGCCGTCCAGACCGGCCGCCGAACCGGTATCCAGCAGCACGAAGTTCTTCGAGGCCGCGTCCCAGGCCTTGAAGGCGTTCTCGGTCGTGATCTGGCAATTCCAGCCGGAGGGACAGTTGTGCACCGCGCCCTTGCCCTTCTGCTCGGGCGCCGGGAACAGGTCAGGACGCGCCAGCGCGTCATCGATCGTCTTGATCTCGGGGTGCGCGTCGGCCAGGTACTTCGGAATCCACCAGCCTTCGACGCCACCGTCGCTGAGCGCTCGCGCGGCGTAGTGCAGCTTGCCTTCCTTCACGGCCGCCTCAAGCGGCTCGCGAACGGCGTTGATCCAGGCTTCGGGCGCCACGTCGGGCTGGCCCTTTTCCATCATGGAGGTCAGGGTCGGCATGGTGTCGCCCGGCACGATCTCGACCTCGCAGCCATAGCCGTGGGTCATGATGAAGCGGTCGATGCTGGCCAGCACCTCGGCGGACTGCCAGTTCATCGTGGCCACGGTGACTTTGCCGCAGGTGGCGGCCTGGGACGGCGCGTCGGCAGATGCCGCCGGCGTGGACGTGTCGCGGCTGTCCTGGCCACAGGCAGCCAGTGCAAGAAGCGCGGCGCCAAAACAGGCGCCCACGGTGATGCGGAGCGGTGAAGCGTTCATGGATTCCTCCTGCTGATCGGGGATGTCGGGGTGATCCCGCGCGCGGGGCACGGGCACGAAGGCAGTCGCAGACCACCGGACGCTGGCCGCCGCAGGCGGCACCCAACCCTCGACAGAGAGGGCCGGCGTCATGAAACATGAATATGCTTGATCGAATTATATTTGTACACACATATTTCCGCAACCCTCCATACCTGAAACAGGATGGGTCGCCCACGGCGCGGTTTTCTGGCAACGCCCTGCATTACCCACAAAAAAGTCACTGATCTTTTGGCATTCGTGCGTTCAATGGACGTTGATGTATGGAATACAGTGAACCCATGGACCATCCCCGCGCCGTTCTCTTCGACGCCTATGGCACGCTGTTCGACGTGTACAGCGTCTCGCTGCTGGCCGAGCAGCTGTTTCCCGGCCAGGGGACTCTGCTTGCGCGCCTGTGGCGCGACAAGCAGATCGAATACACGCGGCTGGTGACCACCAGCGGCCATGGCGCTCACTACCGGCCCTTCTGGGCGCTGACCGAAGCCTCGCTGCGCTGGTCGATCAAGGCCCTGGTGCCCGCCGCGCGACAGGACTGGCCGACCTTCGAGGCACGCGCGGCTCAGCTGATGAACCAGTACCGGCACCTGTCCGCCTTCCCCGACACCCGCGAGGTGCTGCAGACCCTGAAGACACGCAGCATCACCACCGGCATCCTGAGCAACGGCGACCCGGACATGCTGCGCATCGCCGTGCGCAGCGCGGGCCTGGACGGCCTGCTGGACCACATCCTCAGCTGCGACGCGGTGCGCGTGTTCAAGACTCACCCGCAGGCCTACGCCCTGGGCGAGCAGGCCACCGGACTCAAGGCCTCGCAGATCGTCTTTGTCAGCAGCAACGCCTGGGACGCGCTCGGCGCGACCTGGCATGGCTACCGCACGCTGTGGGTGGACCGCCAGAGCCTGCCCTTCGAGGAGCTGGACACGCCCCCCACCCGCGCCGGCTCCAGCCTGCGCGAGGTGCTGGCCTTCTTCGACTGAACCACCAACACCGTTTTTTTTCCATTTGTCCCCAAGGAGTCTTCCATGACAGAACGCATCCGCATCCACGGCCTGCAGGTCGCCAAAGAGCTCTACGACTTCATCGAACAGCGCGTGCTGCCCGGCACCGGTGTGGCCAGCGCCGCCTTCTGGAAGGGGTTTGACGCCATCGTGGCCGACCTCGCGCCGCGCAATGCCGCGCTGCTGGCCGAGCGCGACCGCCTGCAGGCGGAGCTGGACAAATGGCACAGTGCCAACCCTGGCCCGATCCGCGACATGGCCGGCTACCGCAAGTTCCTGGAGACCATCGGTTACCTCGTGCCCGATCCCGGCAAGGTCAAGGCCACGACGAAGAACGTGGACGAGGAACTGGCCACGCAGGCCGGACCGCAGCTGGTGGTGCCCATCCTCAACGCCCGCTATGCGCTGAACGCCGCCAATGCTCGCTGGGGCTCGCTGTACGACGCGCTCTACGGCACCGACGTCATCTCCGAAGACAAGGGCTGCGGCAAGGTCGGCAAAAAGGGCGGCTACAACCCCAAACGCGGCGCCAAGGTCATCGAGTACTGCCGCCACGTGCTCGACCGCTGCGCCCCGCTGAAAAAGGGCTCGCACGTGGGCTCGACCGCCTACAAGGTCAACAAGGATGGCGAGCTGGTGGTGACGCTGGCCGACGGCAAGACCTCCAGGCTGCAGGAACCGGCCCAGTTCATCGGCTACCAGGGTGAAGCCAGGAAGCCGAGTGCCGTGCTGCTCAGGCACAACGGCCTGCACCTGGAGATCCAGATCCGCCCCGACACGCCGATCGGCAAGACCGACCCTGCCGGTGTGAGCGACCTGGCGATCGAGGCCGCGCTGTCCACCATCCTCGACCTAGAGGATTCGGTGGCTGCCGTCGACGCCGAGGACAAGGTGCTGGCCTACAGCAACTGGCTGGGCATCCTGCAGGGCACGCTGACCGAGTCATTCGAGAAGGGCGGCAGGCTCATGACGCGCGGTCTCAACCCCGACCGCGAGTACGTCACGCCCGCCGGCCGCAAGCTGAGCCTGCACGGCCGCTCGCTCATGTTCGTGCGCAATGTCGGTCACCTGATGACCAACCCGGCCATCCTCTGGGGCGACGAAGGCAAGGAAATTCCCGAAGGCATCATGGACGCGATGATCACGACCACCATTGCGATCCACGACCTGAAGAAGACCCGCAAGGACGCGATCCGCAACTCGCGCAAGGGCTCGGTCTACATCGTCAAGCCCAAGATGCACGGACCGGCCGAAGTCGCCTTCTCGGCCGAGCTGTTCAGCCGCGTCGAGCAGGTGCTGGGCCTGCCGCAGGACACGGTCAAGCTCGGCATCATGGACGAGGAGCGCCGCACCTCGGTCAACCTCAAGGCCTGCATCGCCGCCGCCGCCAGCCGCGTGGCCTTCATCAACACCGGCTTCTTGGACCGCACCGGCGACGAGATGCACACCGCCATGCTGGCCGGCCCGATGATCCGTAAGGGCGACATGAAGACCAGCACCTGGATCCAGGCCTACGAACGCAACAACGTGCTGGTGGGCCTGGCCTGCGGCCTGCGCGGCAAGGCGCAGATCGGCAAGGGCATGTGGGCCATGCCCGACCTGATGAAGGCCATGCTGGAGCAGAAGATCGCGCACCCCCTGGCCGGCGCCAACACCGCCTGGGTGCCCTCGCCCACCGGCGCCACGCTGCACGCGCTGCACTACCACCAGGTGCTGGTCTCCGACGTGCAGAAGGACATGGAAAAGATCAAGGCCGACAAGCTGCGCGACGACCTGCTCACCGCCCTGCTGACGGTGCCCGTGAGCGTCAACCCCGACTGGACGGAAGCCGAGAAGCAGGCCGAGCTGGACAACAACATCCAGGGCATCCTGGGCTACGTGGTGCGCTGGGTGGACCAGGGCGTGGGCTGCTCCAAGGTGCCCGACATCAACGACATCGGCCTGATGGAAGACCGCGCCACGCTGCGCATTTCCAGCCAGCACGTGGCCAACTGGCTGCACCACGGCATCGTCACCGAGCAGCAGGTGCGTGACACCTTCGAGCGCATGGCCGCCAAGGTGGACCGTCAGAACGCCGGCGACCCGAACTACCGCCCCATGGCCGGCAACGCGAAGACGAGCAGTGCCTACCAGGCCGCGCTGGATCTCGTGTTCAAGGGCAAGGAACAGCCCAGCGGTTACACCGAGCCGCTGCTGCACGCCTGGCGCCTGAAGGTCAAGGCCCAGGCCTGACGCACAATCGAGTCTGAATCCAGGGAGCGCCCTGCCCGGCGCTCCCTTTTCCATTTCCGGCCCGGACACCGCCCATGACAATGCAGTATCTGATCTTCGATGCCAGCGACGACGGCGAGGGCCTCGGCAGCTGGGAGGCTGTCGCCAGCGTGCGCGCCGACGATCTGGCACAGGTGCGCGCGGAGATCGATGCGCTGGTCTCCGCCGCCGAAACGGACAGCCCCGGCCCGCGCGGTCCGCTGGACGGACACGGCGTCTGGGACATCGACGTTCAGCAGCACGAGGACGACGGCTGGCAGACCATGACCGTTACCCTCATCGGCCCCTGGGAATGGGGCGAGTCGCTGCTGGCCCGGCTGACCGGTTGACCGCCTGCAGCGCGGCGGTCAGTGCATCAGCGCACGCGCTGCACGTCCAGCGGCGACACGGCTGGCGCGCGGTTGCCCCAGGACTGGCGCACGTAGGTCGCCACGGCCGCGATTTCCCTATCGGACAGCAAGGGGCGGAACGGTGGCATGCCGTAAGGCTGCGGATGGGCCGCCGTCGAAGGCGGGAAGCCCCCGCTGAGGATCGCCTGCAGGGTGTTCACGGGCGAATCCATGCCCACCGCGCGGTTGCCGGCCAGCGGCAGGTAGGCGTTCGGCGCGCCCTGGCCCTGCGCGCCGTGGCAGTCGGCGCAGTGCTGCTCGTAGAGGCGCCCACCCAGCGCCATCTGGTCCACGTCGGCAGATCGGAAGCCGGACTTGCCTGACCGCTTCACGGGCAGGGCACGGAGGTAGGTCGCCATCGCGCGCAGGTCTTCCTCGGCCAAATGCGCTGTGCCGTGGAAGACGGCCTCGGCCATCGGCCCCATGACGGTGGCGCCCTCGACGCTGCCATCGCGCAACAGGGCCACCACCCGCTCGGCCGGCCACTCCTGCACCCCGGCCTCGGCCGGATCGAGCAACGACGGCGCGTACCAGCGGCCATCGGGCATCAGCCCCCCAGCCCACGGGGACGCGACACCGCCCAGCGCATCGCGCCCGCTGTGGCAGGCGGCGCAATGGGCCACGCCCTCCACCAGATAGGCCCCGCGGTTCCACTGGGCATCGCGCGAGGCATCCGCCACCTGACGGCCTGATTCAAAGTTCAGCAGGCGCCACACGGCCAGCGCTGCCTGCGTGCCGTAGGGGAAGCGCAGGGTGTGCGGCTCGACCTGGCGCTGCACCGCTGGCAGGCTGTGCAGGTAGGCAAACAGCGCGTCCGCGTCCTCGTCCGTCAGCCGCGTGGTGTGGGCGTAAGGGAAGGCCGGGTACAGCAGGCGACCGTCACGCGAGATCCCTTCGTGCAGCGCTCGCCGGAAGGCCTCGGCGGACCAGGCACCGATGCCGGTCTCGCGGTCGGGTGTGAGATTGCCGGCCACCAGGTTGCCAAAGGGCGTGTTCACCACATGGCCACCCGCGTAGGGTTCGCCCCCGCGCGCGGTGTGGCACGCCATGCAGTTGCCGGCCCCGGCCAGGTAGGCACCTCGCGCCACCTGTTCGGCGGACGGAGCCGGCTGCTCGCCTTCCGGCACCGGCGGCAGGGCGGGTGCCATGAGCTGCCGGCCAACGAGCGCCAGCAACACCAACACGCAGGCCACGAACACCAGAGCGATGCGGAGCAGGATGCGGCTCATCGCGCACCTCCCCGCCGGGGCGGCGTCAGTCCGCACTCCATGGGCATGGCCTGCGCCAGGGACGGCTGCGGATGGGCGTTGCCCGGTACCGGTTGCGAAGCCAGCCAGCTCGCCACGGCGGACACGTCATCGGGCGAGAGCTGGCGCGCCACACGCGCCATGCAGTCAGGCTCGAAAGCCTGGCGCAGGCCGGTCTGCCAGGCGCCGAGCTGGCCGATCAGGTAGTCGCGCGGCAGGCCCAGCAGGCCAGGCACGGCGGGCAACACGCCTG
>JAEZLX010000046.1 GCA_023415035.1 Pseudomonadota bacterium | reverse complement strand
CCGCGAAGCGGCTTCGGCTTGAATGAATTGTTAGACCGCACGCGAAGTAACGAGCATGAATCGCGGGAGCTCAAATCCGCGCCCCGATAGCTCGCGCATAGACTCCAACTCGAACCCAGCACGCGCTAATGACGAAATATATTGCTCTAACGGATGATGAAAATGAGTGGTAACCATCTGCGTAGCTTGCGTGCGTATCTTGAATTCCCCCTCTACTGCAAAGGAGCGCTCGTAGCGAAATTTAGGATTTGATGCGTAACCCCAGTAAAGTGGCCAGAAGCAGGGGTGTGGGAACGTTAATATAAAGAATCCATTATTTTTCAGCAGACGTCTGGAAGCTGAAAAAAACCGCTGTAGATCCGGGGCGCTGCTTGCCGCCATATTTGAGATTGCAGTATCGAACTCTGGTCGCTTGCGCCGGCGCGCGTACTGCTCAACTGTCTCTGCCCAATAGCTTATTGATGCACCGGCATGAAGCTTCTCTGCGATAGCAATAGAATTAGGACTAGGATCGACACCGACTACTAACTCAGCACGCCGCGAAGCCAGGGCCGTTAGCCAACCAGTGCCACAGCCGATGTCGACTAGTGACTTCGACCGCGGCAGCGCACCAAGTATGGCCGGAGCGAGGACGAAGTTTGCGCTGTGGTCTTCACCTGACGTGATCTGTTCCTCACGCAATTCCGCAATGGCATCCCACTCACGTGTGACGCGCGGCAGACTCTTAGTTTTTCGTAAATTGATCATGAGCTGCCCGAATGGATCGAATGAGGTCTCGCGCCATTGAATACGTCGGATGCGAGGAATCTAGCTCCTCGATGATGTGCGGTTCATTTGGCTTCCTTCGACCAATAGCAACATAAGAAGACGCAGGATTCCCTGCATTAACCACCGTGAAGCGAGTCACTGGCTCGAACCCTACAGGTCCGTACTCAATTACCTCGGCGCCGATGGTGGCGAGGCTTTTTAACTCTGGAGTTGAGTGGTGAACCAAGAAAGTCAACTCTCCACGCGCTGCTTTCTCCTCTAAAAGCGGGAAAATCCGCTTGTCAGCAATCCAACTAGCATCGCGGGAGCAGATCTCGCATTTCCCACTATTGCGAAGCATTTTGTGCATGTAGCTATTAATTTTGGCTGCACTTCGATACTTCTTGCCTGAGCGTTGGTGCTCCTTTCGAATTTCAGATAAAGCTGCTATACCGAATATAAATGCAATCAAACTGACGATGCCGATCTGAGTAGATGACAGGTCACCATTACCACTTGGCGGCCTAAGCGTGAAAAATAGCCCGATGAGAGAGGCAGCTGCCGCGAGCCAGTTGAGGAAGGACTTCATAGATCTCCCATTGCGGTCTAACATTGGAGTTCAGCGGCGGCGGAAGGCCGTTCGCTGCAGTGACGGGTTAGCAGGCCGTTGAAAAAGTGTTCTTCGATTGCACCGGGGACGCTGATTTCGAAGAAACGAGCCGCCCAGACGCGCCTACGAAACGAATGCGAGGGCCATTTCGGCCTGTTTGCAGGCCGCTTTGCCCGTTTCGGGCGCACGTATCCCATGGCTCACGCATGATGCGCGTCCCACCAGCCGCCCAGACTGCCCATGCGCACCAGGTTATAGGTGGCAAAGCACAGCAGCGCCTGGCCCGCGAGCTTGGCCTGACCGATCAGCTTGGTCTTGGCCAGACCGCCCACCGTCTTGATCCAGCCAAAGGCCTCCTCGATGCGCTTGCGCACCTTCAGACTGGCCTTGTAACCCTCGTGGCGCTTGATGCGGCCATCGACGGCCGAGTGCTTGTCCTTGGCCGCCACGTGTGGCGTGACCAAAAGCCGGCGGCAGCCCTTGACGAAGGCCTTGCTGTCGTAGCCCTTGTCGGCCCCGACCGTGGCCCGTTTGTTTTTGCTGCCCCGGCGTCCGAGCATCGCCAGCGCCGCCTCGCGCTCGGCGGTGCCGCTGGCGTGAGTGATCTGGACATCCACGATCAGACCGTTACGGTTCTCCATCAGGATGTGCCCCATGTGGCACAGGCGGGACTTGTCGCCCGGGCTCTTCTTGAACAGCCGGGCATCGGCGTCCGTGGTGCTCTCGTGGGTGTCGTTGCAGCGCTCCTGCCCTTTGAAGTCCACCTCGGGGTTGCGCCCAGGCGGCGTGCCGCTGTCATCGTCCTTGCGCTTGAAGCTCTTGTGCAAGGCCCAGGCCTCAATCAGCGTGCCGTCCACGCTGAAGTGTTCGTCGCTGGTGAGCCTGCCCCACTGGGCGCTGAGCTTGACGCGCTCGAAGAAGGCGCGCGCCAGGTCTTCGTTGAACAGACGTTCGCGGTTGGCGCTGAAGGTGGAGTGGTCCCAGACCTTGTCTTCGATGTTCAGGCCCACGAACCAGCGGTACAGCAGGTTGTAGTTGATGGCCTCGACCAGTTGGCGCTCGCTGCGGATGGAGAACAGGATCTGCAGCAGCAAGGCCTTGAGCAGCATCTCCGGCGGCACCGAGGGGCGGCCACGGCGGGCATACACCGCTTCGAACTCGCGGTGCATGGTTGCCAGCAGCGCATCGACCACCGCGCGCAACTTGCGCAGCGGGTGTGTCTGCGGCACGCGCTCTTCAAGGCTGATGTAGCTGAACATCGCCCCCTGGAAGTCTTGGTTGCCTCTCATCGTCCTCGTCTGGGTCGTTCGCCGATGGCTTCAGATCGTAGCGGCAGACGCGGGCGTCGACGGGGGATTTTTCAACGGCCTGTTAGATGTCGTAGCTAGTACAGAAGGTTGTCCATAACGACAACACCTCTCGCCTGTTCAACAAAATTCGTTCGGTTCTCTTTGCACTTCTTGAGAAATGCCTTGTAGGTCGCCGAGTTGACGAAAAGAAGAGTCGCTTCACTCACATCAAAGGTGAAGTCACCTGGTGAACGCCACTCCCTCTCGTGCGTCCAGTCGATAATTGCGTCGGCGTCACTCAAATCAAAGTTCACGATTCGCCAATGCTGATCGACTGGAAGATACGCCTTCGCTTCTGATGTCTTGTCGTACACGACGGGTCTAGCCCCCTTCCGAAATGCGTAGTCCTTTGGGAACGCGAGGCCAGTCGCTCGATATCGCGTCTTCGCACCTTTGATTGCTTCGCTGTATTTCTGCTCAAAGAAGACGTTCTGGCATACAGCAGGGAGCGGTGCATCTTGGAAACACACCGCCGGTGTCTTCCCGCAGATAAAGCCTCCTTGGGTGGAGCTTCCCTTGATTTTCCCGTCGCTCAGGATCGAGTAGAGGACATCAACCAACTTCAGACTTCCAGCATCTCGCGTCAGATGGACTACCTGAGTGGATAGGTCACTCCGCTCTGCCAATCGTCGCTGCCAAGCTTTTTTGTTGTAAGGCACAAATCCTCCTCGACGCCTAACTTTGATTTAAACGGCAAAACGCCGGATACCCACAACCGCTGCCGTTAAACAAAGTCTCATAGCATCCCAAAAATTTGTTTGAAATCAAGCCTGTAGCGCACAATACTGGATGCATGAACAGGCTTAACAGATCCGATAAACCCGGCTGGGTCCCTCCCAGGTCCGCCCGGCTGCTGGATCAGGTTCGCGAACGTGTCCGCTACCTGCATTACAATCTACAAACTGAGAAGGTCTACGTCTATTGGGCCAAGTCATTTCATTTGTGTTGTGGGCCGCTCGCAGCGGCGGTGAATTCCGCCATCCGCGCGAGATGGGGCAGACCGACGTCGAGGGGTTTCTGACCATGCTCGCCACCGAGAAGCAGGTGGCGCCCGCCACCCACCGGCAGGCGTTGAATGCGCTGCTGTTTCTCTACCGACAGGTGCTGGGCATGGAGTTGCCCTGGATGCAGCAGATCGGTCGACCTCCTGAGCGCAAACGGATACCGGTCGTGTTGACGGTGCAGGAGGTGCAGTCGGTGCTCGGCCTCATGACAGGCACTGAAGCTCTGCTGGCTGCTCTGCTGTACGGCAGCGGGTTGCGATTGCGCGAGGCACTGGGTCTGCGCGTCAAGGACGTGGATTTTGACCGCCACGCCATCGTGGTGCGCAGCGGCAAGGGGGACAAGGACCGGGTCGTGATGTTGCCCAAGGCGCTGGTCCCTCGGTTGCAGGTACAGTTGGCCCACGCGCGGGCGAAAGCTGGGCCTGGTTCTGGGTGTTCCCGTCGCACAAGTTGTCTGTCGATCCGCAAACGGGGGTCGAGCGCCATGATCTATACGCATGTGCTGAAAGTGGCGGCCGGCGGCACGGCCAGTCCGCTGGATGCGTTGGGGTTGCAGCAAGTTCTGCACCCCTGAACCCTGAGCCAGCGCAAACCGGGTCTCATGTCACGCGCGGGATAATCCAAGCTTCCTTTTGAAGCCCCGCACCGGATACCCCCATGAGCTTTGCCCCCCTCCAGAACGACAGTTTCCTGCGCGCCTGTCTGCGCCAGTCCACCGACCACACGCCGGTGTGGCTGATGCGCCAGGCCGGGCGCTACCTACCCGAGTATTGCGCCACGCGTGCGAAGGCCGGCTCGTTCATGGGGCTGGCGACCAATGTGGACTTCGCCACCGAGGTGACGCTGCAGCCGCTGGAGCGCTATGCGCTGGACGCGGCCATCCTGTTTTCGGACATCCTGACCGTGCCGGACGCAATGGGCCTGGGCTTGTCGTTCCAGGCGGGCGAAGGCCCGAAGTTCGCGCGCACGGTGCGCACCGAGGACGACGTGGCCAGGCTGGCCGTGCCGGACATGGACAAGCTGCGCTACGTGTTCGACGCTGTCACGTCGATCCGCAAGGCGCTCAATGGCCGGGTGCCGCTGATCGGCTTCTCGGGCAGCCCCTGGACACTGGCCTGCTACATGGTCGAGGGCGGTGGCTCGGACGACTACCGCGCCGTCAAGAGCCTGATGTACAGCCGCCCGGACCTGATGCACCGCATCCTGGCGATCAACGCCGACGCGGTGGCCGCCTACCTGAACGCGCAGATCGACGCCGGCGCGCAGGCGGTGATGATTTTCGACAGCTGGGGCGGCGTGCTGGCCGACGGCAAGTTCCAGGACTTTTCACTGGCCTACACGAAGCGCGTGCTGGCGCAGCTCAAGGGCTCGGACAGCGCGGGCAACGTGATCCCGCGCATCGTGTTCACCAAGGGTGGCGGGCTGTGGCTGACCGACATGAAGACGCTCGACTGCGACGTGCTGGGACTGGACTGGACCGTGAACCTCGGCCAGGCGCGCGCCCTGGTGGGCGACCGCAAGGCCCTGCAGGGCAACATCGATCCCAACGTGCTGTTCGCCCCGCCCGAGGCCATCGACCGCGAAGTGGCCGCCGTGCTGGAAAGCTTTGGCACCCCGCACCAGGGCAGCGGCCAGGGCCCGACGCACATCTTCAATCTCGGCCACGGCATCAGCCAGCACACGCCGCCGGAGCACGTGAAGGTGCTGGTGGATGCGGTGCATGCCCATTCGCGCCGCCTGCGTCAGGCTGTGGCCTGAGCACGCGCCAAAGGCAACGGGAAGGTCGTCGCGGCACGGCACGGGCGCACCCATAGCACAAAAATGGCTGAAATCCGTGCTTGACAGCCATCACTTATGCACAAATTTTGTGCTGCGGTGCGCCAGGCCAGCCAGTTGTGCACCGCACCTCACATCGGTGGACAACATATCGTAAGTTATTGATTTTATTCAACTTAGTTCGCCTGCTTTTTTTCTGAGCAATCTAACCAAGCCCTTGATTTTCAAGGCCTCCAGCGCGACGTTCGCAGACTATCAACAAAGTTATCCACAGATTTTCTGGAAAGCGCCGGAACAACTTGGAAATCAACGACTTAGACCAGACTCCGACAGAACGGCTGAAGAAAAGCGACTAACCTATGACTTACTGGCCCAGCATCGTGGTAGCCACCCCGGCTTACAGTGGCCTCGGCGATGCCCTGAGCTACCAGTGTGAGCAACCGCTTGCGCCGGGCACATTGGTTCGTGTGCCGCTGGGCGCGCGCGAGGTGCTGGGCGTGGTCTGGGAACTGCCGGAACAGGCGCCGGAGGGCTGGGACCCGGCACAGATCCGTCCGGTGTCGGGCGTGCTCGACGGCCTGCCACCCCTGTCGGCCGGCTGGCGCCAGCTGGTGTCGTTTTCCGCACGCTACTACCAGCGCGGCCTGGGCGAACTGGCGCTGTCGGTGCTGCCGCCCGCCCTGCGGGACCTGGACAGCACCCAACTGGGGCGGCGGCTCAAGCGCCTCGACAAGCAACGCACCAAGACCGGGGAAGCGGTCGGCGGCGACCCGGCCCTGGCCGACACCCGTCCCGAGCCGAGCGACGAGCAACAAGCGGTGCTCGACGCCTTGCCCGGCATCGACCAGCCGGTGCTGCTCTACGGTGCCACCGGCAGCGGCAAGACCGAGGTCTATCTTCGCGCGACCGAGCGCGTGCTTGACGAGGGGCCTGCCACCCAGGTGCTGGTGCTGGTGCCCGAGATCAACCTGACACCGCAGCTGGAGGCGCGCTTTCGCGCCCGTTTCGAGGCACGGCACGGGGCGGGCTCGGTCGTTAGCCTGCACAGCGGCATGACGCCGGCGCAGCGCCTGCAAGCGTGGCTGGCGGCGCACGCCGGACAGGCGCGCATCGTGCTGGGCACGCGCATGGCCATTTTTGCCAGCCTGCCGGGCCTGCGCCTCATCGTCGTGGACGAGGAGCACGACCCCAGTTACAAAAGCCAGGAGGGTGCCCGCTATTCGGCGCGCGATCTCGCCGTGTATCGTGCCAAGGCCGAGACAGAGCACAGCGGCCGGCGCTGCCAGGTGATCCTGGGCTCGGCCACGCCCTCGCTGGAGAGCTGGCACGCGAGCGAACAGGGGCGCTACGCACGTCTGGAGATGCCGGGCCGCATCGGTGGCGGCAGCCTGCCGCGCCTGCGCCTGGTGGACATGAACCACCAGCCCAAGGGCGCCACCCTCTCGCCCCCGCTGCTGGCGGCCATGGAGGAGCGTGTGGCGCGCGGCGAGCAGTGCCTCGTGCTGCTCAACCGCCGTGGCTACTCCCCGGTGCTCGCCTGCGACGCCTGCGCCTGGAAGAGCCAGTGTCCCCACTGCAGCGCCTTCCGGGTCTTCCACAAGATCGACCGCACGCTGCGCTGCCATCACTGCGGCTTCACTCAGCGCGTGCCGCGCGCCTGCCCCGATTGCGGCAACCTGGACATCGCCCCCATCGGCCGCGGCACCGAACAGGTGGAAGAACAGCTTGCCGGACTGCTGTCGCACGTGCGGCGGCCCGACGGCTCGCCAGCCAGGGTCGCCCGCATGGATGCCGACACGACCCGCCACAAGGGCAGCCTGGAGGCACAGCTCGATGCGCTGCACAACGGTGAGGTGGATGTGCTGGTGGGTACGCAGATGATCGCCAAGGGACACGACTTCCGCCGCATCACGCTGGTGGCCGGCCTGAACGTGGACGCCGGCCTGTTCGCCAGCGACCATCGCGCCCCCGAGCGGCTGTTCGCCCTGCTGATGCAGGCTGCCGGACGCGCCGGGCGTGACGCCGTGCAGAGCCGGCAGAGCGAAATGTGGATCCAGACCTGGCATCCAGGCCATCCGCTATTCCACGCGCTCAAGACCTACGACTACCCCACCTTCGCCGCCCAGCAGCTGGCCGAACGCGAGGCGGCGGCCATGCCGCCCTTCGGCCACCAGGCCCTGCTGCGCGCCGATGCCCGCACGCAGCAGACGGCCCAGGCATTCCTGCAGATGGCCTCCGACCAGGCCGAGGGCCTGCCCGGCCGTGACGAGGTGACGCTGTACCCGCCGGTGCCGCTGAACATCCAGCGCGTGGCCAACGTGGAGCGCGCGCAACTGCTCGTGGAGGCGCCATCGCGCGGGGTGCTGCAGCGCTTCCTCGCGGCCTGGCAACCGCGTCTGGTCGAGTGCCGCTTGCATCCGCAGTCGCGCGGCCTGATCCGCTTCCTCGTGGACGTGGACCCACTGTCGGTCTGAGCCCGCGCGTCATTGTCACCGCCCTGTCACAACCCCGCGTCACCATGACGGTGTGCGAGGCGCTCCGCGACAAAGGGGCCGCACAACGGCCACCTTCGCGGTGGCCGATTCATCTTGTGCCGATGATGGCGCGAAAAAGCCCCCGCGGCGAGAGGCCGCGGGGGCTGGCATCAGGGGCGCATCGGCTACGCGCGCGCCGACGGTGGGAGCAAGATCACTTCTTCTTCAGGTCGAAGCGGTCCAGGTTCATCACCTTGGTCCAGGCAGCAACGAAGTCCTTCACGAACTTCTCGGCGCCATCGGCCGCGGCATACACCTCGGACAGGGCGCGCAGCACCGAGTTGGAGCCGAACACCAGGTCCACGCGGGTGGCCGTCCACCTGAGCGCGCCGCTCTTGCGCTCGCGCACTTCGAACAGCTGGCGTTCCGGCGAGGCGGGCTTCCACTCGTAGGCCATGTCCAGCAGGTTGACGAAGTAGTCGGTCGTCAGCGCACCCGGACGCTCGGTAAACACGCCGTGGCGGCTGCCATCCCAGCTGGCGTCCAGGGCACGCATGCCGCCGACCAGCACCGTCATCTCCGGCGCCGTCAGCGTCAGCAGTTGCGCCTTGTCGATCAGCAACGTCTCGGCCGCCTGCTCGGTCGTGGCCTTCAGATAGTTGCGGAAACCGTCGGCGAACGGCTCCAGATAGGCGAACGACTCCACGTCGGTCTGGTCCTGGCGTGCATCGACCCGGCCTGCCGCGAACGGCACCTCGACGACGAATCCGGCTGTCTTGGCGGCCTGCTCGATCGCCACGCCACCGGCCAGCACGATCAGGTCGGCCAGCGACAGCTTCGTGTCCGGCTGCAGCGCTTCCAGTTTCTCCAGAGCCTGGATCGCACGCTGGTTGACCTGCCAGCCCCGCTGCGGATTGAGACGGATGCGCGCGCCATTGGCGCCGCCACGCTTGTCGCCGCCGCGGAACGTCGAGGCCGAAGCCCAGGCCAGGGTGACCAGGTCACCGACGGGCAGGTTCAGCGCCGCGATCCGGGCCTTGGCATCGGCGATGTCGGCCGCGCCTGGATTGTGAACTGGTGCGGGCAGCGGGTCCTGCCAGATCAAGTCTTCCTTCGGCACCTCGGGGCCCATGTAGCGGGCCTTCGGCCCCATGTCGCGGTGGGTCAGCTTGAACCAGGCGCGGGCGAAGGCTTCGGAAAAGGCCTGCGGGTCGTTGAGGAAGCGGCGCGAGATCTTTTCGAACTCGGGGTCGAAGCGCAGCGTCAGGTCCGTCACCAGCATGGTCGGCTTGCGCTTCTTGTTCGGGTCGAACGGGTCGGGAATGATTTCCGGCGCATCCTTGGCCACGAACTGGATCGCGCCGGCGGGTGAACGCTCCTGCACCCACTCGAACTTGAACAGGTTTTCGAAGAAGTTGTTGCTCCACTGCGTGGGCGTTTGCGTCCACACCACTTCCAGGCCGGAGGTGATGGCGTCAGCCCCCTTGCCGCTGCCGAAGCTGCTGGCCCAGCCCATGCCCTGCATTTCCAGGTCGGCGGCTTCCGGCGCCGGACCGACATGGGTGGCCGGGCCTGCGCCGTGCGTCTTGCCCAGCGTGTGGCCGCCGGCAATCAGGGCCACGATTTCCTCGTCGTCCATGGCCATGTTGCCGAAGGTGGCGCGGATGGCGGCCGCGGCCGAGCGCGGGTCGCCACTGGCATTCGGGCCTTCGGGGTTCACGTAGATCAGTCCCATCTCGGTGGCGGCCAGCGGATTCATCGCCAGCATCTCGGGGCTGCGGTGCTGGGCCACCCATTCCTTTTCCGTCCCCCAGTTCACGTCCTGGTCGGGTTCCCACACGTCTTCACGGCCGGCGCCGAAGCCGAAGGTGCGGAAACCGCTGGCTTCCAGCGCCACGTTGCCGGCCAGGATCATCAGGTCGGCCCAGGAAATCTTCTGGCCGTACTTCTGCTTGACCGGCCACAGCAGGCGGCGCGCCTTGTCCAGGCTCACGTTGTCAGGCCAGCTGTTGAGCGGCGCGAAACGCTGCTGACCGCGGCCCGCACCACCGCGGCCATCCACCACACGGTAGGTGCCGGCGCTGTGCCAGGCCATGCGGATGAACAGGCCGGCGTAGTTGCCCCAGTCGGCCGGCCACCATTCCTGCGAATCGGTGAGCGTCTTCTTGACGTCGGCCTTCAGCGCGGAATAGTCCAGCTTCTTGAACTCTTCGGCGTAGTCGAACGACTCGCCCAGGGGATTGGAGCGGTTCGAATGCTGGTTGAGCAGGTCCACGCGCAGCTGGTTCGGCCACCAGTCCTGGTTGGTCGTGCCGCTGCCGGCAGGGTGGAAGGGGCACTTGGTCGCGCTGCTTGTGTTGCTCATCGGGATCTCCTGTAGGAAAGGTGGCGGGTGCCTGGAAACGATCGGTCAGTACGCGGCTGCCAGGGCAGCGAGCATGTCCGGCCAGGTGGGGGGGGTGCTGGTCTCGCTTTGGTCAGTGCTCATGGCAGCGCTCCGTGTTGACGAGCCCCTACTTTAGATTTTCCCTATTGAAATGTCCATGAAATTGATTTTATATATTCAATAGCGTGGGACTATGCGGCGCCGCAGCATCCTGACTGCGGTGGCGTGCGCTCAGGTCAGGCAGGCAACAGCGGCCGAGAACGTCAGGAAGGCCGCGGTGGTGGTCACGAGGATGATGCGCGCGATGCGGCCGTTGTCAGCCCCCATGCGCTCGGCCAGCAGGGATACGTTGCTGGCACTGGGCAGCGCGGCGGTCAGCGTCATCGCCACCAGCGCCAGATGGCTAAGCCGTGCGCCCATGGCCATCACCAGCCAGCCAGCCCCGAACACCAGCAGCGGGTGAACCAGGAGCTTGAGGACCGCCACCGGCACGTAGTCGGACAGCGGCATCGGGCGGCTGGCTTGCAGCTGCGAGCGCGCCAGTACCGCGCCAATGGTGAACAGGGCCACCGGCGAGGCCGCGTCTGCCAGCAGCCAGACCGTCTGCTGCACCGGTCCGGGCAGTCGGAACTCCGCGGCCGACGCCGCCGCCCCCAGCAGCACGGCCCAGGGCATGGGATTGGTCGCCACACCGCGCAGCGCCTTGCGGGCGGCCACGGCCATCGCCTGTCCGCCGTGCCCCTCGGCCTGGTCCAGGCGCGATAGGGCCACGCACAGCGAACTGGTCACCACCATGTCCAGCAGCATCAGCAGGATCACCGGGCCCGCGGCCGCCTGTCCCAGCAGGGCCACCAGCAGCGGCACGCCCATGAAGCCCGAGTTCGGAAAGGCCGCCACCAGCGCGCCGAACGAGGCGTCGTTCCAGCGGATGCGCTTGTTGCGTGTGATCGCGATCGTCACCGCCACCATCACCAGCGCGCAGGCCACGTACACGCCAGCCACCCAGCCGTCCATCAGCTGCGCGATCGGCGTCGTCGAACCGAAGCGGTAGAGCATCGCCGGCAGCGCGAAGAACAGCACGAAACTGTTCAGGCCGGGGATCGCCTCCAGCGGCAGCAGCCGGCGGTAGGCGGCGACGAAACCGGCCAGCACCAGGGCGAAGAAGGGGAAGGTGACAAGAAGGATTTGGAGCACGCCGCGATTGTCTCAGGAGCGGGCCGGTATGATTGCCCGTTGCCTGAAGCTCGCTCATGTCCGCCGGTCTGAATCTCGCCCAACTCGAAGCCGTCAATCATCTCTCGGGCCCCAGCCTGGTCCTGGCCGGCGCCGGCTCAGGCAAGACGCGCGTGATCACGCACAAGATCGCGCGTCTCATCCAGGCCGGCCTTCCCGCCGAACGCATTGCGGCCATCACCTTCACCAACAAGGCCGCCGCCGAAATGCGCGAGCGCGCCGGCCACCTCGTCGGCCGCGACGCGAAGAAGGTGCTCATCTGCACCTTCCATGCACTGGGCGTGCGCCTGCTGCGCGAGGACGGGCAGGTGCTGGGGCTCAAGCCCCAGTTCTCCATCCTCGACACCGACGACATCACCAGCCTGCTCAAGGACTGCGGCGGCACCACCGACGCCGCCACCGCACGCGGCTGGCAGTGGACGATCAGTGCCTGGAAGGGCGCCGGCATGAGCGCCGCCGACGCCATTCGCCAGGCCAAGGACGAAAACGAACGCCAGATCGCCGCGATCATGGCGCGCTACGAAGAGCGCCTGACGGCCTACCAGAGCGTCGACTTCGACGACCTGATCCGACTGCCGCTCAAGCTGCTGGGCGAATACCCCGAGGTGCGCGAGAAGTGGCAGCAAAAGCTCGGCCACGTGCTGGTGGACGAATATCAGGACACCAACGCCACGCAGTACGAGCTGCTCAAGCTGCTGGTGGGCGAACGCGCGCGCTTCACCGCCGTGGGCGACGACGACCAGTCGATCTACGGCTGGCGTGGCGCCACGCTGGACAACCTCAAGCGCCTGCCGGTCGATTTCCCGCAGCTCAAGGTCATCAAGCTGGAGCAGAACTACCGCTCCACCAGCGCCATCCTGCGCGCCGCCAACAACGTCATCGGCCCCAACCCCAAGCTGTTTCCCAAAACGCTGTGGAGCGACCTGGGCGAAGGCGAGCCGGTGCGCGTGGTGGACGCCGACAACGAGGAACACGAGGCCGAGCGCGCCGTCGCGCGCATCCAGAGCCTGCGCGCCAACAGCAAGCACAAGGAGTGGCGCGACTTCGCCATCCTCTACCGTGCCAACCACCAGGCCCGCTCGTTCGAGCAGGCGCTGCGCCGCGCGCAGATTCCCTACAAGGTCTCGGGCGGCCAGAGCTTTTTCGACAAGGCCGAAATCCGCGACCTGTGCGCATGGATGCGGCTGCTGGTCAACAACAACGACGATCCGGCCTTCGTGCGCGCGGCCACCACACCCAAGCGCGGCATCGGCCACACCACGCTGCAGCAACTGGGCACCTTCGCCACGCAGTACAAGCTCAGCCTGTTCGAAGCCCTGTTCTCGCACTCGCTGCCCAGCGCGGTCAGCGGCCGTGCCATCACCACGTTGCACGAGTTTGGGCGCCTGGTCAACGATCTCGAATACCGCGCCCGCCACACGGTGGGCGCCGAGGCAGCCCGCACCTTCCTCGACGACTGGCTCAAGGAAATCGGCTACGAGCAGCACCTGTACGACAACGACGACAACGAGAAGGTCGCCGCCGCACGCTGGGGCAACGTGATCGACTTCTGCGACTGGGTCGCCGGGCGCTGCGGCGGCCAGGTGACCGACCAGACGGGTGCCGAGGAAGCCACCGAACGCAAGACGGTGCTTGAAGTCGTGCAAACCATCGCCCTGATCTCGACCCTGAGCGAGCGCGAGCAGGACCAGAACGTGGTCACCCTCTCGACGCTCCATGCGTCCAAGGGTCTGGAATGGCCGCACGTGATCCTGGCCGGCGTGAACGAGGGCCTGCTGCCCTTCAAGACCGACGACGCCGACACCGATCTCCCTGCCGAGGCCATCGCGCAGCGCATCCAGGAAGAGCGCCGCCTCATGTACGTGGGCATCACGCGCGCGCAGCGCACCCTGGCCGTGAGCTGGCTCAAGCGCCGCAAGAAGGGGCGCGAGAGCATTCCCGGACAGCAGAGCCGCTTCATCGCCGAGATGGGCCTGGACAAGGCCACCGTCAAGGAAGATCCGCGCGAAAAGCTGCGTGCCCTGCGGGCGGAGTTCGCGCAGCGCGCCGCCACCCGGGTGGAAACGCCATGAAGGCCCTGCTCCCGGCCTCACTGGCCCTGACGGTCGGCCTGCTGTCCGGCTGGCCTGTGCCCGCCAGCAGCCAGACCACCGGCGGCGCCCACTGCCTGCTGCAAGGCGATGTCGAGCCGGATCGGCTCTACGGCCTCTGGCAGCTGTCTCTCTGGCCCGAAGGCGGTGACGAGTCGCGGCCGGCGTCCACCGGTGCGGTGCTCTTCGAGCCTCACCCCGAATATACCGGTGGTGTGCGCGGCCATCTCAAGCGCAGCGGCCCCGGCAACGACCTACAGGCGCTCGTCTCCGGCGACGTGGACGACGGCGAATTCGCGCTCGACGAATCGGCCGACGGTGTGCGCATCGATGCCGCCTGGATCGGCAGCCTGCCACCCGCTGCCTGCGGCGACGAGATCCGCGGCATCCGGCATCCGGCCGGCCCCGCCGACGGCCCGCCGCTCAACTTCCTGTTGCGACGCGCACCACGCCGCTGAAAGGCCTTCCACCCGGCGCCGGCCACGATAGCAAAACCGCTATCTCATTCATAGCCAACCCCTATCAGGCTGCGCTCCCCCGTTGACTCAGGTCAACACGATCACGGGTTAACCCTTAGACGATTGGGGTACCGGGCTTCCCGTCTGCGGACGCGAATGCCGCCACAGAAAGCCCGGTGCATACGAGAACTCCACACAGAAAGCGAGAACCCCATGACTCCCAAGATCGCCTGGACCCTGCGTGCCATCGCTGCCGCCGCCACGCTGGGCA
The DNA here is from genome assembly GCA_023415035.1 of Pseudomonadota bacterium. GTDB lineage: Bacteria > Pseudomonadota > Gammaproteobacteria > Burkholderiales > Burkholderiaceae_C > Hydrogenophaga. The sequence goes on along the minus strand of JAEZLX010000046.1, from coordinate 18,503 downwards.
GCAGCATGGCTGCCGTCGCGCAATCCGACGAACCGGTTTCCCCCGTTCCCGCCCCGAAGGCCGTCAATCCGGCTGCGGTCGAACTCGGGAAGAAGCTGTTTTTCGATCCCCGGCTCTCCAGGTCCGGCTTCATATCGTGCAACAGCTGCCACAACCTCAGCATGGGCGGCTCCGACAACCTCAAGACCTCGATCGGTCACAACTGGCAGCGCGGCCCCATCAACTCGCCCACGGTGCTCAACTCGCGCATGAACCTGGCCCAGTTCTGGGACGGCCGCGCCAAGGATCTGAAGGAGCAGGCGGGCGGCCCCATCGCCAACCCGGGCGAGATGGCCTTCACGCACGAGCTGGCTGTCGAAACCTTGCGCTCCATTCCCGGTTATGTCGAGGAGTTCAAGCAGGTCTTCAAGACCGACCAGCTGACCATCGACGAAGTCACGACCGCCATCGCCGCCTTCGAGGAGACGCTGGTCACGCCCAACTCGCGCTTTGACCAGTGGCTCGACGGCGACAAGACCGCGCTGACCAAGGATGAGCTGGAAGGCTACAGGCTGTTCAAGGAAAGCGGCTGCGTGGCCTGCCACAACGGACCCAATTTCGGTGGCAACTCGTTCCAGAAGATGGGCCTGGTGCAGCCCTACAAGACGGCCAACACCGCCCAGGGCCGCGTCGAGGTCACCGGCAAGGACGCTGACCGCCTCAATTTCAAGGTGCCAACACTGCGCAATGTGGAGCTGACCTACCCCTACTTCCACGACGGCGAGGCCGAGACGCTGACGCAGGCCGTGGACGTGATGGGCCGCCTGCAACTGGGCCGCGAGTTCACGCCTGACGAGAACGCGAAAATCGTGGCATTCCTCAAGACCCTGACCGGCCAGCAGCCCCAGTTCACGCTGCCCATCCTGCCGCCCTCGAGCGACAAGACCCCCAAGCCGCGCCCCTTCGACTGAGCGCGATGCCATGATCCGGACGGGGACCGCCTTGGCCGGTGGTCCTTGTCCGGGAAGCACTCCCCGAGGCCGGTGCGGCGGTATCGTGCCGTAGGGCAAAAAAAGCATGGCTTGCCGCACAAGCGGCTGGCTAGCAAAAACGACCTGGATGTACGCAACACCCCGGGTCGCCCCACGATGAGAAGCGGCGTGTCGGTTCAGGATCGACATCCGTCACCGCCGTTGCCATGGATGCATTATATACACAAACGAAAATCATTCTCAATAACAAAATGTGTCTGGCCGGCTCAGTCTGCGGCAGGCTCATGACTCCTCATATAAGCAATAGGTGATATAAGTGGGGAAACGACACCCCAGAACATCCAGGAGACCTGCATGAGCCGATGGCTGACCCGGCACCGGGCGTCCGCCCTTGCCTTTTTCCCGTTCCTGCGGATGCTGCGCTGGCAGCGTGTGACCGTCATGGCCCTGGCCTCGCTGGCGCAGGCATTCGCCCTGCCGGCGCACGCGGCCGACGACGAGCAACCGCCGCTGAACCTGCAGCAGGTCAGCCCCCACGGCTACTACGCCGAGGGGCTGACACAGCTGGGTTCGCCGCAGAACCAGAACTTCATCAGCAACGCCGGTTTCGTCATCACGCCTGGCGGTGTCGTCGTGGTCGATGCCCTGGGTTCGCCCCGCATGGCCGAGCGGCTGCTCAAGGCCATCGCGCAACTGACCGACAAGCCCGTCACCGATGTCGTCGTCACGCACTACCACGCCGACCACATCTACGGCCTGCAGGTGTTCAAGGCGCGCGGCGCCCGCATCATCGCCCACGAACGCGGTCGCGAGTACCTGCAATCCGACACCGCTCGTCTGCGGCTGGAGGCTTCGCGTACCGACCTGGCCCCGTGGATCGATGAGGCCACCGGGCTCGTGCCAGCCGACGACTGGGTCAACGGCCCGTACCGCTTCGAGCGCGGCGGCGTCGAGTTCCTCATCGACCATGTCGGTCCCTCGCACACGCCCGAGGACCTCACGGTCTTCGTCCCGTCGGAGCGGCTGCTCTTTGCCGGCGACCTGTTCTTCAACGGCCGCCTGCCCTTCGTCGGCAAGGCCGACAGCAGCCAGTGGATCCGCTCGCTCGACAACCTGCTGGCCCGCGATGCCGCCGTGGTCGTGCCCGGTCACGGCCGTGTCTCACGCGATCCGGCGCGCGACATCGGCATCACGCGCGACTACCTGCGCCACCTGCGCGCAACCATGGGCAAGGCCGTGCAGGACTTTGTGCCGTTTGAGGAAGCATACGCCAGCACCGACTGGTCCGCCTTCGAACACATCCCCATGTTCGGCCCGGCCAACCGCATGAATGCGTACAACACCTACCTCCTGATGGAAGAGGAAGTCCTGGGGCGCGAGGCGCCCGCCAAGTAAGACACATTGCCCGGGCATGGCCATGTGCTTTCATGGGAGCGCATGGCTCGCAGTCGTTCTCGGACAAGCGAGTCAGAAACTGCGCCAGAAAACAAAAAAAGCGGCCAACTTTCGAAGGCCGCTTTTTGTTTTGCTTCGCCAACCTATTGATTAGCAATGCGTTTTTTCTGGTGGCCTGGGGCGGAATCGAACCACCGACACGCGGATTTTCAATCCGCTGCTCTACCAACTGAGCTACCGGGCCAGAGAAATGAAATTATAACAGGTTTTTGGCCGCTCTCAGTTGCCGCCGGATCGTTTGCTGCGGGCGAGGTCGACGCCGAGCTGCTTGAGCTTGCGGTACAGGTGGGTGCGCTCCAGCCCGGTCTTTTCGGCCACACGGGTCATGGAGCCGGCTTCCTTGGCCAGGTGGTACTCGAAATAGGCCTTCTCGAACTCGTCGCGCGCCTGGCGCAAGGGGCCGTCGAGGTTGAAGGACTGCATCGGCTGCGGGCCCAGGTCCAGCACGGGCTCGGGCAGCTTGCCGCCGGTCATCGCCGCTTCCACGGTCAGCTCGGCCGGTGCCATCACCGGCGCCGCGGCCACCGGGACGCCCGGACGAGCCGGTCCCACCGGGCTGGCCACCGGCCGCGGCATGGGCTTGCTCAGGCCCTGGTCCACGGCCTTGAGCAGCTTCTGCATGGTGATGGGTTTTTCCAGAAAGGCCGTGGCGCCGATGCGTGTGGCCTCGACGGCGGTGTCGATGGTGGCATGGCCGCTCATCATGATCACCGGCATCGTCAGCAGGCCGGTGGCGGCCCACTCCTTGAGCAGGGTCACGCCGTCGGTGTCGGGCATCCAGATGTCCAGCAACACCAGGTCGGGCCGCATCATCTGCCGGATCTGCCGGGCCTGCGCAGCGTTCTCGGCCAGCTCGACCGCATGGCCCTCATCGTTGAGGATCTCGGAAAGCAGGTCCCGAATGCCGAGCTCATCGTCTACCACCAGGATGTTGGCCATACGCTGTCTGTTTCCCTCTGTCAGTAATCCGTTTTGTTGTCAATTCGCAACTGCGAATGATAGCGACACTTGCGCACCTGTCACCTTGCCGTCCACCACGCGGTTGCTGATATCGACCTGCCCGCCGTGCTCGTCCATCATTTTCTTCACCACGGCCAAGCCCAGCCCGGTGCCCTTGCTCTTGCTGGTGACGTAGGGCTCGAAGGCGCGTTTGAGGATGTGTTCTGCAAAACCCGTGCCCTGGTCGATCACCGCCAGATGGACCCAGCGGCCCGTGCTTGAAGGCCGCGTGCGCACCAGCACGCTCGCGCCACTGCGGCCGGCCATCGCGTCCTGCGCGTTCTGCACCAGGTTGTGCAGCATCTGACGCACCTGCTGCGGGTCGGCCATCACCTTCGGGCATGCTTCGGCCAGTTCGACCTGCACCGGAATCTCGGTGTGCTCGTACAGCCCGAGGATGTCGCGCACCAGGGCGTTGAGGTCCACGGGCACCAGTTGCGCGGCAGGCAGGCGCGCATAGTCCCGGAACTCGTTGACCAGCCGCTTCATGGCATCGACCTGGTCAACAATGGTGCGCACCGACTTGTCGAGCACCGCACGCTCCGGATCGGGCACCTTGCCTTCCAGTTTCATCGCCAGCCGCTCGGCCGACAGCTGGATCGGCGTCAGCGGGTTCTTGATCTCGTGGGCCAGGCGCCGTGCCACCTCGCCCCAGGCCTTGGCGCGCTGCGCCGACACCACCTCGGTCACGTCGTCGAACACCAGCAGGCGATCGCCGTTGGGCAGCAACGCCCCGCGGGCGATGAGCGTGAGACCATGGTCAAAGGGCGTGTCGCCGCTGGCCTTGAGCTCGAACGACTGCTGCCAGTGACCTCCATCCTGCGCATGTTCCTCGCCCAGAATGCGCTCGAACTGCTGGGTCACGCCGGAGGTAAAGTCCTCCAGCCCCGCGATGTCGGTCAGCCGGTGCCCCACGTGCGCATCCACTTCCGTATGCAGGATGCGCGAGGCCCCGGGGTTGACGCTGCGGATCACGCCGTCCGCGCCGAATACCACGACACCGGCGGTCAGGTTGTCCAGGATGGTCTGCAGGTTGTCGCGCGCCGCATCCAGCTGCTCCATGCTGCGCTGCACCGCGAATCGCGCATCGGCCAGGTCCTGCGTCATCCGTGCGAAGGTACGGGTCAGCCCCGCGAGGTCGTCTTTCGAGGCCATGGCCACCTTGGGCGAAAGATCACCTGTGGCCACCTCGCGCATGCCTTCGGCCAGCACGAGCAGAGGCCGAACGAGCTGATTGCCCAGCAACACAGCCAGCACGATGGCACCAAACACCGCCAGGAACAGCGACAGTGTCAGCGTGCCGATGTACATGCGCCGCAGCCCCTCGCGCGCCAGCGCGCGCGCCTGATACTCCCGGTTGGCGGCCTGCACGGCCAGGGCGTCGGCCACCAGCATGGGCGGCAGCGGCACCGTCACCTGCAGGTAGCGCGGCTCCTCGCGAAAGCCGAAGCCCGGCGAGCTGACCAGCGCCAGCACCCGCACGCGCGCGTTGCCCTGCACGGTGGCGGTGTTGTCGTCGTCACCACCGCTGTCCTCCAGACCCTCGATGCGCGCCACCACGCGCTGACTGCGCGCCGCCAGCAGCCAGGTGGCGGGCGGCCGCTCGGGACGCAGGTCGAAGCGCGAGTCACCCGCGCTGCCCAGCGCCTGGCCTGACGAGCTCCACAGCACCAGGTCGGTCGCCCCCAGCCGCTGCAGCAGGCGGTCCAGCGTCAGGCCGCCAGGATTGCCGCCCTGACGCGCCAGCTCCTCGGCTGCCAGCCGTGTCTTGGTGCTCACGTCGGCGGTCAGCGTGTCCAGCGCCGTCCGGCCGAGGTTCAGGCCCGCGGTCAGCGCCGCCTCCACCTCCACGTCGAACCAGCTTTCGATCGAACGGGACACGAACTGGTAGGACACCGTATAGATCAGCAGCCCCGGTACGAAGCCCACCAGTGCGAAGATCACCGCCAGCTTGGCCAGCAGGCGGCTGCCGAACTTGCCCTTGCGCCACCGCCTGTACAGGCGCACCAGCAGCCACAGGATGACCAGCAGCAGCAGCACCGCCACCGCGCCGTTCACGATCGCGAGCCAGGCGAAGTTTTCCTCGTAGCGCTCGCGGTTGCCGGTGGCCAGCGTCAGCATGAACATCAGCACCAGGGCCAGGCCCGACATCACCACCAGCGCCGTCACCATGGCCCAGCGGCGCGACACCGCCTGCTTGTGCGGGGAACGGACGCGCTCGTGCAGTTCCATCGCCGCGCTCCCGGTCAACGCCCGTTGGCGGTGGACGTGTCGCCCCTGTCACCGCCAAGCGGAGGCTCGACCACGGGCGCCACGGTCCGCGGCACCAGCATGTTGCGCTGCAGCTCGATGTCCCAGTCCGGCTGGTTGCGCAGGCCGATCTGGAACGGGCGTGGCAGCAGCGAAAGGTCGAGCCCGAACTGCAGCTCCACCCGGTAGTGCTCGCCAGCCTCCAGGTCGTCAGCCCTGGCCAGCCGCCAGCGCACCAGGCGCGTGATGGCCGTCCGGGCCTCGGTCAGGGTGTCGAAGGACTGGTGCACCGCGTACTGCAGGGACGCGCCGCTGGCCGCCGGTTCGGCCGCCAGGCTCAGGCGCCACTGTCGCGTCAGGGGCTGGTAGGCCAGCCGCATGGTTCGCACCACTGTCGCCACCCGTTTGTCCGTCCAGTACCAGCGCTCGCGGTAAAGCTCGGCGCGCCAGACGAAATACAGCGGAATACCCCGCAGCAGGGCATCCTCGACCGCCGGAGGGATATCCGCACCCAGACGAGCCGTCAGCGTCAGGCCCTCGACATCGCGCTGCAGCTCCAGCTGCTCGACCACCGGCTCGCGCGCCTGCACCGGCAGCGCCGCCACCAGGACCAGCCACATCGCCAGGATCAGCCTGGCCAGCTGGCGCCATCCGACGGAACGTGCACCCAGCCGCCGGCAGGCGTCAGCGCGCCACCTTGTCCAGCCGGGCATAGAAGAATCCGTCATATCCACCCGGCACATTGTCCGCGAAGTCGGCCGTCGCGCCGGCGTTTCCCGGCAGAAGATGCCCCAGTCGGCCGTCGGTGCGGGCATTGGTGTGGCGCTCCAGGAACGCCTCGATCTGCCGAGACCCCTCTGCACGGAACACCGAACAGGTGGCATACAGCAGCCGTCCCCCCGGCGCCAGCAGCGGCCACAGCGCATCCAGCAGGCGTGCCTGCGTGGCTGCCAGCTGCGCCACGTCCGATGCCCTGCGCAGCCAGCGCACGTCCGGATGGCGGCGAACGATGCCCGAAGCCGTGCAGGGCGCGTCCAGCAGGATGGCATCGAACTGTCGGCCATCCCACCAAGCCGACACATCTCCGGCATCGGCCGTCTCCACCGTCGTCTGCAACCCCAGGCGCTCCAGGTTCTCGCGCACCCGCACGCAGCGGACAGCATCCACATCCAGCGCCAGCAGGTCCAGCTCGCCCCGCTCCAGGAGATGGGCGGTCTTACCGCCCGGCGCAGCGCAGGCATCAAGCACCCGCAACCGCCCCCCGTCGGAACGGATACCGAGTCCCTCGAGCAGCAGCGGCGCCGCCAGCTGCGCGGCTGCGTCCTGAACCGAGCAGAGTCCGTCCTCGAACCCCGGCAGCGCGCTCACTGGCACCGCGTGCGCCAGCACCAGCCCGTCCTCGCCCACCGGCTCCGCGCTCACGCCCGCATCGGCCAGGGCCTGGCGATAGGCATCGCGCGTCATGCGGCGGCGGTTGACGCGCAGCGTCATCGGTCCTGGCCGGTTGTTCGCTTCCAGAATGGCCTGCCAGTGTGCGGGGTGATCCTCGCGCAGACGATCCACCCACCAGGCCGGGTGGTTCCAGCGCGCTTCCGGGTCTTCGTCCAACCCCACCTGCAGGTCGTCCGCCTCCCTCAGCAAGCGGCGCAGGCAGGCATTGATGAAGGCCGCATGCCGTCCGGTTTCGGGTCGCCGCTTGGCTGCCTCGACCGTCTGGTTCACCAGCGTGTGGGCCTCGTAGCGCAGTCCGTCTGGTGCATCCCGACCCGCGAGCGCGTCCGACATCAGCGCCACCGCCGACACAAGCAGCGCCTCTGCAGCCGGAGCCGGACGCCGGGGAGCCAGCCGGCGCACCAGGGCCCTGGCACGGCCCTGGCGCCGGAGCACATGGAAGGCCAGCGCCTGCACGCCGGGGCGCAGCCTGCCCGGCACTTCGGCCAGCAGGTCGTTGAGCGACTGCCCCTGCACCACGCCGCGCACGCACTGGGCCACCAGGCTCAGCTGCTGCGCCAGTTTCGGCGTCAGAGCATCCGGCACCGGCTCTTTCACCCGTTTACCGGGCATTGCATCCTTGTTCAACTTCCATCCTCAACTCAAGGTCCAGTCCGGCGCCTCGATGGCGTCGGCGGCAGGGCCCGTGTCCGCAACTACCGGGACGTCCTTTTCACGCCCTCGCGCCGGGTCCAGCGGCGCCCGCTCGCCGCCATAGATGCGGCGCACACGCTCACGCAATGCAGGGTGCGAGTCGAACCAGCCGGCCACCGTTCCCGGTTCGTTGCCCACCAGCAGCATATGCTGCACCGATGAACCCAGGCGCCGCGCCTCGACACCCGCGCGTTGCTGACCGATGATCTTGCGCAGTACGCCACCGATGGCATCCCGGCTGCGCGTCCATTGCAAGGCCCGCGCATCGGCCAAGAACTCCCGCTGACGCGAGACCGCCGCCTGCAACGCGTGGCCCGCCACCCACCCCAGCCACCCCGCCACCATCAGTGCCAGGCCGATCAGGGCAAACACCTTGTGCCGGTCATGCTCGTCGGGGAAAAACAGTTCCCGTCCGAAGGCATGCAACGTCTCCAGACCGAACACCATCCCCACCAGCCGCATGTTCAGCCGTGTGTCACCTTCGCGGATATGACTCAGCTCATGCGCCACCAGGCCCTGGAGCTCCTCGCGGGTCAGCCACTCGAGCGCACCGCGCGTCACGACAACCGCCGCGTCGTCCTCGTCCCAACCCGTGGCCATGGCGTTGATCGCCAGATCCCGCGCCAGTACCATGGGCGCCGGTGGCTTCATGCCGGCAGCGATCGCCATCTCGTGCACGATGTTGGCAAAGCGCTGCTCGTCCAGGTCGCCCGTGCGCCGAACCGGCCGCGCACCGACCGACTCGGCCAGCGCCACGCCACCGCCGTGCGACAGGCGCGTGCTTTCGACCCACCAGCCCCCGAACACGTACATCAGCGTCACGCCCGTGTTCACCTCGAAAAAGTAGCGCGGCAGCGAAAAGCCGCCCGGCTGCCAGAACCCCCACGTCAGGCCCCAGGCCAGCGCCAGCGCCGCGTTCACCGCCAGCACCAGCAGCAGCACCGCAAGTACGAACAGCAACAGCAGCTGGCGCGTGCGGCCCCGGGCTTCCCGCTGGGATTCGAAAATCAGCATGGGTGCACCAGCGGCGGCCGTCGTCCCTCAACCGGCCCGGTCAGAACGCCACCTTCACCGGCTGGCGCTCGGCCTCGGTCGTGGTGGATGCGAGCATCGCCTGCGGCGTGAAGCCGAACAGGCGCGCGATGATGAGCGTCGGGAACTCCGCCGCCGCATCGTTGAACGCGAGCACCTGGTCGTTGTAGGCCTGGCGCGCGAAGCCTATGCGGTTTTCCGTGCTCGCCAGCTCCTCGCTGAGCTCGCGCATCGTCTGGTCCGCCTTCAGGTCCGGATAGGACTCGACCACCGCGAACAGGCGGCCCAGTGCGCCGCCGAGAGCCTGTTCGGCCCCCGTCAGCGCCCCCAGCGCACCGGCATTGAGCGGTGCGCCTGCAGCCTTCTTTTCCGCCTCGCGGGCCTGGTTGCGAGCGGCAATCACGGCCTCCAGCACCTGCGCCTCGTGTTCCAGGTATTTCCTGGCCACCTCGACCAGATTCGGCACCAGGTCGTAGCGGCGCTTGAGCTGCACGTCGATCTGGCCAAAGGCGTTGGCGATGGCGTTCTTCAGACGCACCAGCCGGTTGTAGGCCCCCACGGCCCAAGACAGTACCAGCACCGCCAGCACCAGCAGCACCCATGTGGTCGTTGTCATCCTGTTCCTCCTGCGTCCATGGTCCGCGCCCACGCGGCAGACACCCTGGAGCCCTCAGGCCCCGGCCGCTCGCAATATACCGCAGGGTCCCGCGAGCGCTGGCCATCACCTTGTCCGCGCACAAACAAGAAGGCCCCCGGCCGGATGACCGGGGGCCTTCATGCTCCAGGTGGCTGCAACAGCCACCAGGGGCGTCTGGCTTACTCGCCTTCGGACGGCGTCTCGCCGGCAGCAGCGGCCTGGTCCTCGGCCAGCGCCAGCGCGTCGGCTTCGGCGATGGCCCGGCGTTCCTCGTCGTCCATGCGCTCCTTGGCGCGGCGCGCATCGTGGTAGGCCATGCCGGTACCCGCCGGGATCAGACGGCCGACGATGACGTTTTCCTTCAGGCCGCGCAGCTCGTCCTTCTTGCCCATGATCGCGGCCTCGGTGAGCACGCGGGTCGTTTCCTGGAAGGAAGCGGCCGAGATGAACGAGTCGGTCGACAGCGAGGCCTTGGTAATACCCAGCAGCACGTTGCTGTAGGTCGCGGGAACCTTGCCTTCGGCGCGCAGGGCGTCGTTGGTGTTGAGGATCTCCGAACGCTCCACCTGCTCGCCGGCGATGTAGGACGAGTCGCCCGGGTTCTCGACGACCACGCGACGCAGCATCTGGCGAACGATGACCTCGATGTGCTTGTCGTTGATCTTCACACCCTGCAGACGGTACACGTCCTGCACCTCGTCAACGATGTAGCGCGCGAGCTCTTCCATGCCCAGCAGGCGCAGGATGTCCTGCGGATCGGCCGGACCGTCGACGATGCTCTCGCCCTTGTTGACCACCTGGCCTTCGTGCACCAGGATGTTCTTTTCCTTCGGGATGAGCTCTTCCCAGACCTTGCCGTCCGGATCGGTGATCTGCAGGCGGATCTTGCCCTTGGTCTCCTTGCCGAACGACACCGTGCCGGTCATCTCGGCCAGGATGCCCTTGTCCTTGGGCGAACGGGCCTCGAACAGTTCGGCCACACGCGGCAGACCACCCGTGATGTCGCGGGTCTTCTGGCCTTCGACCGGGATGCGGGCCAGCACTTCGCCGGGGCCCACTTCCTCGCCGTCGCGCACCTGGATCAGGGCGCCGACCTGGAAGCCGATCGTCACCGAGTGGTCGGTGCCGGGGATCTTCACCTCGTTGCCCTGGGCATCGACCAGCTTGACCTGCGGACGCACGACCTTGGCGGCACCGCGGCGCTTCGGATCGATCACCACCAGCGTGGACAGACCGGTGACGTCGTCCACCTGCTTGGCCACCGTCAGGCCCTCTTCCACGTTCTCGAACTTCACCGTACCGGCGTACTCGGTGATGATCGGGCGGGTCAGCGGGTCCCAGTTGGCCAGGATCGTGCCGGCCTTGATCTGCTGGTCGGCCTTGACCGTCAGCACGGCACCGTACGGCACCTTGTGGCGCTCGCGCTCGCGGCCGTGCTCGTCCTGGATGATGATCTCGCCCGAACGCGCGATCACCACCAGCTCGCCCTTGTTGTTCGTCACGTAGCGCATCGTGGCGTTGAAGCCGATGATGCCGTTGGACTTGGCTTCCACGCTCGAGGCCACGGCGGCACGCGAAGCGGCACCACCGATGTGGAACGTGCGCATCGTCAGCTGCGTGCCGGGCTCGCCGATCGACTGGGCGGCGATCACACCGACGGCTTCGCCGATGTTGACCAGGCCGCCACGGCCCAGGTCGCGGCCATAGCACTTGGCGCACAGGCCGTAGCGGGTTTCGCAGGTCAGCGCGGTACGCACCTTGACCTCGTCCACACCGGCGGCCTCGATCTCGTCCAGGCGGTCCTCGTCCAGCAGCACGCCGGCAGCGATCAGCACCTGGCGCGTTTCCGGATGGATCACTTCCTCGGCCGTGGTGCGGCCCAGGATACGGTCGCGCAGCGATTCGATCACCTCACCGCCTTCGACGATGGCGCGCATGACGGTGCCGTTGCTGGTGCCACAATCCTCTTCGGTCACGACCAGGTCCTGCGTCACGTCGACCAGACGGCGGGTCAGGTAACCCGAGTTCGCCGTCTTCAGCGCCGTATCGGCCAGACCCTTACGGGCACCGTGCGTCGAAATGAAGTACTGCAGAACGTTCAGGCCTTCGCGGAAGTTCGCGGTAATCGGTGTCTCGATGATCGAGCCGTCCGGCTTGGCCATCAGGCCGCGCATGCCGGCCAGCTGACGGATCTGGGCAGCGGAACCCCGCGCGCCCGAGTCGGCCATCATGTAGATGGAGTTGAACGACTCCTGGTCGACTTCCTTGCCGGAAGCGTCGATGGTCTTCTGCTTGGCCAGCTGGGCCATCATGACCTTGGAGATCTCGTCACCGGCCTTGCCCCAGATGTCCACCACCTTGTTGTAGCGTTCACCCGCGGTCACCAGACCCGAGGCGTACTGTTGCGAGATTTCCTTCACCTCGGCTTCGGCGCGCGCGATAATCTCGGCCTTCTGCGGCGGCACGAGCATGTCGTCCACACAGATGGAGATGCCGGCGCGGGTGGCCAGGCGGAAACCGGCCTGCAGCAGCTTGTCGGCGAACACCACCGTTTCCTTCAGGCCGCAGCGGCGGAAGGACGCGTTGATGAGCTTGGAGATTTCCTTTTTCTTCAGCGCGCGGTTGATCACCTCGAAGGGCAGGCCCTTGGGCAGGATCTGCGATAGCAGCGCACGGCCGGCGGTGGTGTCCACCACCTTGGTGTGCGGCTCGAACTCGCCCGTTTCCTTGTTCTTCGTCCACTCGGTCAAACGGACGCTGATCTTGGCCGTGATCTCGACGACACCGGCATCCAGCGCGCGCTGGACTTCGGCCACGTCGGCGAACACCATGCCTTCACCCTTGCCGTTGATCTTCTCGCGGGTGGAGTAGTACAGGCCCAGCACCACGTCCTGCGACGGCACGATGGAGGGCTCGCCCGAAGCCGGGAACAGCACGTTGTTAGAGGCCAGCATCAGCGTGCGGGCTTCGAGCTGTGCTTCCACCGACAGCGGCACGTGAACAGCCATCTGGTCGCCGTCGAAGTCGGCGTTGAAGGCCGCGCAGACCAGCGGGTGCAGCTGGATGGCCTTGCCTTCGATCAGGATCGGCTCGAAGGCCTGGATCCCCAGACGGTGCAGCGTCGGTGCGCGGTTCAGCAGGACGGGGTGTTCCTTGATCACCTCTTCCAGGATGTCCCACACCACCGGCGTGCCGGCTTCCACTTCCTTCTTCGCCGCCTTGATGGTGGTGGCGATGCCGCGCTGCTCCAGCTGCGCGAAGATGAAGGGCTTGAACAGCTCCAGCGCCATCAGCTTGGGCAGACCGCACTGGTGCAGCTTCAGGGTCGGGCCCACGGTAATCACCGAACGGCCGGAGTAGTCCACGCGCTTGCCCAGCAGGTTCTGGCGGAAGCGGCCGCTCTTGCCCTTGATCATGTCGGCCAGGGACTTGAGCGCGCGCTTGTTGGCGCCGGTCATGGCCTTGCCGCGGCGACCGTTGTCCAGCAGCGAGTCCACGGCTTCCTGCAGCATGCGCTTTTCGTTGCGCGCAATGATTTCAGGCGCCTTCAACTCGAGCAGACGACGCAGACGCGAGTTGCGGTTGATGACGCGGCGGTACAGATCGTTCAAGTCGGAGGTCGCGAAGCGGCCGCCATCCAGCGGCACCAGCGGACGCAGGTCCGGCGGCAGCACGGGCAGCACTTCCAGCACCATCCACTCGGGCTTGATGCCGGACTTCTTGAACGCTTCCAGCACCTTCAGGCGCTTGGCGTTCTTCTTGATCTTCAGTTCGGAGCCGGTCAGGTCGTTACGCAGCCTCTCGATCTCGGTGTCGAGGTCGATCGACTGCAGCAGTTCCTTGATGCCCTCGGCGCCCATCTTGGCGACGAACTCGTCACCGTACTCGCGGCGCTTGGCGTCGTAGTCCTCCTCGGACATGATGGAGAACTTCTTCAGCGGCGTCATGCCCGGATCGACCACGACATACGCTTCGAAGTACAGCACGCGCTCGATGTCGCGCAGCGTCATGTCCAGCACCAGGCCCAGACGCGACGGCAGGGACTTCAGGAACCAGATGTGGGCGCAGGGCGCGGCCAGGTCGATGTGGCCCATGCGCTCGCGGCGCACCTTGGTCTGCGTGACTTCAACGCCGCACTTCTCGCAGATCACGCCGCGGTGCTTCAGGCGCTTGTACTTGCCGCACAGGCACTCGTAGTCCTTGATGGGGCCGAAGATCTTGGCGCAGAACAGGCCGTCGCGCTCGGGCTTGAACGTGCGGTAGTTGATGGTCTCGGGCTTCTTGACTTCACCGAAGGACCAGGAACGGATCTTTTCCGGCGAAGCCAGACCGATGCGGATCGCATCGAAGTGCTCGTCGGGCGTGAACTGCTTGAACAGGTCGAGCAAGGATTTCATGTGTGTCTTTCCTTTACTTCAGTGAATCACGAACGCTCGAGCTCGATGTCGATGCCGAGCGAACGGATTTCCTTGACCAGCACGTTGAACGACTCGGGCATGCCGGCGTCGATCGCGTGCTCGCCCTTGACGATGGACTCGTACACCTTGGTGCGACCCTGCACGTCGTCGGACTTGACGGTGAGCATTTCCTGCAGGATGTACGAAGCGCCATAGGCTTCCAGCGCCCACACTTCCATCTCGCCGAAACGCTGGCCACCGAACTGGGCCTTGCCGCCCAGCGGCTGCTGGGTGACGAGCGAGTACGGACCCGTGGAGCGGGCGTGCATCTTGTCGTCGACCAGGTGGTGCAGCTTCAGGTAGTGCATGTAGCCGACCGTGGTCGTGCGCTCGAACGCCTCGCCGGTACGGCCGTCGTACAGCTGCGCCTGCGTGCGGCTCGCCGTCAGGCCCTTGGCCTTGGCGATCTCGTCCGGGTAGGCCAGCTTGAGCATGTCCATGATGTCCTCCTCCGAGGCGCCATCGAACACCGGCGACGCGAACGGCACGCCGCTGGTCAGTTCCTTGGCCATGGCCACCAGCTCTTCGTCGGACAGCTGCGACAGGTCTTCCTTGCGGCCGGTCGAGTTGTAGATCTTGTCCAGGAAGGCACGGATCTCGCTCGCGGCGGATTCGCGCTGCAGCATTTCGCCGATGCGCTCGCCCAGGCCCTTGGCAGCCCAGCCCAGGTGCACTTCCAGCACCTGGCCGATGTTCATCCGCGAGGGCACGCCCAGCGGGTTCAGCACGATGTCCACCGGGGTACCGTCGGCCAGGTGGGGCATGTCTTCCACCGGCGTGATCTTGGAGACCACACCCTTGTTGCCGTGACGGCCGGCCATCTTGTCACCAGGCTGCAGGCGGCGCTTGACGGCCAGGTACACCTTGACCATCTTCAGCACGCCAGCCGGCAGCTCGTCGCCCTGCGTGAGCTTCTTGCGCTTCTCTTCGAAAGCCAGGTCGAAGCTGTGGCGCGTCTGCTCCATGGAGTTCTTGATCGACTCCAGCTGGGCGGCCACGTCGTCCTCGGCCGGACGGATGTCGAACCAGTGGTACTTCTCGACTTCGTCCAGATAGGCCTTGTCGATCTTGGTGCCCTTGGCCAGCTTCTTCGGGCCGCCGTTGGCGACCTTGCCAATGAGCAGCTTCTCGATACGGTCGAAGGCGTCGGCCTCGACGATGCGCAGCTGGTCGTTCAGGTCCAGACGGAAGCGCTTGAGTTCATCGTCGATGATCTGCTGGGCGCGCTTGTCGCGCTGGATGCCTTCGCGGGTGAAGACCTGCACGTCGATGACGGTGCCCGAGGAGCCCTGGTCCACGCGCAGCGAGGTGTCCTTCACGTCGGACGCCTTCTCGCCGAAGATGGCGCGCAGGAGCTTCTCTTCCGGCGTCAGCGTGGTCTCGCCCTTGGGCGTGACCTTGCCCACCAGCACGTCGCCCGGCTGCACCTCGGCACCCACGTAGATGATGCCCGAATCGTCCAGGCGGTTGAGCTGCTGCTCGGCCAGGTTCGGGATGTCACGGGTGATTTCCTCGGGGCCCAGCTTCGTGTCGCGCGCCATGACCACCAGTTCCTCGATGTGGATCGAGGTATAGCGGTCGTCGGACACGACGCGTTCGCTGATCAGGATCGAGTCCTCGAAGTTGAAGCCGTTCCAGGGCATGAACGCGATCAGCATGTTCTGGCCGATCGAGATTTCGCCCATGTCTGTCGAGGCACCGTCGGCGATCACGTCACCCTTGGCCAGCTTGTCGCCACGCTTGACGATCGGACGCTGGTGGATGTTGGTGTTCTGGTTCGAACGCTGGTACTTGATCAGGTTGTAGATGTCCACGCCAACTTCACCGGCGACGGCTTCGTCGTCGTTGACACGGATCACGATGCGGGTGGCGTCGACATAGTCCACCACGCCACCGCGCTTGGCGGTCACGACGGTGCCGGAATCGACGGCAGCAACGCGCTCGATGCCGGTGCCGACCAGCGGCTTTTCCGGACGCAGCACAGGCACGGCCTGGCGCGACATGTTGGCGCCCATCAGCGCGCGGTTCGCGTCGTCGTGCTCCAGGAAGGGCACCAGCGAGGCGGCCACCGACACGATCTGCGCGGGCGACACGTCCATGTACTGGATGGTCTCGGGCGGCGTCAGGATGGATTCACCCTTTTCGCGGGCCGACACCAGCTCGCCGGTCAGGCGGCCTTCCGCGTCGAGCGCGGCGTTGGCCTGGGCGATCACGTACTTGCTTTCCTCGATGGCCGACAGGTAATCGATCTCGTTCGTGACCTTGCCGTCCACCACACGGCGGTACGGCGTCTCGATGAAGCCGTACTCGTTCAGGCGCGCGTACAGGGCCAGCGAGTTGATCAGACCGATGTTCGGACCTTCAGGCGTTTCGATCGGGCACACGCGGCCGTAGTGCGTCACGTGCACGTCACGCACCTCGAAGCCGGCGCGCTCGCGGGTCAGACCACCAGGGCCCAGGGCGGAGACACGGCGCTTGTGCGTGATCTCGGCCAGCGGGTTGGTCTGGTCCATGAACTGCGACAGCTGCGACGCACCGAAGAACTCCTTGAGGGCCGCGGAAATCGGCTTGGAGTTGATCAGGTCGTGCGGCATCAGCGGCTCTTGCTCGGCCTGGCCCAGACGCTCCTTCACGGCCTTCTCGATACGCGCCAGACCGGTGCGGTACTGGTTCTCGGCCAGCTCGCCCACGCAGCGCACGCGGCGGTTGCCCAGGTGGTCGATGTCGTCCACTTCGCCGCGGCCATTGCGCAGATCCACCAGGATCTTCACCACGGACAGGATGTCGTCGTTGTCCAGCACCATCGGGCCTTCGGCCGTGTCACGGCCGACGCGGGCGTTGAACTTCATGCGGCCCACGCGCGACAGGTCGTACGTGTCCGGGTTGTAGAACAGGCGGTGGAACAGGGCCTGCACGGCGTCTTCGGTCGGCGGCTCGCCGGGGCGCATCATGCGGTAGATGGCCACGCGGGCGGCGAATTCGTCGACCGTTTCGTCGATGCGCAGGGTCTGGCTGATGTACGGACCCTGGTCCAGTTCGTTGGTGTAGATGACCTGCAGGTCCTGCACGCCGGCCGAACGCAGCTTCTTCAGCAGGGTTTCGGTCAGCTCGTCATTGGCCTTGGCGATGATCTCGCCGGTGTCGGGATCGACGATGTTGCGGGCCACCACGCGGCCGAGCAGGAACTCTTCCGGCACGGTGATGTGGGTGGTGCCCGATTGCTCCAGCTCGCGGGTGTGGCGGGCGGTGATGCGCTTGTCCTTGGCGACGACAACCTTGCCGCTCTTGTCGGTGATGTCGAAGCGCGCCACCTCGCCGCGCAGGCGCTCGGGCACGAAGGCCATCTGCGCGCCGCTGTCCATCAGGCGCAGGTGGTCGTTGACGAAGAAGTGCGCGAGGATCTGTTCCGGCGTCAGGCCGATGGCCTTGAGCAGGATCGACACCGGCATCTTGCGGCGACGGTCGACGCGGAAGTACAGGATGTCCTTCGGGTCGAATTCGAAGTCCAGCCACGAACCGCGGTAGGGAATGATGCGTGCCGAGAACAGCAGCTTGCCCGAGCTGTGCGTCTTGCCCTTGTCGTGCTCGAAGAACACGCCCGGCGAGCGGTGCAGCTGAGACACGATCACGCGCTCGGTACCGTTGATGATGAACGAGCCCTTGTCGGTCATCAGGGGCACCTCGCCCATGTAGACCTCCTGCTCCTTCACTTCCTTGACCACCTTGGACTGCGGCGTGGAAGACTCGCGGTCATAGATGATCAGCTGCACGCGCGCGCGCACGGCAGAGGCAAAGGTCAGTCCGCGGGTCTGGCACTCGCGCACGTCGAACGCGGGCTTGGCCAGGTTGTACTCGACGAACTTCATCTCGACGAAGCCGTTGTGCGAGACGATCGGGAAGGCCGAGTTGAACGCCGCCTGCAGACCTTCGTTGGTGCGGCGGCTGGGGGGCACGTCCGCCTGCAGGAATGCGGTATAGGCGTCCTTCTGCATCTGCAGGAGGTAGGGAATCGCGAGCACGTTTTCGCGGCTGCCAAAGCTCTTGCGGATGCGCTTGCGTTCGGTGTACGAATATTTGGATGCTGCCATGAGATCTCCGATGAGGTCTGCGGCGACTGACATGCGCACCGGGCGGGCCTACCCGGTGGCGAAGCTTGGCGGCAAGCCACTACCTGCCGTTGGCTGACGACCCGCGCATTGCACGCAGGTCCGGACCAAGTGGTCTTCTGCAGTCGGGGTCAGAAGACACTGGAAAGCAGACTCGACATTGTGGGCGAATCCGCTTTCCGGTGGCTGCCGCCTTGTGCGCCTGAAAGCGCCAAAGGCTGGAGGCCCTTGCGAGCGCTCCAGCCCCTGAAAGGAACCGAATTACTTGAGTTCGGCCTTGGCGCCGGCTTCCACCAGCTTCTTGACGGCGGCTTCGGCGTCGGCCTTGGCAACACCTTCCTTGACGGTCTTGGGAGCGCCGTCGACCATGTCCTTGGCTTCCTTCAGACCCAGACCGGTGATTTCGCGCACGGCCTTGATGACGGACACCTTGTTGGCGCCGGCGTCGGTC
>JAEZLX010000003.1 GCA_023415035.1 Pseudomonadota bacterium | reverse complement strand
CCTCCCAGCGTCGGCCAGCAAGTGGAATACGAAGAGATCCACGTCGGCGGCAAGGGACCTCGCGCCATGGACGTGCGGACCGGAGCGGACGCCAGGGTGACATCAACGCGCAGCGAAACGCAGCCATCCCGGCAGCTGGTCCGCCAAACCGCCCCTTCAACGCCAGGCCGCGCGCCCAGGCCCATGCGCGGCCCCAAGCCCGACCGGCATCCGGCAACGAAACTGCCGGCGTACGCGGCCATGCTGCTCTGGGCGGTTCTGCTGGTGACCGGATGGGCACGCAACCGTCTCGAGTGGACCGTGCTCGCCGCCGCCCTGATGCTGAACCTGGTGACGTTCTTCGCCTATTGGCAGGACAAGCATGCCGCCCGACAGGGGAACTGGCGGACCAAGGAAAGCACCCTCCACCTGTTCGGCTTGTTGGGAGGCTGGCCCGGTGCCTGGTTCGCGCACCAGATCCTGCGTCACAAATCCCGCAAGGAGGAGTTCCGGCGCGTCTATTGGCTAACGGTGGTTGTCCACTTGGCGGCACTCGGAGCCTGGGTCAGCGGCACGCTTCCCAAACTGCTCAGGCTGTTGACGTAAGCCGGCACCCCAGCCGCCTTGGTCACGCCTTCACTTGCCGCGGCGTTTGACCCCGGCCCGCGGTGGCAGCCCGGTGTGCTGGGTGAGCATGCGGCCTGGTTGCGGTGATCCGGTACGGAAACGAACGTCGCCCGCGGGCTCCTGCTCGTCCTTCGGGCGGATGCGGACCGCGACCGCCTTGCCGTCCTTGTTGATCGTATAGCCCAGGCCCGTGCCGCCCTTGACGCCCGTGCTGTTCTTCTTGCGTGCACTCTGGTAGCTCCCGTCCGTCGTGGGCTGGAAGGTCGGCACCAGGTGGTGCTTGCCGTTGCCGATCAGGTCGGCGCGGCCCATGGCCTTGAGCGCCTCGCGCAGCGTTGGCCAGTTGTTGGGGTCGTGGTAGCGCAGGAAGGCCTTGTGCAGGCGGCGGCGGCGCTCGCCGCGCACGATGTCCACCTTCTCGCCCCGCTCGTCGCGGTGGATGCCCTTGAGCGGATTCAGCCCCGTGTGGTACATGGCTGTGGCGGTGGCCATCGGGCTGGGGTAGAAGGTCTGCACCTGGTCGGCGCGGAAGCCGTTTTTCTTCAGCCACAGCGCCAGGTTCATCATGTCCTCGTCGCTGGTGCCCGGGTGCGCGGCGATGAAGTACGGGATCAGGAACTGCTTCTTGCCCACTTCTTCGCTGTACTTCTCGAACATCGTCTTGAAGCGGGCGTAGGTGCCGATGCCGGGCTTCATCATCTTCGACAGCGGCCCCTGCTCGGTGTGCTCGGGCGCAATCTTGAGATACCCGCCGACGTGGTGCTGCACCAGCTCCCTCACGTACTCGGGCGACTGCACGGCCAGGTCGTAGCGCAGGCCGGAGCCGATCAGCACCTTCTTGATGCCCTTGAGCGCGCGGGCGCGGCGGTAGATCCGGATCAGCGGATCGTGGTTGGTGTGCAGGTTCGGGCAGATGCCTGGGAACACGCAACTGGGCTTGCGGCAGGCGGCCTCGATCTCGGGGCTCTGGCAACCGAGCCGGTACATGTTGGCCGTGGGCCCGCCCAGGTCGGAAATCGTGCCGGTGAAGCCCTTGACCTTGTCGCGGATCTCCTCGATCTCATGGATGATGGAATCCTCGGAGCGGCTCTGGATGATGCGGCCCTCGTGCTCGGTGATCGAGCAGAAGGTACAGCCGCCAAAGCAGCCGCGCATGATGTTGACCGAGGTGCGGATCATCTCCCACGCCGGGATTTTGGTCGCTCCATCGTGACTGCCGTTCTCGTCGGCATAGGCCGGGTGCGGACTGCGGGCATACGGCAGGCCGAAGACCCAGTCCATCTCGGCGGTGGTCAGCGGGATGGGCGGCGGATTGATCCACACGTCGCGGGCCGCGGTGCCCTCGCCATGCGCCTGCACCAGCGCCCGCGCGTTGCCGGGGTTGGTCTCAAGGTGCAGCACTCGGTTGGCATGTGCATAGAGCACCGGGTCACTCTTGACCTGCTCGTAGCTGGGCAGACGGATCACCGAGCGGTCGCGCGGTGGCAAGGTGCGGCGCCCCCGCAGCGCAGGGTTGGGCACGAACTGCACCGGTTTCGTTTCGCTGGCAACAGGCTCCTTGCCCTCTCCCGTTTCCCTGGCGCAGCTTTGCCCCTGGGCCTGCGCCTGCTCGCTGGTCGTCTGGTAGGGGTTGATGTGCGGATCGATGCGGCCGGGGGTATCGACCTCGGTCGAGTCGATCTCGAACCAGCCCTCGGCCGAGGGATCGCCCGGCCGGCGAACGAAAGCGGTACCGCGCACGTCGGTGATGCTGGCGACCGGCTCTCGGCGCGCCAGCCGGTACGCCACCTCGACCAGCGCGCGCTCGGCATTGCCGTACAGCAGCAGGTCGCACTTGCTGTCCACGACGATTGAGCGGCGCACCTTGTCGCTCCAGTAATCGTAGTGGGCGATGCGGCGCAGGCTCCCCTCGATGCCACCCAGGATGATGGGCACATCCTTGTAGGCCTCGCGGCAGCGCTGGCTGTAAACAATGGCGGCGCGGTCGGGGCGCTTGCCGCCCACGTCACCGGGGGTGTAGGCATCGTCGCTGCGGATCTTCCGGTCGGCGGTGTACCGGTTGATCATGGAGTCCATGTTCCCCGCCGTCACGCCCCAGAACAGATTGGGCTTGCCCAGGGCCTTGAAGGCCTCCGCGCTCGTCCAGTCGGGCTGGGCGATGATGCCCACCCGGAAGCCCTGGGCCTCCAGCACGCGGCCGATCACGGCCATGCCGAAGCTCGGGTGGTCCACGTACGCGTCGCCCGTGACCAGGATGACGTCGCAGCTGTCCCAGCCCAGCTGGTCCATCTCGGCGCGGCTCATCGGCAGGAACGGCGCCGTGCCGAAGCGCTTGGCCCAGTAGGGCCGGTAGCTCGTGAGCGGCTTGGCGTTGCGCGCGAAAAAGGAAACGTCGATGGGTGCGTTCATGGACGCCTGGGACTCTCGTGGGTTGGGGTAACCGGTCAGTGTAGGCCTTTTGGGCCGACCCGCGCTGGCCTGGGGCTTCCCGTCGGACGGACGGAACCGCCCCTGCTGGGCCAGGTCACCTGCGGGTCAGCCCCATCGGCCGTGCTGCGCTAGGCTGCGCGGCATGCACCACAGGTGCCCGGCAAGTGATACAAGACATCACACGGAGACCCCATGCCCGAATTCAGCACCCTCGTCATCGGCCCCGATCCCCGCAACCCGCGCATCGCCCGGCTGCGCCTGAACCGGCCCGGGCGGCTCAACGCCATCAACGACAACATGCCCGGCGAGATCCGCGCCGCCGTCGAGTGGGCCAACGCCGAGCCATCCATCCACGTCATCGTGGTCGAGGGCAGCGGCAAAGGCTTTTGCGGGGGCTACGATCTGGCCGACACCGCCAGCCAGCACATCGAGCACCCCTGCCAGCAGGAGTCCTGGCCCTGGGACCCGATGGTGGACTACGCCTACATGAAGCGCAACACCGAACACTTCATGAGCCTGTGGCGCAGCGCCAAACCGACCATCGCCCAGGTCCATGGCGCCGCCGTGGCCGGTGGCAGCGACATCGCCCTGTGCTGCGACCTGCTGGTGATGGCAGAGGATGCCCGCATCGGCTACATGCCCACCCGGGTCTGGGGCTGCCCCACCACCGCCATGTGGACCTACCGCCTGGGCCCCACGCGTGCCAAGCAGCTCATGTTCACCGGCGACGTGATCGACGGCCGCACGGCCGCCGAATGGGGACTGGCCAACCAGGCGGTACCCGCCGACCAGCTCGACGAAACCGTGCTGAAGCTGGCCACGCGCATCGCGGGTGTGCCCTCCTCGCACCTGGCCATGCACAAGATGGTGGTCAACCAGGTGCTGCTGACCATGGGGCTGGAGCAGAGCCAGATGATGGCCACCGTGTTCGACGGCATCACCCGCCACAACCCCGAGGGCTTGTGGTTCCGCCGCCATGCCCAGACACACGGCTTCAAGGACGCGGTGCAATGGCGCGACAGCGGAAAACCGATCCCCGAGGGGGACGAGGCACGTGCGCTGATCCGCGACATGGAGCAGCGGTCATCCGGCTCCTGATGGCGGCCGGGGGTGGCCGGGCTGTTCAACTCGTTACCCCTCTTACGGAACCGACCAGAATGTAATCGTGCCTCGGCCTAGCATGGGTGCTTCAGCTACCTGAATCACCCACACACATCTAGGAGAAGGCATGGCACTGCACTTTGGCAAACGCGAATCCGAAACCCTCAACAAGCCCCTGAACACGACGACGGGCGCGCAGCGCTACGGCAGCATGGCCACCCCGTCCTCTCCGCTGATCGGCAGCAGCAGCGCCTCCTCCGAGACCACGTCCTCGCCCGTGTCGTCCGCCTCCACGGCGTCCACCCCGGCCAGCAGCGCCCCGGCGGCGTCCGAAAGCGGGGGCAGCAAGCTCACCGTCGGCCCCAACATCAAGCTCAAGGGCGTGGAGATCACCGACTGCGACACGCTGGTGGTCGAAGGTCTGGTCGAGGCGACGATGGATTCACGCGTGATCCAGATTGCCGAACAGGGCGCCTTCAAGGGCTCGGCCGAGATCGACATCGCCGAAATCCGGGGCGTGTTCGACGGCAACCTGACGGTGCGCCAGAAGCTGGTCATCCATGCCACCGGCCGTGTCACGGGCAAGATCCGTTACGGCAAGGTCGTGATCGAGGAAGGCGGCCAGCTCTCGGGCGACATCGAGTGCTCCGCCGCCGCATCGTCTTCCTCGTCGTCCAAGCCCGCCGTCGCGCTCGCCGCCTGAGCACGGACTGATCCGCCGCGGCGTCGCGCATGCGGCCGGCCGGCGGATGCGGTGCCTGCCATCGCGCGCGCGGAGGCTGCGCAAGCCGGTATGCTTGCGGCATGTATGCCGGCTATTTTGGCCTCCAGACCGACCCCTTCTCGATCGCCCCGGACCCGCGCTACCTCTACATGAGCCAGCGCCACCGCGAGGCGCTCGCGCACCTGCTGTACGGCCTGCAGGGCAGCGGCGGCATCGTGCTGCTGACCGGCGACATCGGCACCGGCAAGACCACCGTTTTCCGGTGCTTCCTGGAACAGGTGCCCGACACCTGCCAGGTGGCCTACATCTTCAACCCCAAGCTGTCCGTCATCGAGCTGCTGCAGGCCATCTGCGACGAGTTCGGCGTGTCCGTGCGCCCGTCCGCCGGATCCGGGCAGGCCACGATCAAGGACCACGTCGACCCGCTCAACACGTTCCTGCTCGACCTGCACGCCCAGGGGCGGCAGGCGATGCTGGTGATCGACGAGGCGCAAAACCTCTCCGCCGACGTGCTGGAGCAGCTTAGGCTGCTCACCAACCTGGAAACAACCGAGCGGAAACTGTTGCAGATCGTGCTCATCGGCCAGCCCGAATTGCGCGATCTGCTGGCTCAGCCGGCGCTGGAGCAACTGTCACAGCGCATCGTCGCCCGCTACCACCTGGAGGCGCTGAGCGAACCCGACACCCTTGCCTACATCCGGCACCGCCTGGCCGTGGCCGGATGGCAGGGGCCGCTGCCCATGGGCGAGCGCGTGCTGCGGCGCATCCACCGGCTCACGCGGGGGGTGCCGCGCCGCATCAACCTGCTGTGCGACCGCGTGCTGCTGGGCGCCTACGGCCAGCAGAAGGACCGCATTGACCACCACATGGTGGACCACGCTGCGCGCGAGGTGTTCGGTGCCGGGCGGACGCCCTTCTGGCGCCGACCCCAGGTCCGGTGGACAGCCGCCGCCATGGCGGCGGTGGCGGCCACCGCGGCCGGAACGTGGTGGCTGGCCCGCCAGCCTGCCGGTGAGAACGCCCTGCCCCATCAGGCTGCGGCCACGCAGGAAGACGCCAGCGCGGCCCCGGCCCAAGCCGTATCTCGGGTACCGCCGGTCGCCGGCCCCGAAGACCTCTTGACCGGCACGCTGTGGTCAGCCGAAGCCCCGGCCTGGCGGTCACTGGCAAGCCTGTGGGGTGTCCACATCGACGAAGACGCTGACGCCTGCGACCAGGCGCAGGCCCAGGGTTTGCAGTGCTTCCGCACCACGCGCATGACCCTGGCCGGGCTGACCCGGCTCGACCGGCCTGCCATCCTGACCCTGGACCTGCCCCGCCACCCGCCGCAGCGTGCCCTGCTGCTGCAGCGGACCGCTGATGGCGAATTCCTGCTTGGCCATGAAGAGCGACGGTGGCAGCTGTCCGCGCAGGCCCTG
Source organism: Pseudomonadota bacterium (assembly GCA_023415035.1). Lineage (GTDB taxonomy): Bacteria > Pseudomonadota > Gammaproteobacteria > Burkholderiales > Burkholderiaceae_C > Hydrogenophaga. The sequence continues at coordinate 945 of JAEZLX010000003.1, read as the reverse complement.
GACGAGATCTGGAAAGGCGGCTATGCCACGCTCTGGCGCACGCCACCGGGCACCCGTGCCCGCATCACCGAGGCACGCCTGCCCGAACAGCGCGCCTGGATCGATGCCCGGCTGCGGCAGTTGCAATCGCAGGGGAAGATCCGCTCCGACGCCCCGGACTACGAAGCCCGCCTCAAGGCCTTCCAGGCGGCCACGGGCGTCGAGGCGCAGGGACAGGCCGGCCCCATGACCCTGATGCAGCTCAACCTGGCCACCGGCGTGGACGAGCCACGGCTGCTGGCAGCGGACACCCCCGCCGGAAAGAGGCCCTGATCCATGTCCTACATCCTCGACGCCCTGCAAAAGGCCGCGGCCGAGCGTCAGCGCGGCCAGGTGCCGACCCTGGCACCATCCACCGTCATGGCATCCGCACCGTCACCCGAGTCACGGCGTGCGTGGAAACCCTGGCTCGGCGGGCTGCTGGCCGGCATCTGCGCCATCCTGGCTGTGGTGTGGTGGATGGGCCATCGCCCTGCCGTGGCACCGGCAGTTGCTCCCACTTCCGCACCATCGCCTGCCACGCCTGGGCCAATGGCGGAAACCCGGTCCGGGACGCCACCGGCCACCTCTGATCGGCCTTTCCAGGGGGCTGGCCCGATCCTCGCTCCAGCGCCGGAGCCCGCCAAACCACACAACACCAGACCCGCGGCCGCGCCGCAGGCATCGTCCGCACAGGCCCGTCAGCTGACCATCTCCGGCTCGACCTGGTCCGACAACCCGGACCACCGCCTGCTGATCGTCAACAACCAGGTCGTGCGCGAAGGCCAGGAAGTCCGCCCCGGCCTTGTGCTGGAGACCATTGGCCAGAACAGCGCAATCTTCAACGAAGGCGGCCAGCGGTTCAACCTCAATTACTGACCGGTGTCGCCGGACGCCACTCCCTTTCTTCCATGCCCGCCCCCACCC
>JAEZLX010000233.1 GCA_023415035.1 Pseudomonadota bacterium | reverse complement strand
GTAGCCATCCTGGTAGGTGGCCGAGACCTTGTACTGCGTGGTGGGCGCATAGCCGCGCGCGCCAGTGACACGCACGCGGTCCGGGCCGTCCTGCTCCAGCTTCACCTCCGAGAAGTCCGCCACCACGTCCGGCAGGATGTAGGCACGCGGATCGCCGATCTCGTACAGGACCTGCTCAGCCACGCAAGCCGGCTCGACGATGCCGCCGGTACCGGCGGGCTTGGTCAGCACGAAGCTGCCATCGGCGCGGCACTCGGCAATGGGGTAGCCGATGCGGTGCCAGTCGGGCACGCGCTCCCAGTCGGTGAACACGCCACCGGTGGATTGCGGACCGCATTCGAGGACGTGACCCACCAGGCTGCCGGCGGCCAGCAGGTCGTACTGGTCGTTCTTCCAGCCGAAGGCGTGCATCAGGATGCCCAGGCCCAGCGCGCTGTCGGCGCAGCGGCCCGTGATGACGATGTCGGCACCCTGGTCGAGCGCGGCCGTGATGGGCAGCGCGCCCAGATAGGCATTGGCCGTGAGCAGGCGCGCGGGCAGCGGCTCGCCCGAAATCCACTCGCGCACGCCCTGCTCGCGCAGCGCGTCGGCCTGGGGCATGAGGTCGTCCCCCGTGACGACCGCCACCTTCAGCGACAGGCCGAGCTCAGCGCACAGGGCATCCAGCGCGCGCTTGGCGCCTTCGGGGTTGACGCCACCGGCATTGCTCACAACCTTGATGCCACGGCGAGCGATCTCGGCCAGATGGGGCTTGAGGTAGCCGACGAAGTCGGGCGGGAAACCGGCCTGCGGGTCCTTCAGCTTGGCTCGCGCCAACAGCGACATCGTGACCTCGGCCAGGTAGTCCATCATGAGGTAATCGACCTCGCTGCCCAGCAGCTGGCCGATGGCCATGGGGCTGTCACCCCAGGCGCCCGAGGCGCCACCGATGCGGACGATTCGCTCACTCATGGCTGCCACCCTGCTGCTGTTCCTGCACCCAGCGCGGGGGACGCTTCTCGTTGAAGGCGGCCAGGCCCTCGCGCGCGTCGGCCGTGGACGACGCAACGGCGATCTGCGTTTCGGCGAAGGTCAGCGCCTCGGTGAACCCCATCCATTCCATGGCCTGGATCGCGTAGCGGCCGCGCTGGATCGCCACCGGCGAGCCGACGGAGATGCGGCGCACCATCGCCTCCACGCGCTCGTCCAGCTGTGCTGCCGGCACCACCTCGTTGGCGATGCCCATCTCGCGTGCACGTTGCGCGTCGATGAGCTCGGCAGTGAAGCACAGCTCGTTGACGTAGCGCGGATGGATCATGCGGCGCAGATACACCAGCACCTGCATGGCGAACACGCCCACCTTGACCTCGGGCAGACCGAATCGGGCGTGGTCGGCCACGATGGCCATGTCGCACAGCGACATCAGGCCCATGCCGCCAGCCACGCACGCGCCGTTGATGCGCGCGATCATGGGCACGGGCAGCTCGCGCGCCACGCGCGCCAGACGACCGAAGTCGGTGGTGGGCTCGCTCGCCCCTTCGGTGAAGACACCGGTGCCGCGCGAGAGGTCGGCACCCGCGCAGAAGGCCTTCTCGCCCTTGCCGGTGAGCACCACGGCACGGATCGACTTGTCCTGCGGCACGGTGCGCAGGGCGGCCTCGATGCCGGCGATCACGTCGGGATTGATCGCGTTGCGGCGTTCCTCGCGGTTGATGATGATCCACAGCGCAGCGCCACGGCGCTCGGTGAGGATCACAGGCTCATTGCCTGTCTGGCTCATGTTGGTCTCCATGGGTGGACGGGGCAGCTCAGTAGGACTTGGGCAGGCCCAGCTGGCGCTCGGCCAGGAAGTTCAGGATCATTTCACGCGACACCGGTGCGAGCTGGCAGGCCACGCACTCGCGGAAGTAGCGCTCCACGTGGTATTCCTGCGCATAACCCATGCCACCGTGCGTGCGGATCGCGCGGTCGCAGGCATGGAAGCCGGCGTCGGCGGCGAGGTACTTGGCCGCGTTGGCCTGCGCGCCGCAGGGCTCGCCGGCGTCGTAGAGCTCGGCGGCATGCATCGTCATCAGCTCGGCAGCGTACAGCTCGGACCAGCACTCGGCCAGCGGGTGCGCGATGGACTGGTTCTTGCCGATCGGGCGGCCGAACACGACGCGCTCGGAGGCGTACTGCGCGGCCTTGCTCAGCGCGCGGCGGCCGATGCCGATGACCTCGGCGGCGTTGAGGATTCGCTCGGGGTTCAGGCTGTCCAGGATGTAGCGGAAGCCCTTGCCTTCCTCGCCGATGCGGTTTTCGACCGGGATCTCTAGGCCATCATAGAAGACTTGGTTGGAGTTGACCGCGTGACGGCCCATCTTCGGGATTTCGGTGACCTTGACGGTGTTGGGGTCCTTGTCGGCGAAGAACAGCGACAGGCCGTCGGTCGGCTTGGCGCATTCCTCGATCGGGGTCGTGCGCGCCAGCAGCACGATCTTGTCGGCCTGCTGGGCCGTGCTGGTCCAGATCTTCTGGCCGTGCACGACGTAGCGGTCGCCCTTGCGCACAGCGCGGGTCTTGATCTTGGTGGTGTCCAGGCCGGCATCGGGCTCGGTCACGCCGAAGCAGGCGCGGATCTCGCCGCTGATGACCTTGGGCAGCCACTCACGCTTTTGCGCATCGCTGCCGTGCTTGACGATGGAGTGCAGGCCGAAGATGTTGATGTGCACGGTCGAGCAGGCCGCGAACACGCCGGCGGAGGCGCCGATGGTCTGCATCATGATGGCCGCTTCGGTCACGCCCATGCCGGCGCCACCGTACTCCTCCGGCATGGCGATACCCAGCCAGCCGCCGTCGGCCATGGCCTTGGCGAATTCATGGGGGAACTGGTGCTTGCGGTCCAGCTCGGCCCAGTAGTCGTCGTCAAACTGGTCGCAGATTTCCTGCACCGCGTCGCGCACCGCGATCTGTTCCGGCGTCTTGGCCAAGGCTTGAAACATGGTATCTCCTGTTGGGGGGTCTGTTGTCGGGATGAATGGGTAAGAGGAGGCGCCAAAGGCGACCGGCGCCTTTGGCCCTCGCTCAGGACGCCCCCCCGTGGCGGCGCGCG
>JAEZLX010000157.1 GCA_023415035.1 Pseudomonadota bacterium | reverse complement strand
GGTCGGCCCCGATGGGGCCGGGGGGGGGGGGGCGGGCGCGGGCCGGTAGACCGGGAAGGTGGTCGGCATGGGCTTGCCCTGGGCGACGCTTTGCAGGCGCAGGTGCTCGGCCATCACCTTGTTGATGTAGTCGGTGCCGCTGGTGGTGACCGCGCCGACGTACAGGCGCAGGCCCCCCTCGATCGAGCCGGCGCGCTGGATGCACTCCTGCAGGACCTTGGCGCCCACGCGCAGGTTGGCCACCGGGTCGAAGGCGGCGAGCTGGCCGCCGAAGTGCTCATACTTGTCGGTGTGCACCCGGGTGAGCACCTGCATCAGGCCTTGCGCGCCCACGGGGCTCTGTGCAAAGGGGTTGAAACGCGACTCGATCGCCATGACCGCGAGGATGAGCGTGGGATCGATCTTGACGACGCGGCTGACCTCGAAGGCCTCGGCCACCAGCACGCTCAGAGGCTCCTGTGCCACACGGTACTTGCGGCTGAGCCACTGCGTCACCTTGGCCTGCTGCTCGGGCAGGGCATGGGGCAGGGCGGCAGTGGCGCGCTCGGCCGCCATGGGTTCGGCCGGAATCTCGGGCGTGGCCACGGTCTGCTGGCGCTGCTGCAGCCAGTCGAGCAGGGTCTGTTCGCCGCGCTGGCGCAGATCCGGGTTGGCGAGCAGGGCAATGGTGGCCACGGCGGTGGCCACGCCCAGCGCGGCAGCGCTGCTGCGTGTGGTGTGCACGAAACCGCGCACGGTATCGGCCATGATGGTCGGAAGAACCTTCCTGGCTGGGGCTTCCGCCATCCCTTGGGCGGAAGCCGTGGTTGAGGTCGCTGTCATCTCGTCGTTCCTTTCTTGCCCCGGGGCGCAAGCCTTTCGGCTCCGCTGGAGTGGATTGGGACGCCATCGCGGTGTGTGGGGCCATCACGCGCGACTTAGCCGTTTTCGGCAGCGTTTGGGGGTTTACCCTCAGGTAAAGCTGGCGGATGTTATGGACTAACTAATGCCAAGTCAAATATAGAAATTAATTTTTAATACGTATTTTCGTATAAAAACTTGAAGTGGATTCGCGCATGTCGATCCAAGTCCCTGCGAACCGGCAGGCTTTCGGGAAACGCCCGGCAGGACCCGTTTGTCGGCTCGCCACCCGCGTCGATGCGTGGCGGATATGCCGAAAAATGTGTTCAAGCGGGTTGCGCGTGCCGATAGAAAATCACCATGGCATAACCGATGTGCGGCACTTGATCGGGCCGTGTGGCAGCGATAAGCTTTCCCTGCCTGTTTGATGCAGGCCATCACCGGCGGTTCCCTGCAGGGGAATGCCGGTACCCAACGGAAGCAATCTCTTGCTTCCAGGCCAAAGGGACAACACGCTCCCTTTGCCCACCCCGACGGCTAGCGCTGATTGCCCGCCGTCAACCCCGGCAGGCCGAGCCTGCCGGGGTTTCTTGTTTCTGGGGGTGGATTTGATCCAGGGCGTGGCATGACAGCGTCAGGAGCGGCGACAATACGCGGTCTTTCCTTTTACCCGGATGGCAGGCCTCGTCGGTTCCTGCGCCTTGAGTGAGTCCAATAACGTGAATGCTTCTTCCAGTTCCAAGCCGTCTGCAGCCACGCATCCGCTGGATGCTGCCACAGGTGGCGTGTTTTCCGCCGCAACCTCGGGGGAGCGGCTGGCCCGTCTGCGCGAATGGCTGGCGACAGAGCCATCCTGGGAGCTGATGAGCGAGGTGTTCAAGGATCTGTCCCATCGCGACCGCGGGGCGGCCAAGCCGCTCAAGGAAAAGATGGACGAGGTCCGACGCCAGCGCCAGCAGGAGAGTGTTGCCGCCGAGTGGTCTGCCAAGGCCGAGGCCCTGCTGGCCCAGCAGCGGCTGAACCTGGCCGATGCCCTGGCCTGGCAGCGCGATGCTGCCCGTGCTGGTGCGCCACTGTCGCGCGAGCCGCTGGCGGGCATGAAGCAGGCGCTGGCCGAGCGCGTGCGAGTGATCGAGGATCTGCAGCACCAGGTGCAGGTCGAGCGCGAGGCGTCGGTGCTCCTGGCGCAGCGCATCGAGATCCTTTCCACCAAGTCGTGGCGTGAGGCGGCCGCCGCGGCCGACGCCTTGCGCGCGGACGTGAAGCAGTGGCTGGAGATGGCCGACACGATGGCGCAGCGGCCCGAGTGGGCGAGCATGGAGGCGCGCTTCGCGCCGATGCTGGATACCTCGCGCCAGCAGCTGCAGCTGGTGTGGGAGGCTTTCGAGGCCGCGCTGGCGCAGGCCGTGGCGGCCGACCAGGATGCGTCGGCACCGTTGCCGGCCGTGCCGGTGTGGGCCGACGAGTTGCGCGTGGCGCGTGGCGAGGAGCCGCAGGCGGTCGCTGCCGTGGCCGATGCCGAGCGCGAGGCCCGCAAGGCCCAGGCACGTACCGAACTGGAGGCCCTGCTCAAGACGCTGGAGCAGGATCTGGCGCAGGGACATACCAAGAGCGTGCCCAAGGCCGCAGCCGATGTGCGCCAGTTCCTCAAGACCTTCGGCAAGCTGCTGCCTGCCGAGCTGGAATCGAAGGCCCATGCCGTGCTGGCCCAGGCCGGCGAACTTGAGGGCTGGCAGCGCTGGCGCGCCGACCAGCTGCGCGAAGAGCTGGTCAAGAAGGCCGAGGCGCTGACGCAGGGGCCGGAGGGCCAGCGTCCCGGTGGCCGCAAGATCCAGGAAACGCTGCGACAGCTGCGCGCGCAATGGAAGACCACAGATCAGGGTGGCGTGCCCAACCACGCGCTGTGGAAGCGCTTTGACGAGGCGTGCAACGAGGCGCACAAGGTCGTCGAGGCCTGGCTGGCGCAGGTGCGCCGGCAGGGCGAGGCCAACCGCGCGGCGCGCCTGGCCCTGATCGAGGAAGTCAAGGCCTGGACGCAGGCACACGCGACCGATGAAGAATGGAAGGGCCAGATCCGCGCCCTGCACGGTTTTGCCGAGCGCTGGCGCGAGGCCGGCCATCTGAGCGAAAAGCAGTTCGCGGAACTGCAACCGCTGTGGAAGGCGGCCATGCAGGAAGCGCATGCACGGCTTGAGGCCGCTCAGGCCGAGAGCGTGGCCCGGCGCAAGGCGCTCATCGACGAGGCGCAGGCGCTGGCGGCCAGCCCGAAGTGGCGGATCGAGGACGTCAAGGCACTGCAGCAGCGCTGGCAGGCCGAGGCGCATGCGGTACCGCTGGAGCGCAAGCAGGAGCAGAAGCTCTGGGACGCGTTCCGCAAACCGCTGGACGAAGCCTTTGCCCGCAAGAGCAGCGAGCGCGAAAAGGCGGCCGCGGCCGTGAGCGCGCACGACCAGCGTGTGCTGGAGGCGGCACGTGCTCTGGAGCAGGCTGTGGATGCTGGTGACGCCGGGCGCATCCGTGCGGCGCGTCAGGCGCTGGAAGACGCCATGCGTGCCCCGGTGGAGCATGAGGAGTCCGCGAAGGCAGAGGGAACGGCCACGCAAGCCGCGGGCGAAACCCCTTCAGGAGAGTCTTCGGCGCCGACGCGCAAGCTGGTGGCGATGCGCGGCGACGACCGTCCGGGCAATGTCAAGGCCGTGCCGGCCGGGCGTGACGAGCGACGGGGTCCGCCCGCGCGCGGTGGCCGGGACGACCCGCGTGGCCGTCCGGGCCGTGAAGGTCGCCGTCCGGCTGCGCCGCGTCTGGGCGATGCCGCGTTCCGTGCCCAGCGGCAGGCCATCGAACATGCCGAAGCCGCGCTGCGCCGCCTGGCCGCGCAGGCCCATGGCGAGGTGCTGACCCAGTTGCTGGGGGCTTGGGAGAAGCGGGATGCCGCACAGCTGCCCGTAGCTCAGGCGCTGGGCAGTCGGGTGTCGGCGGGCCAGCGTGCCGCCTGGACCCAGGCACTGGAGGGTGCTCCGGGCGCGGCAGCTTCCGAAGCCCTGCTGCGGCTGGAAATGGCGGCGGACGTGCCCACGCCGGCCGAGCATCTCGATGCGCGGCGCGCGCTGCAGCTGCAGCTGCTGACCCGTCGTCACGACCCGTCGCCGGCCGAGACCTGGGCGCAGGACGTGGCCCGCGTGCTGGCCGGTGCGCACGATGCGGCATCGGCGCGACGCCTGCAGGCGGTGCTGAAGGCGCTGCTGCGCCGCTGAACGCGGCGCTTGCCGTGCCGCAGGCGGGGCGGGAATGACGCCCGCCGCTGCCGGCCTTGGCGCGCCGGTTCAGGCGCCGGGTACGGTGGCGCAGTGCCGGAAGAAACCGTCGTACAGTGCCAGCAGGTCGGGGAAGCTCTGCCCGAAGCGCCCGCGCTGTACGAAGTAGGCTTCGCTCGTCACCGCAAAGAACTCGGCCGGATCGGTGGCCGCGTAGGCGTCCAGCCAGGGCGGTGGGGTGCCGAATCGCTCGGCCATCGACACGGCCTCGCGGAAGTGTTCGTAGGCAGGTGCCATCACGCTGCGCCAATGCTGCGTGGCGGCACGTACCGTGGCATGGCCCAGAAAGCCCGGAAACAGCGGTGGCGCGCCATCGGGGTGCTGGCCGCGAGCCATGCCGCGCATGTCCATCTTGTGCACGAATTCATGGATGACGACATTGGCGCCGTGCTCGGCCGCGCCGGCCGCGTGGGCCACGTCTTGCCAGCTCAGCATGATCGGACCACGGTCCATGGCCTCGCCGGCCAACGGTTCGCGCCAGCGGTGGACCACGCCGGTGCCGTCCGTGATCTCGCGTTGCGCCAGCGCCGCGCCCGGCTGGATCACGATGCCGACGAAATCGTCGTACCAGGCCAGCAGCTGGGCTGCGTGCACCGGCTGGCGGCCAGAGGGCAGGGGCATGTGCAGCAGGGGAAGGCAGGCCTGGGCGGCGATGACGAGCGCCATGCGGTCATCCACCTGCAGCCCGTGCGCGCCGCTGAATTCCTTCTCCTGCAGGAAGTGGCCTGACAAGCGGCGCAGGCACTGCGCCTCGGACGGCTCCAGCGTCTGCAGGAAGGGGTGGCTGCCCAGGATGTGCTGCCAGAGGCGGTCGCTGATCGAGGGCGCGGTGCGCCAGCGGCGTGGCAGCCAGGGCTGGATGAAGCGTGCAATCAGGCTCGGCATCGACCGCACGTGGGGCCGTTCAGGCTGTCTTCAATGGGATGCGCCGTAGCCGGCCCTGGCGGTCGAGCCGCAGGATCTCGCCGCGCGCGGGGGTGGCGCCGAGGTCCCAGTCGGTCAGCACCCAGCGTTCATGGCCGCCGGGCAACTCGTGCCGGGCCGGACGGTGCGTGTGACCATGGATGAGGGTGCGGGCATCGGCATCGCGGAGCCAGTGCAGGGTTTCCTGCGTGTCGGCATCGGCCCATAGCGATTCGTCGTGGCCGATTTGCCGCTTGCGGGCCTCGCTGCGCGCGCGTAACTCGCGTGCCGTGGCTTCACGTTCCACCAGCGGCGTGGACAAAAAGGCCTGTTGCCATGCCGGCCCGCGCACTTCCTGGCGGAAGCGGTGGTAGTCGGTGTCGGCCAGGCACAGGGCGTCGCCGTGGCTGAGCAGCCAGCGCTGTCCGTTCCAGTCCAGCACGGTGGGGTCTTCCAGCCGGGTCAGGCCGCTGCGGCGTGCGGCCGCTTCGCCGAGCAGGAAGTCGCGGTTGCCGGCCATGAAATACACCGGGATCAACCGCGCGAGCTGCGCCAGCGCGTCGGCGCACCGACGCAGGAAGGGCGCTTCGGGGCAGAGGTGGGCGGGCGCATCGAGCACGTCGTCCCCGATCCAGACCTCGAACAGGTCGCCAAGGATGAACACGGCATCGGCGCGGCTTCCGACGGGCTGCGCGAGCCAGTCGAACCAGGCCTGCGCCGTCGCCTGTTCGCTGGCCTGCAGGTGCAGGTCCGAAATGAAATCGACCGCCTGCCAGTGCGCCGGAGCGCGCAACTCCGCAAAGCGGCCGGATGCCGTCATTCCACCACCACGGCCTTTTCGATCACGACGTCTTCCTTGGGCACGTCGTCATGGAAGCCGCGACGGCCGGTGGCCACGCTCTCGATCTTCTTGACGATGTCGGTGCCGCCGACCACCTTGCCGAACACGGCATAGCCCCAGCCCTGGGCGGTGGGGGCGGTGTGGTTCAGGAAGCCGTTGTTGGTGACGTTGATGAAGAACTGCGCGGTGGCCGAGTGCGGATCGCTGGTGCGGGCCATCGCGATGGTGTAGACATCGTTCTTCAGGCCGTTGGCGGCCTCGTTGGCGATGGGGGCATCGGTGGGCTTTTGCTGCATGCCCGGGGCGAAACCGCCGCCCTGGATCATGAAGCCGGGGATGACGCGGTGGAAGATGGTGTTGTCGTAGTGGCCCTTGCCCACGTAGGACAGGAAGTTGGCCGTGGACAGGGGCGCCTTTTCGGCGTCCAGCTCCAGCGTGATGATGCCTTGACCGGCGATGTGCAGTTCGACTTTGGGATTGGCCATGTTCTTTACTCCAGGGTGGCTTTGATGATGGTGACGGGCGTGACAGGCACATTCTGGTGCATGCCGCGATTGCCCACCGGGACGGACTTGATCTTGTCGACCACCTCCATGCCCGAGACGACCTTGCCGAACACGGCATAGCCGTAGCCGTCGGGTCTGGGGGCATTGAGGCCGTCGTTGTTGACGACGTTGATGAAGAACTGGGCGGTGGCCGAGTTCGGGTTGGACGTGCGGGCCATGGCGATGGTGCCGCGGTCGTTCCTGAGGCCGTTGGAGGCCTCCAGGGGGATGGGCGCGCGCGTGGGCTTCTGCGCCATGTCGGCGGTGAAGCCGCCGCCCTGGATCATGAAGCCGTCGATGACGCGGTGGAACACCGTGCCGTTGTAGTGGCCGTCGCGCACGTAGCGCGTGAAGTTCTCGACCGTCTTGGGGGCCTTGGCGGCGTCGAGTTCGAGCACGATGTCGCCAAGGGAGGTGTTCAGGCGCACGCGCTGGGTGTCGGCGGTCTGTGCCATGGCCAGGCCGGGCAGGGCGGCTGCGGTCATGAACGCGGCCGAAGCCAGCCAGCGGGCGGCCTGCCGGCGCGCGCGGTCAACGGTGGTATGGGTGTCGGTTTTCATGATCAGGCGCTTCTTTCGTAGAAAATTTTCCATTGGCCTTGCTCGCGGATCCAGTACTGGCGACGGGTGATGCCGCGGCTGCGGCCGACGGGGACTTCGCCGAAGGTCACCACCATGGTTTCCTCGCTGTCCTGCCATTTGAGCAGGCTGGCATCCTTGATCTGGACAGGAACCGGGCGACGCAGTTCGGATTCGATGCGTCCCCACCACTGGCCGGCGTCCTGGCTGGCAGGGCGAAAGCGTGCCGAGTAGAGTGAGCGCAAGCGCTGGATGTCGCCCGTGCTGCGGGCCTGGCGCCAGGTCTCGAGCGCGCTGGCAAAGCCCTGCCGCTCGGCTTCCAGGTTGGCGGGGTCCACCCATTCGAGCTGCTGCGCGATCACCACGGGCGTGGTGCGGATGCGGACCGTCTTGAGCAGGAAGGCCAGGTCCTGGTTCGACAGCACCACGCAGCCGTCGGACGCCTGCGGCGCGCGCACGAACTGCTCGCGCGGCGTGCCGTGCAGCCAGATCCCGCTGCCGGTCTTGCCGCGCGTCACGTCCAGCGCGTTGGGGTAGTTGATGGGCAGTGCCCCGACGCCGTAGAGGTCGGGCAGCTTCTTCGGGTCCAGCGTGCTGGTGATGTAGTACACGCCCAATGGTGTGCGCTGGTCGCCTTCCGCCTGCTTCTCGATGCCCTGCAGGCCGACCGAGATGTAGTAGTCACCGATGAGGCGCAGACGCGGCGAGCCGGCAGGGCTGGGAGCTTCGCCTGACGTGGCAGCCAGATTCTCGAAGAGGTACAGGCGCGAGCGCGAGGCATCGACCGCGATCGCGTGCCGGCTCTGGGGGGCGAGGGCCAGAAACTGCCGCGGCACATGGCCTTCGGGTGGACGCTCGGTCAACGCGAGGATGCGCCGTCGCGACTCATCGCGCAGGCTTTCGAGCTGTGCGGCGGCCTCCCGGGACTCGATGTCCTGGATGTCGCCCAGCTGCCGGATCGGTCGGGTGCGCAAGGTCAGCAGATCGCCCAGCACGAGCTGCGCGAGCTGGAAGTTGGGGTAGTCGCGCACCAGGCGCTCGGCCAGGTCAAGCGCCTGACGCGAGTCGCCGGCGCGGATGGCCTGGTAAACGCGGATGAGGCGGGCTTCGGCACGGCCCAGCCGGGGCTCCAGTGTCGTCAGGCGGACCTCGTCCAGCGGCATGCGGACAAGACCGGAGTCGGGTTGAGAAGCGACACTGGCCGCACGGTCTTCGCCCTGGAAACGCGCCAGTGCGCTCTGCAGCAGGGACGGGGGCGCTTCCGGACTGGCGCTGGCCGGAGAGGGCGATGGGGCGGTATCCTGCGGCAGCGCCCAGTCGGTCGACTGGCTGCGCAAATGCAGGAAGGCCATGGTGGTTCCGGCGACCGCGATGCCCGCCAGGAGCATGGCGGTGGTCCACCCGAGGCCCGGGCGCCGGGGCGCGTCGAACGTCAGGGGGACGCTGGCGTGGCCCCGTTGCCGGAACCGGGGAGCAGATGGCATCAGGACCCGGTGGATTCGCGCACGATCAGCCAGCGGTCGCCCTGACGCACGAAGTCGAGCACCTTGCGGCTGGAAACGTTGACCTGGTCAGAGCGGTAGGCCTGGCTGAAGCGCGCCGATGCCTTGTCGCCGTCCACCTTGACCGACAGGTTGCTGACATCGACTTCGATGCGCTTGCGCGGCACGATGCGGGCCTGGCGCTCTTTTTCCCAGGCGCTGCGGGACTGGCCGCCCGTCGGGGTGAACTGGGGCGCGTAGGCGCCAAGGTAGCCCTTCATGTCCTTGCTGGACCAGGCCTTGGCCCAGGCGGCCACAGCGGCCTCGAC
>JAEZLX010000034.1 GCA_023415035.1 Pseudomonadota bacterium | reverse complement strand
GGTCTCGTTCAGCTGATGGAGTTGGTGCGGGCTCAGGCTCTTGAGAGAGTCGACAAGCCGCTGGAAGTCGCGACGGCGCATGGTGCACCATCTTACCCGCCAACACGATTAGGTGACAGAGCCTTTTATTACGGCCATCAACCCCGAGAGCCTGGCGGTCAATCTCGTGTACTCGCAGTGCATCGGCCTGTCGATCTGGGGCCTGATCGACGGCGGTCGTCACATCCTCGAACCCTCCCGTGGCTGGCCCGGCATGCCCCGCATGGCTGCACTGGTGTTCGTCTCCGTGCTACTCGGCTATGCCATAGGCACGGTGGTCGCCAACCTCCTGCTCGGCCGTGCGCTGTGGCACACCCTGGACAACGTGCCGCGCGCCACACTCGGTTTCGTGCTGATGTCGCTACTGGCAGGCGGATTCGGCGCTTACTACTTCACCAGCCGCGCACTGCTCGCACAGGCTCGACTGGAGCAGGAAGAAGCGCAGCGCCAGGCCAGTGAGGCACGCCTGCGTCTGCTTGAGTCGCAGCTCGAACCGCACATGCTGTTCAACACGCTGGCCAATCTGCGCGTGCTGATCGGCAGCGACCCCGAGCGTGCCACTGCCATGCTCGACCGGCTCAACGACTTTCTGCGCGCGACCCTCGCAGCTTCGCGCACCGAGGCAAGCTCCGGCCTGCACACGTTGCGCGCCGAGTTCGACCGGTTGCGTGACTACCTCGAACTCATGGCCGTTCGTATGGGCCCGCGTCTGCGCTACACCCTGGACCTGCCCGAGTCCCTGGCCCAGCACCCGGTGCCCCCGCTGCTGTTGCAGCCGCTGATGGAAAACAGCGTGCGCCACGGACTGGAGCCCAGTGTGCATGGTGGCGAGATCCGCGTTGCCGCGCGCAGCCGAGGGAAGACCCTGGAGCTTGAAGTGAGCGATACCGGCGTGGGTTGCGAAGCCAGCGCTCCGGCCGGTTTTGGAATGACACAGGTGCGCGAGCGCCTGGCCACCGCATACGCCGGACAGGCGCGCCTGGACTGGCAAGCCTGGCCGGGCCAAGGCACACGGGCCATTCTCGCGCTGCCCCTGCAGAGCTGACCGACATGAAAGCCACAGCCCTGATTGCCGAAGACGAACCGCTGCTGGCCCAGGCCCTGCAGGCCGAGCTGGCGCGCGCCTGGCCCGAATTGCAGATGATTGGCACCGTGGCCGACGGAAGCTCGGCCGTGGTTCAGGCACTCGCGCTTCGACCCGACATCCTGTTCCTTGACATCCGCATGCCCGGTCAGACCGGCTTGCAGGCAGCGGCCGAACTCGCTGACGAATGGCCCGAGGGCCAGCCCTTTCCGGCCCTGGTTTTCGTCACGGCGTACGACGCCTACGCCGTGGAAGCGTTTGAAAAAACAGGCCGTGGACTACCTGCTCAAACCCGTACAGCCCGAGCGCCTGGCCCGCACGGTGCTGCGCCTGCAACAGACGCTCGCCCAACGCCGCCAGACCTCTAGCACGACAGCCTCATTGGACGACAACACCCTCGGCCAGCTGCGCGCCCTGCTTCTGGCCGGCGACGCCCCGACACCGCCGACGCCGCGTCTGCAGTTCATCCCCGCCAGCGTCGGCCAGACCGTTCGCATGGTGCCGGTGGACGACGTCTTGGTCTTTGAAGCTGCCGACAAGTACGTGCGCGTGCTCACCGCCGACAGCGAAGTGTTGATCCGCACCCCGCTCAAAAGCCTGCTGCCGCAGCTCGACCCGAAGGTGTTCTGGCAGATCCACCGAGGCACCGTGGTGCGCGCGGCAGCCATCGACAGCGTCACGCGCGACGAAGCCGGACGCCAGCACCTGAGGCTGCGCGGCCGCCCCGAGTCGTTTGGCGTCAGCCGGCTGTATGCCGAGCGATTTCGCGCGATGTAAAGACGAGGAACCGGAAACCGCGCTAAGCAGCGGCATTCCGAGAGCAAGAAAACAAAAAGCCCGCTTGCGAAGCGGGCCGGGCAGCGCTTTCAGGGAAATCTTCTGGAGGCGCGTGGCGGAGTCGAACCGCCCTAGACGGATTTGCAATCCGTTGCATAACCGCTTTGCTAACGCGCCCCATGCGATGCAGCGGCATTATCCGCCAACCACATCCCATCTGACAAAAAAGGGAAGCTGGGCTTCCCTTTTTCAGATCTGGAGCGGGAAACGAGGTTCGAACTCGCGACCTCAACCTTGGCAAGGTTGCGCTCTACCAACTGAGCTATTCCCGCGTTGTTTCTGAAAAACTCGTCGTTCGTCAGAAGCTGAAAGTATAGCGTAAAAAATCGGTCGTTTTCAAGTGCGGCGAAAAATTTGCCCGGTTTGCAGACGGCGGGCATACGCCGTGCACCTTCCCTTGCTCAGTGCAGGAAGGCGTAGCCCACCACGATGGCCGCGACCAGGCCAACGGCATCGGCCAGCAGCGCGCAGGGCAGCGCATGTCGCGTCTGGCGCACGCCCACGCTGCCGAAGTACACCGCAAGCACATAGAAGGTGGTCTCCGTCGAGCCCTGCACGATGGCCGCGAGCTTGCCCGCAAACGAATCCACGCCATGGGCCTGCATCACGTCCACCATCAGCCCGCGCGCGCCGGAGCCCGACAGCACCTTCATCAGGCCAACGGGTACGGCAGGCAGGAAATCGGTCGGCAGGCCGAGCGCCCTCACCCCCCAGGCGATGGCGTCCATGAGCATGTCCATCAGGCCGGCGGCGCGGAACACCGCCACGGCCACCAGCATGGCCACCAGGTAGGGAATGATGCCCACGGCCACGCCGAACCCTTCCTTCGCTCCCTCCACGAAGGCCTCGTACACGTTGACGCGGCGCAACGCCCCGGCCACCAGAAACAGCAGTACCACCGACAGGATGGTGCCGCTGCCGATCAGGCCCATCCAGCGCGTCGCATCCTCGACCGGCAGGCCCGCCATCCACCAGGCCAAAGCCCCTGCCCCGGCGGCCAGACCGGCCAGCGGCAGCAGCAGGCGACGGCGCAACAGCGGGATGCCCTGCACCAGCGCCACCGTCACCAGCGCGCACACCAGGGTGATGGCCGTGACGAGCAGGGTCGGCACAAAGATGTCCGCGGCATTGAAACCGGTCAGCCCCTGCTTGACCGCCAGCGTCTGCCTGATGGCGATGACCGACGTTGGAATCAGGGTCAGCCCGGCGGTATTGAGCACCAGGAACATGATCTGCGCGTCGGTCGCGGTATAGGGCCGCCGGTTGAGCGACTGCAGCTCCTGCATCGCCTTCAGGCCCAGAGGCGTGGCCGCGTTGTCCAGGCCCAGCAGGTTGGCGCTGATGTTCATGGTCATCGCGCCCTGCGCGGGATGGCCTGATGGCACGCCCGGGAAGAGGTGGCGCATGAACGGGCCCACACCGCAGGCAAACGCGCCGATAACGCCGGCGCGCTCGCCGATCTTCATGAAGCCCAGCCACAGTGCCATCACCCCGGTCAGTCCCAGGGCAATCTCGAAACCGGTGCGCGCCGCATCGAACAGCGCCGTCATCAGGCGCGGAAAGACCGCAAAATCGCCTTGCAGCGTCTGCACCAGCGCGGCCAGAAACGCGCTGATGAAAAAGCCCAGCCAGACCAGGTTCAGGACCACGCCTGCCCCTGGCTGACGGTTGCTGAGGTAGGGTGGCGCCGGCGCACGGCTGTCGCGCGGTTGGCAGCCCGCTGGCAGGCGGGCCGCCTTCGGGCTGTCAGTGCTTGACCGCGTCCGACGCCGGCGCGCTGGCCGCCTGGGCAGCGGCCACCTGCGCCGCCACTTCCTCGTCGGTCAGCGGCACGGGCTGGCGCTCCAGCGCGATCGACAGCACCTTGTCGATCCACTTCACAGGCACGATTTCCAGGCCTTCCTTGACGTTGGCCGGGATCTCGGCGAGATCCTTGACGTTCTCTTCCGGGATGATCACGGTCTTGATGCCACCGCGCAGCGCCGCCAGGAGCTTTTCCTTCAGACCGCCAATGGCGGTCACCTCGCCGCGCAGCGTGATCTCGCCCGTCATGGCCACATCGGCGCGGACCGGAATGCCGGTCATGGCCGACACCAGTGCGGTCGTCATCGCGATGCCCGCGCTCGGGCCATCCTTGGGCGTGGCGCCATCGGGCACGTGGATGTGGGCGTCGCGCTTCTCGAACATCTCGTCCTTGATGCCGAGGGAGCGTGCACGGCTGCGCACCACGGTGCGCGCGGCTTCCACCGATTCCTTCATCACGTCGCCCAGCGAGCCGGTGCGCGTGATCACGCCCTTGCCGGGCATGATGGCGACCTCGATGGTCAGCAAATCGCCGCCCACCTCGGTCCAGGCCAGCCCCGAGACTTGGCCGACCTGGTTCTGCTGCTCGGCACGGCCATAGGTGTACTTGCGCACCCCCAGGAAGTCGCTGAGGTTCCCGGCCGTGACGACCACCTCGGGTTCGAGCTTCTTGAGCAGCAGGCCCTTGACCACCTTGCGGCAGATCTTGGACAGCTCGCGCTCGAGCGAACGCACACCGGCCTCGCGGGTGTAGTAGCGGACGATGTCGCGCACGGCGTCTTCCGTCACCGTCAGCTCGCCGTCCTTGATGCCGTTGTTCTTCAGCTGCTTGGGCAGCAGGTAGCGCATGGCGATGTTGGTTTTCTCGTCCTCGGTGTAGCCCGAGAGGCGGATCACCTCCATGCGGTCCAGCAGCGCCGGCGGGATGTTCATCGAGTTGCTGGTGGCCACGAACATCACGTCCGACAGGTCGAAGTCAACCTCGACGTAGTGGTCGCCAAACGTGTGGTTCTGCTCGGGGTCGAGCACCTCCAGCAGCGCCGAGGACGGGTCGCCCCGGAAGTCGGTGCCCAGCTTGTCGATCTCGTCCAGCAGGAACAGCGGGTTGCGCGTGCCCACCTTGCTCAGGCTCTGCAGCACCTTGCCCGGCATGGCGCCGATGTAGGTGCGGCGATGCCCGCGGATCTCGGCCTCGTCGCGCATGCCGCCCAGGGCCATGCGCACGTACTTGCGGCCGGTGGCCTTGGCGATCGACTGGCCCAGCGAGGTCTTGCCCACGCCTGGTGGCCCGACCAGGCACAGGATCGGCGCCTTGACCTTGTCCACGCGCTGCTGCACCGCAAGGTATTCCAGGATGCGGTCCTTGACCTTTTCCAGGCCGTAGTGGTCCTCGTTGAGAACCGCCTCGGCGTTGGCCAGGTCGTGCCTGATCTTGGTCTTCTTGCTCCAGGGCAGGCCCACCAGCACGTCGATGTAGTTGCGCACCACGGTGGCCTCGGCCGACATCGGCGACATCAGCTTGAGCTTCTTGAGCTCGCTCTCGGCCTTTTTGCGAGCCTCCGCAGGCATCCGGGCCTGCTTGATCTTCTTCTCGATTTCCTCGATGTCGGCGCCCTCTTCGCCCTCGCCGAGTTCCTTCTGGATGGCCTTGACCTGCTCGTTGAGGTAGAAGTCGCGCTGGTTTTTCTCCATTTGGCGCTTCACGCGCCCGCGGATGCGCTTGTCGACGTTGAGGATGTCGACCTCGCGCTCGAGCTGCTCGAACAGGTTCTCCAGACGCTTGACCACCGGATCGAGGTCGAGCACCACCTGCTTGGACTCGAGCTTGAGCGGCAGGTGGGCGGCAATGGTGTCGGCCAGACGGCCCGGGTCGTCGATGCTGGCGATGGACGTCAGGATCTCGGACGGGATCTTCTTGTTGAGCTTGACGTACTGGTCGAACTGCTGCATCACGGCGCGGCGCAGCGCCTCGATTTCCGTGTCGCTCGGATCGACCCGGGCGCTGTCGACCTCCAGCGGCGCCACATGGGCGACGAAGTGGCTCTCGTCTTCACGGATGCCCAGTACCTTGGCGCGCTGCACGCCCTCGACCAGCACCTTCACCGTGCCGTCGGGGAGCTTGAGCATCTGCAGGATGGTCGCCACGCAGCCCATCTCGAACATGTCGTCCGTGGAGGGCTCGTCCTTGGCGGCCGTTTTCTGGGCCACGAGCATGATCCGGCGCTCGGCCTCCATGGCCGCTTCCAGCGCCTTGATGCTCTTGGGCCGTCCCACGAACAGCGGGATGACCATATGGGGGAACACCACCACGTCGCGCAGGGGCAACAGCGGCAGGTCCACCGGAGTGCTGGGCAATGGGTTTTGACCGGACATCTTCAACCTCGACAAAAATCGCACATGGGGCCGGTATGGCACCGTTCAAACCGGCGCCGGCTTCTCCGGCCCCGACAGGCGCGCGCCGCAGCGCAGCGCGGGCCCAGTGTTTGTTCAGGCCTGCTTGGCCGCCTCGCGGAAGACCAGCAGGGGGGGTTTGTTTTCCTCGATGGTGGATTCGTCAACCACCACCTTCTCCACATTGCTCATGCCCGGCAGAT
The DNA here is from genome assembly GCA_023415035.1 of Pseudomonadota bacterium. Taxonomy (GTDB): domain Bacteria; phylum Pseudomonadota; class Gammaproteobacteria; order Burkholderiales; family Burkholderiaceae_C; genus Hydrogenophaga. The sequence goes on along the minus strand of JAEZLX010000034.1, from coordinate 1,631 downwards.
CGAACATGGTGTCGATCAGCGCGTTCTCAAGAATGGAGCGCAGGCCGCGCGCGCCGGTCTTGCGCGCCAGCGCCTTGCGAGCGATGGCCTTGAGCGCACCCGGACGCACTTCCAGTTCGGCGCCCTCCATCTGCAGGAGGCTGGCGTACTGCTTGACCACGGCATTCTTGGGCTCGGTCAGGATTTCGACCAGCGCCTCCTCGCTCAGTTCCGCCAGGCTGGCGATGACCGGCAGGCGACCGACCAGCTCGGGGATCAGGCCGAACTTGATCAGGTCCTCGGGCTCGATGTCCTTGAACGCCTCGGACAGGCTGCGTTGCTGTTTGCTGCGCACCACGGCACCAAAGCCCATGCCGGACGCCTCGGTGCGGTTCTCGATGATCTTTTCCAGACCCGCGAAGGCGCCGCCGCAGATGAACAGGATGTTGGAGGTATCGACCTGCAGGAAGTCCTGGTTCGGGTGTTTGCGCCCGCCTTGCGGCGGCACGCTGGCCATGGTGCCCTCGATGAGCTTGAGCAGCGCCTGCTGCACACCCTCGCCCGAGACGTCATGCGTGATCGACGGGTTGTCCGACTTGCGGGTGATCTTGTCGATCTCGTCGATGTAGACGATGCCCTGCTGAGCCTTCTCGACGTCGTAATTGCAGCTTTGCAGCAGCTTGGCGATGATGTTCTCGACGTCCTCGCCGACATAGCCGGCCTCGGTCAGCGTGGTGGCATCGGCCATCACGAAGGGCACGTTGAGCATGCGTGCCATGGTCTGCGCCAGCAGGGTCTTGCCCGAGCCGGTCGGGCCCACCAGCAGGATGTTGCTCTTGGACAGCTCGACCTCTTCCTTGCGCGCCGTCTGCTTGTGCCGCAGGCGCTTGTAGTGGTTGTAGACCGCAACGGCCAGCGCCCTCTTGGCGGCCTCTTGGCCGATGACGTAGCCGTCCAGGTTGGCCTTGAGCTGCGCCGGCGTGGGCAGCTCCTCGCCCGTACCCTTCACTGCCGCATCCAGGCCTGGAAGCTCGTCGCGGATGATGTCGTTGCACAGGTCGATGCACTCGTCACAGATGAACACGGAGGGGCCCGCGATCAGTTTCTTGACCTCGTGCTGACTCTTGCCGCAGAAGGAGCAGTAGAGCGCTTTTTCACCGGTGACGGCTTTTTTGTCGGCCATGGATTCTCGATGTGTGGCAGATGCGAACCGGGTTCAATGATAGAGCATGGACGCGCCGGCCCGATCCCGGAAAAAACGGGGCCGATGCGCCCCGTCCGTGCGGTTCGGCACGGACGGCAGCGGTGGCGTGACGCCGGTCAGGCGGCGCTCGCGCGCTTGTCGAGGACTTTGTCGATCAGGCCGTAGTCGAGCGCCTCGGGCGCCGACAGGTAGTAATCGCGCTCGGTGTCGCGTTCGATCTTCTCCAGCGGCTGGCCAGTGCGCTCCGCCAGGATCTTGTTGAGCTGTTCGCGCGTCTTGAGGATCTCGCGGGCATGGATTTCGATCTCGGTCGCCTGGCCCTGGGCTCCGCCCAGTGGCTGGTGGATCATGATCTTGGAGTTGGGCAGCGCGAAGCGCTTGCCCTTGGTGCCCGCCGCCAGCAGGAAGGCGCCCATCGAGGCGGCCATGCCCATGCACAGGGTGGAGA
>JAEZLX010000139.1 GCA_023415035.1 Pseudomonadota bacterium | reverse complement strand
GCACGAAGTCGTTGGTGTAGACCGCGTTCAGGTCCAGCTTGGCCGCGGCGAGCTTGTCGTCCACGCTGGCCAGTGCCTTGAAGGCGGTCTCGGCACCGCGGGCGGGGAAGCTGCCGTCGGGTGACATTGCCTGCTTGGAAGCCAGGAAGCCGTCGATGTAGACGGCACGGTCGCCCAGCAGGTAGCTCTCGGGCACGACTTTGATGACATCGCTGCCGCCGGCCTTCTGGATCCACTTGTTGGCGCGCACGATGGCGTTGGTCAGGGCCTGGGCCGTGTTCGGGTTCTTGTCCAGGAATGGCTGCGGCGCATAGAGGCAGCCGGCGGGCATGGGGCCGCCGAACACCTGCTCGGCTTCGGCCATCTTGCGCGTGTCGGTGACGATCTTCAGGTCACCCGAGCGGTTGAGCAGCGTGATCACCGGATCGAGGTTGCTGATCGCGTCGATCTGGCCGGCACGCATCGCGGCCACGGCACCATTGGCCGCACCCACGCCCACGATGCTGACGTCGCTGGGCTTGAGACCTGCCTTGGCGAGTACGAAATTGACCAGCACGTTGGTCGAGCTGCCTGGCGCCGTCACGCCGATCTTCTTGCTCTTGAGGTCGGCGATGCCCTTGAAGTTGGGCATGGTCTTGGGGTTGACGCCCAGCACGATCTGCGGCGCCGCTCCCTGCAGCGCGAAGGCCCGCATCGGCTGACCCTTGAAGTGCATGTTGATGGTGTGCTCGAAGGCACCCGAGACCACGTCGGCGCTGCCGCCCACCACCGCCTGCAGCGCGCGCGAGCCGCCGGCGAAGTCCACGATCGTGACGTCCAGCCCCTCGTCCTTGAAGTAGCCCAGCTGCTCGGCAATGGTCAGCGGCAGGTAGTAGAACAGGTTCTTGCCGCCCACGGCGATGGTGACCTTGGGCTTTTCGAGCCCCTGGGCGAGGGCGAACCCGGGCAGGGCCGCAGCGGCCAGGCCACCGGCGATGAGATGACGTCGTTGCATGTCGCGGTCTCCGTTGGAATGATGATGGATCGGCCGTGCGCAAGGGGCGCCGGACCGACCGGATCATGATACCGCCGGGCCCTGCCCGGAATGGGGCGCGACGCCCCTGGAGAAACGAGGGATTACCCGAGGGGCAGGCCGTCCACGAACACCTTCAGTTCGCCGGGTCCGAAGGGCGTCCAGTCCTCGTCGCGGGTCAGCGGCGTGGTGACGATGATCGCCGCACGGTCGCCCGGCTGCGTCACCTGGGAGAAGTCCACCGTCCAGTCCTGGTCCATCAGCGTCGCGCTGCGGAAAGGATGCTGGCGCACCAGCCAGTGCAGCTTGGTGCTGCAGTGCGCCCACAACGCCTCTCCGTTGGACAACAGGCAGTTGAAGGTGCCGAAGCGGCTGATCTGCGGCATCAGCTCGCGCAGGGTCAGGGTCAGCTCCTCCACGCTGGGTAGGTCGGCGTGCGACTTGGACAGCTCCTGCATCAGCCAGCAGAACGCGCGCTCGCTGTCGGTGGTGCCGATGGGCCGGAAGTGCGAGTGCAGGTGCGGGTGGTAGTCCTTCAGGTCGCCGTTGTGGGCGAACACCCAGTGCCGGCCCCAGAGCTCACGCGTGAATGGGTGGGTGTTTTCCAGCCCGACGCGGCCGATGGTGGCCTTGCGCACATGGGCGATGATGTTCTGGCTCTTGAGCGGGTAACGCTCAAGAAAGCCGGCCATAGGCGAGTGCGCCGCGCTGTCGTGGTCGAGGAACAGGCGGATGCCTTTGCCCTCGAAGAAGGCGATGCCCCAGCCGTCCGCATGGTGGTCGGTGTTGCCCCCACGCTGGCGGAAGCCGGTGAAGCTGAAGTTGGCGTCGGTGGGGGTGGCACAGTTGAGGCCGAGCAACTGACACATAGGCAGGCAGTATAGTGCCGCGGGCACCGTCTACCGTGGTTTGGCGGGCGCGTCGCGCAGCCGCCAGGCGGCCAGCAGCGCCAGGGCGCAGACGGCGGCCAGGAACAGGAAAGTGTCGTCGAACGCAGCCAGGCGCTGTTCCCCGCGCACAGCCAGCCGCCACTCCAGCACGATGCCGCACAGGCTCACGCCGGCGGCGCCGCCGAGCATGCGCACGAAGTTGATCACGCTTGCGCCCTGCGGGATGTCGGGCGACTTCAGGCCACGCATGGCTCCCACGTTCAGCGAGGGCAGGATGAAGCCCAGGCCGATACGTCCGAGCATGGCCCAGATCACCAGCAAGGTGATCGAGGTGGTGTAGGCGTGGCCGTCGACGGTGATCATCAGCGCGAAGGAGGCGGCCAGCAGGGCCAGCCCGGCGCTGACCAGCAGGTGGGTCGGGTGGCGGTCCACCAGACGGCCCACCATCGTGATGGCCATGGCCAGCACCACCCCGGCCGGCAGCATGATGACGCCCACCAGCGAGGCCGACATGCCCAGGCCCATCTGCATGTAGACCGGCAGCAGGTAGGTCGAGCCGAACAGCGCCGTGCCGTAGATGATCGCGACGATGGAGCCCATGGTGAAGCGGCGGTCGGCGAACAGGCTCAGGTTCATCAGCGGCGGCGTGGCCCCGGGCTGGTGGCGCCGGCGCAGCATGTGACGCTGCAGCACCACGAAGGCCACGAGGGCGGCCGTGGCGCCGGCGAGCAGCAGCCAGCCGCTGGCGGGCTGGTCGCGGCTGAGGTCCACCAGTCCGTTGAGCAGGCACAGCGTGCCGGCAGAGGCCAGCAGCAGGCCACGCCAGTCCAGCGTGGCGTTCGGGTCGGTGTCGGTGCGGCCGGGTGCGTTGGTGGGTACGTACCGGCGTGCCAGCCACAGCGAGACCAGGCAGAAGGGCACCACCATGAAAAAGATCGAGCGCCAGCCGAATCCGTCGACCAGCAGGCCGCCGATGCTGGGCCCCAGGGCCGGAGCCAGCACGACACCGGTGCCGAAGATGCCGCTGGCGCGGCCCTGCTCGTTGGCATCGAATGCGCGCAGAATGATGATGGCCGGGATCGGCTGCACCACCCCGGCGGCCAGTCCCTCGGCCACGCGCGCGACCAGCACCAGCGGAAAGTGCTGGGCCACACCGCCCATGATGCCGCCGGCCAGCAGCAGCCACATGCAGGCGTTGTAGGTGGTGCGATAACCGAAGCGCGCCAGCAGCCAGGGAGTGGTGAGCATGGACACCGTCATCGCCGCCATGAAGCCCGAGGTGACCCACTGGGCCCTTTCCTGACCGAGCCCGAAGTGGTGGCTCAGGTCCGGAATGGCCACATTGACGATGGTCGACGACATCACCGACGCCATGGTGCCCACCATGACCGATAGCAGCAGTAGCCAGCGGTAGCGAGGGCCATAGCGCTCGCGCAGGCTGGCGATGGATTGATCGGCTGGGGGTGTGCTCATCGGTCGGTGTCCGGGCGTGTAGCTTAGCGCCCTTTGATCAGGCCTGCCGCGCAGGCGGGACAAAGACAGGCCAGGCCGCGGGCACGGGGCGGGATCTGCGCCAGGGCGTCAGGCGCGATGCTCGCGGCCTCGCACCAGCAGGGGCCCTGGGGAACGCCCGTGGCCTTTTCCAGGGCCATTGCGCACAGGTTGGTGCGTCCGCACAGCGGGCAGCGCAGCGGATCGACGGTGGCGGGAGCAGAAGCGGGAGTGTCGCAGGCGGACATGGGGTCTTGGGGCTGGCGGGCGGTGCGCCCGGGCTAACATGGTATGGTCAAACGTTCATGATCCCATGGCAGGCGGTCCACGTGCCTGTCAACTGTCGACATGTCCGTTTCGAACCACAACAAGTCCATCCTGCACACCGCTGTCTCGGGCCTGGTGCTGTGCTTGGCCCTGCTGGCCGGGCCGGCATCCGGCGCCGACGGGGCAGCGCCCCATGTCGTACCCGACACGCTCGCGCAGCGCCTGCAGGCCTGCACCCTTTGCCACGGCCAGGAAGGCCGTGCGACCACCAGCGGCTATTTCCCCCGCATCGCCGGCAAGCCGTCCGGTTACCTTTACCACCAGCTGCTGAATTTCCGCGACGGTCGCCGTCAGAACGCAGGCATGAGCTTCCTGCTCGACCACATGAGTGATCAGTACCTGCGTGACATCGCCAATCACTTTGGCGGACTCGACCTGCCGTACCCGCCGGCGCCCGTGCCGGGTGTGCCGCCCGCGGTGCTGGCGCGCGGCGAGGCGCTGGTGCGCCAGGGCGACGCGGCGCGCGGCATTCCGGCCTGCACGGCCTGCCACGGCGAGGCGATGACGGGCGTGATGCCCGCCGTGCCTGGCCTGCTGGGC
>JAEZLX010000039.1 GCA_023415035.1 Pseudomonadota bacterium | reverse complement strand
CTCGCGCGACAGGGCGAAGGCTGCCGGCGCGCGGCGCACGAGCAGGACGAGCAGGCCGGCCAGCACCAGGCTGAGCGCCAACCAGCCGCCCGCGACTGACCATGCGACCGTGATGCGCAAGGGCGTGTCCCAGAAATGCACCATCAGGGCCAGCGAGCCCAGCAGCAAGGTCATCAGGAGCGCGATCACCAGCACCAGGCCGCCGACAAGCAGCAGCAGGCCACGCCGGCGCAGCTGACGCCACTCCAGCGCGGCCAGTTCGGCCCTTTCGGCCAGCGCTTGCCCGCCTTCGGCTGTTAGCGCGCGGGCCGCTTCACGCAGGCCGTTGCCATTGCCGGACAGCAACAGCCAGCGGATGATCGTCCACATGGACCGACGGCTCAGCGGCGACCCAGGATAAATCCGAACACGGCACCGACGGCGGCCGCGATGCCAGCAACGCGCCAAGGTTCGTCATGGGCGTAGTTGTCGGCTCGATAGGCAACGTCGCGAGCACGTTCGGCCGCGTCGTGGGCGGCCTGGCTGGCGCGTTCGCGCACGGCCGTCACACCGTCCTCCAGACGCTCGCGCAGGCGCGAGATTTCAGGCACGGCATCCAGCTCCTTGCGCGACAGCACATCGCGAAGATCGGCGACCAGACTCTCCAGTTCGGCTTGTGCGGTGGCAGCTGCAGACTTTCTCGGCATGATGGACTCTCCTGTGCGTTGTTGGAAATGGATGTCCATCGTAGCAGTGACGCCGTGTCCGCGGTGTAGGAGAACAGGCCTTCACGGCGTCGGACCGATTGCGCTGTGTCACCGCATAAGGATGTGTGCCATCGCGCCACGACACAATCTCAGTTCTCCAGTAGCTGCACGACGTGATCACCGATGGACAGGCAGCTGGTCAGGCCCGGCGACTCGATGCCGAACAGGTTGACGAGCCCGGTAACGCCGTGCACGGCCGGGCCGTCGATGCGGAAATCGGCAGCCGGCTCGCCCGGCCCGCTGATCTTGGGGCGCATGCCGGCGTAGCCTGGCTGAAGTGCGCCATCGGGCAGACCCGGCCAGTAGCGGCGCACCTCCTCACAGAACCCGTTACCGCGTTCGGGATCGACAGCCAGGTCGTCCGGATCGTTCACCCATTGCACATCCGGGCCGAATTTTGCCTGGCCGCCCAGATCGATGGTCAGGTGCACGCCCAGGCCCGCGAGATGGCGGTCCGGTTCGGGCGCCGGGTAGATCAGGCGCGAAAACGGTGCCCTGCCCGCCAGCGTGAAGTAGTTGCCCTTGGCGAAATGCGGCACGGAGACGTGCACGGCCGGCAAGCCTTCAGTGCGCCGAGCCAGCGCACAGGCCCCATGTCCGGCGGCGTTGACCACCGTGCGTGCCCGCAGCACCACACCATCGGCGCAGTGCACCGCAATGCCGCTTGGCGTCACCTGCATCCGGTTGACTTGCGCATGCAGGGCCACCAGGCCACCTTCATGTTCCAGATCGCCCTGCAGCGACAGCATCAGTGCGTGGCTGTCGATGATGCCCGTCGAAGGCGACTCCAGTGCTGCCAGGCATTCCAGCGCGGGTTCGAGCGCCCTTGCCTCTTCCCGGCTGAGCAGCCGCAGGTCTTCCACGCCATTGGCGCGGGCGCGTTCGCGGATCGCCGGCAGCGCGTCGCGCTGGCTGGCCGATGTGGCCACGATGAGCTTGCCGCAGCGCCGGTGCGCGATGCCACGCTCGCCGCAGTAGGCGTACAGCCTGGCCTTGCCCTCGACGCACAGCCGCGCCTTGAGCGAACCTGCCGGGTAATAGATGCCGGCATGGATGACCTCGCTGTTGCGCGAACTGGTTTCCGTGCCAATGGCACCGGCACGCTCCAGCACCATCACCTCGCGCCCACGCAGCGCCAGCGCACGCGCCACCGCCAGTCCCACCACGCCCGCGCCAATCACCACGGCATCAACCTGCTCCATTTGTCCCTCCCCTGCGGATCAGGCAACCACGGTGGCGGAAACCACCCGGGCATCCCGCCGACGCAGCGCCCATTTGCGCAGCTCCGTCCACCACAGGACGCTGCTGGCCAGCAGCACGCACCACATCCATTGGCCTGCTGTCAGCGGCACGGTGCCGAACGCCCTGCCCAGCCAGGACCACTCGACCACCAGGACCTGCAGGACAACGCCCACGACCACCGCCATCCACATCCAGCCGTTGTCCAGCAAATGCGAGAGCACGCTGCGCGTTTCGGAACGCGTGGCAAAGGCATTGAAGAGCTGCGCCAGCACCAGCACCGTGAACGCGGCAGTGCGCGCGACGTCCATCGACGCGGCGCCCTCGATCAGCCCGCCAGGCAGCATCATGTCCAGCGCGAGCAAGGTGGCCGCCGCCATCACCAGGCCGGTTTCCAGCACGCCACGCCACATGCGGCCATCGATCACGCGCTCGTCGGGCCGGCGGGGCGGGCGCTGCATGACGCCTTCGTCGTGCGGGTCCACGCCCATCGCCAGGGCCGGTCCGGAATCGGTGATCAGATTGATCCAGAGGATCTGCGTCGCCAGCAGGGGCATGACGAGCGCGCCACCGGAAGACAGCCCGAGCAGGGGCGCCAGCAGCACGCCGAAGAAGACCGTCATCACCTCACCCATGTTGGACGAGAGCAGGTAGCGCAGGAACTTGCGGATGTTGTCAAGAATGCCGCGCCCTTCCCGTACCGCCGCGACGATGGTGGCGAAGTTGTCGTCGGCCAGGATCATCTTGCCGGCCTCCTTGGTCACCTCGGTGCCGTTCACGCCCATGGCCACGCCGATGTCGGCCGACTTGAGCGCGGGCGCGTCGTTCACGCCGTCGCCGGTCATGGCCACCACATGACCCTGCGCCTGCAGGGCATCGACGATGCGCAGCTTGTGCACCGGCGCCACGCGTGCGTAGACCGAGGTCTGCCGTATCGCAGCCGCCAGCGCCGTCTCGTCCAGCTGGTCCAGATCACGGCCCGTGAGCACGCCACCGCCGGCCTCGATGATGCCCAGATCGGCGGCGATGCGTTGCGCGGTCCGTGGATGGTCGCCCGTGATCATGATGACGCGGATGCCCGCATCACGGGCGTCGCGGATGGCCTGTGCGGCTTCGGGACGAGGCGGGTCGATGATGCCGGCCGTGCCGAGAAACACCAGGTCTCGCTCCAATGCATGCAGGTCGTCCAGAGTTTCTTCTGGCGCAAGCTCGCGGAAAGCCACCGAGAGCGTGCGCAGAGCGGCGTCCGAAAGTGTCTCAACATCGGCCAGTGCGCGCGCCCTGGCTGCGGCATTGGCAGGAATGAGGCCATCGCCCTGACGGACGTGGGTACAGCGCTCGATCAGCACATCGGGCGCGCCCTTGCTCACCAGCAGGCGCCGACCCGGCACGTCCTGGTCCCTCACGATGACCGACATCATCTTGCGCTCGGAGCTGAAGGGAATCTCAGCCAGGCGCTCGTATCGCCGCTGGCGCCCGTCCTGCGTACCGAGCTTGCGCTCGGCCACCAGAAACGCGGCTTCGGTCGGGTCCCCCTGGATGACCCATTGGCCGTCATCCTCCTGGGCAAGCTGGGCATTGTTGGCCAGACACCCAGACTCGATCAGGCCAAGCATCTCGGCGCGCAGGCCTGAAGATGCCTCACCACCGTCGCACGTCACCTGTCCGACCGGCTCGTAGCCCACGCCCTCGAACCGGCTGCAGCCCGATGGCGTGAGCACGCGTTCGATCGTCATTTCCGAACGCGTCAGCGTGCCGGTCTTGTCGGTGCAGATGACCGATGCCGAACCCAGTGTCTCGACGGATGACAGTTTCTTGACGATGGCCTTGCGACGCGCCATCCGCTCCACGCCGATGGCCAACACCAGCGAGAGGATGGCCGGCAACCCCTCGGGCACCGCCGCCACCGCCAGCGAGACGCCCAGCAGGAAGACCGCGACCCAGTCGGCGCGGCTGCCGATATCGGCCGTGAGCATCATGGCTGCCATCACAATCACCGCGATGGCGACCACGGCGCGCGCAAGCATCTGCCCGATCCGCGAGACCTCGCGCTGCAGCGGCGTGACCTCGTCCTGGGTGGTCCTGAGCAGGTGGGCGATCATGCCCACCTCGGTGACCATGCCCGTAGCCGTCACCACCGCCATGCCGGTGCCTTGCGCCACGGCCGTGCCCTTGAACACCATGTTGGTCCTGTCTGCCAACGGCGCCCTGGACGGCAGCGCCTCGGCACTCTTGCGCACCGGCAGGCTCTCCCCGGTCAGCGAGGACTCCAGCAGCAGCAGTTCGTTGGCCTGCAGCAGCCGGGCATCGGCGCCCACGCTGTCGCCCTCCCCCAGCAAGAGCACATCGCCGGGCACCAGATCACGCGAAGGCACGCGCATCACCTTGCCCTGGCGCAGCACGGAGGACGTGGCTTGCGTCATCCGCACCAGTGCGGCGGCCGCGCGCTCGGAGCGACGCTCCTGCACAAAGCCCAGCACCGAATTGAGCACCACGATGACGAGAATGACACCAGCATCGACAGGCCAGCCGTGCGCGCCATCAAGGCCCCAGACAACCAGTGTCACCACCACGGCCACCAGCAGAAGATAGACCAGCGGGCTCTTGAACTGAGCCAGGAACTGGCGCCAGGCCGATGTCCCCACGGCAGCCTCCAGTTCATTGGCCCCCCAGCGCTCGCGGCGCCGGCTCACATCAGGCTCATCCAGACCCACTTCCGGGTCCACCTCCAGGCGAGCGACGGTGGCTTGCGTCGTCCACAGCTCGGGCGAATCGTCGTCGGTCCTGTCGTGCATCACGTCTGCGTCGCTGATAGGCATGCCCAACATCGTAACGGCAGCGGAAAAGAAAAAACCCCGTGAGCCATGGACTCACGGGGTTTGTTCTGGTGGGCGGTGCAGGGTTCGAACCTGCGACCCCTGCCGTGTGAAGGCAGTGCTCTACCACTGAGCTAACCGCCCGAATTCTGGACCTCATCAGGCTTGTCGCCTTCGATCGTTCCGATCATTCGGTAAGCCTCAAATTATAGAGTTGTTTTGGCCGATTTTTCAAGTCGAGGCAAAAATTTCTGAAATTTTTCTCGTCAGGCCGCATCGGTCGCCACGGGTTCCAGCTTGCGCCAGACAGTCTTGCCCTTGCTGGCCTTGTCCAGGTCCTCAAGCAGGCTCGCATGTGCCTCACACTCCTGTTCGTTGGCACGCAACACCGGTAGGTCAAACTGGCTCAGATCGACCTGCTCCACCCCGCCCTCGGCCGCATCCGCGTCGCCGGCGTCGATCAGCAGCGCGTCCTGCCCGCGCGTCATGTTGATGTACACGTCGGCCAGCAGCTCGGCATCGAGCAAGGCGCCGTGCAGGGTACGGTTGGAGTTGTCCACGCCAAGGCGGTCGCACAGCGCATCGAGACCGTTGCGCTTGCCCGGGAACATCTCCTTGGCCAGCACCAGGCTGTCGATCACCCCGCAGACGTAGGTCGTGATGGGGGGCTTTCCCAGCAGCTCCAGCTCCTTGTTGAGGAAGCCGATGTCAAAAGGTGCGTTGTGGATGATGAGTTCGGCACCTTCGAGGTAGGCCAGCAGCTCGTCCACGATGGCGGCGAACCTGGGCTTGGTGCTGAGGAACTCGGTCGTCAGCCCGTGGACCTTGAGCGCGTCCTCGTGGCTGTCGCGCTCCGGGTTGATGTAGTGGTGGAAATTGTTGCCCGTGAGCTTGCGGTGAAGCAGCTCGACACAGCCGATCTCGATGATGCGGTCACCATTTTCGGCCGAGAGGCCGGTGGTTTCGGTATCGAGAACGATCTGCCTCATCAGTGATTCTCTTTGGCGTGGTTAATCGAATAGCGCGGGATTTCCACCGTCAGGTCCTGACCGGCGACGATGGCCTGGCACGACAGACGCGAGTTCGGCTCCAGACCCCAGGCGCGATCGAGCAGGTCCTCCTCGGCCTCCTCCATCTCGTTGAGGCTGTGGAAGCCCTCGCGGACGACAACGTGGCAGGTCGTGCAAGCGCAACTCATGTCGCAAGCGTGCTCGATCCTGATGTCGTTGTCCAGCAATGCCTCGCAGATGGAGGTGCCCGATGGCGCGCTGATGGTCGCGCCCTGCGGGCAGTAGTCGGGATGGGGAAGGATCTTGATCGTGGGCATGTTGTCAGACTTCTTCGATCTTCTTGCCGGCCAGCGCCTGCTGGATGCCGCGGTTCATGCGCTGGGCCGCGAAAGCTTCGGTGCCCTTGGCCAGGGCCTCGGTGGCAGCCTCGATCTCGCCGGCCGTGCCTTCCCTGGCCACTTCGGCCAGGCGCTGCATCAGGGCATCAATGCCCGCGCGCTCGGATGACGATAGCAGATCGCCATCGGCATCGAGCGCGCTTCGCGTGGCTACCAGCAGACGGTCGGCATCCACACGAGCCTCGACCAGCGCACGCGCCTGCATGTCCTGCTGGGCGGTGGCAAAACTCTCCTGCAGCATGTTCGCGATCTGCTCGTCGCTCAGGCCGTACGACGGCTTGACCTCGATGCTTGCCTCGACCCCGGAGCCGAGCTCGCGCGCGCTCACCGACAGCAGACCGTCGGCATCGATCGTGAAGGTCACGCGGATGCGCGCCACACCGGCGGCCATGGGCGGGATGCCGCGCAGCGTGAAACGCGCCAGGCTGCGGCAGTCGGACACCAGATCACGCTCACCCTGCACCACGTGCAACGCGAGCGCCGTCTGGCCGTCCTGATAGGTGGTGAAGTCCTGTGCACGCGCCGTCGGAATGGTGCTGTTGCGCGGCACGATGCGCTCGACGAGGCCGCCCATGGTCTCGATGCCCAGCGACAGCGGGATCACGTCCAGCAGCAGCAGGTCGCCATCGCGGGTGTTGCCCGCCAGCGCATTGGCCTGGATGGCGGCGCCCAGCGCCACCACCTCGTCGGGATTGAGGTTGATCAGCGGATCTCGACCGAAGAACTCGCCCACCACGCGGCGGATAACCGGCATGCGTGTGGAGCCACCTACCATCACGACGCCCTGCACTTCGTCACGGCTCACGCCCGCGTCGCGCAACACCTTGCGCACCGCGCTCAGCGTGCGCGCCGTCAGCGCGGTGGTGCAGGCCTCGAAATCGGCAGCCGTCACGGTCTGAACGAGCTCGCGACCATCGAGCTGACACCGGAATTCGGCCTGGGTTGAATCGGTGAGTGCCTCCTTGACGCGACGAGCCTCCTTGTGCAGCGCCGCCCGGGCCGACGCGTCAGGCACGCCGGAGATGCTCTGCTGCGCCAGCACCCAGGCCGCCAGGGCCTGGTCGTAGTCGTCGCCACCCAGCGCCGAATCTCCGCCGGTGGCCAGCACTTCGAACACGCCCTTGGTCAGGCGCAGAATCGAAATGTCAAATGTGCCGCCGCCCAGGTCATACACCGCGTAAATGCCCTCGCTGCCGTTGTCCAGGCCATAGGCGATGGCGGCGGCCGTCGGCTCATTGATCAGGCGCAGCACGTTGATGCCGGCCAGCTGGGCCGCATCCTTGGTGGCCTGGCGCTGGGCATCGTCGAAATAGGCGGGCACCGTCACGACGGCGCCATACAGCTCGTCATCGAAGCTGTCCTCGGCACGAAAGCGCAGCGTGGCCAGGATCTCGGCACTGACCTCCATCGGTGTCTTGCGCCCGGCCACGGTCTCGATGACCGCCATGCCGTTGTCATCCACCACGCGGTAGGACAGCTTGTCCACATCGGCCACCTGGGCGCGTGTGCGGCCCATGAGGCGCTTGACCGAGCTGATGGTGTTGGCCGGATCGGCGATCTGCGCCGCCAGGGCATCGTGGCCGATCTGGCGACCCGAGCCGCCCTGCGCCGGATCGAGGTAGCGCACCACGCTGGGCAGGATCACCCTGCCCTTGTCGTCGGGCAGGCACTCCGCCACGCCATGGCGCACCGCCGCAACCAGCGAATGGGTGGTGCCCAGGTCGATGCCAACGGCCAGCCGGCGCTGATGGGGATCCAGCGACTGGCCGGGTTCGGAAATCTGCAGTAGTGCCATGGCGAAACGCAAGGCCCGGTCGGGCCCGGGCGTTTGGATGTCTGTCGAAGTGGAGGAACGGGACGCTATTGTCCCAGCTGATCGATGCGCCCCTCGATGTCGCGGACACAACGCTCGACGAACATGAGGGCTCTGACCTGCCTGGCCAGCGCGACGAAGTCCTGCTGCTCGTCTGCCATGCGCCAGGCATCGTCCAGCATCTGCCGGCGGGTGCGGTCCACCTCGTCGGCCATGCGCTCAAGTTCCTGCAGCGACGAAGCCTCTTCCAGCGCCTCGCGCCACGCCATCTGCTGCATGAGGAACTCGGCCGGCATGCGTGTGTTGCTTTCGGCCTCGATCGGCACGCCATGCAACTCGCACAGGTAGGCCGCCCGCTTGAGCGGGTCCTTCAGGCGCTGATAGGCCTCGTTGATGCGGACCGACCACTGCATGGCCTGCCGCTGTGTCTGCGCATCGGCCGCGGCATGTCGGTCGGGATGAGCCTCGCGCTGCAGCATCTTCCAGCGCTCGTCGAGGCTGGCGCGATCCAGCATGAAGGCGACCGGCAGGCCGAAGAGCTCGAAATCGTTGGATTGCAGGTTCACTCAGACACGGAACGACTCGCCGCAGCCGCAGCGGTCACGTTCATTCGGGTTGTTGAACCGGAATCCCTCGTTCAGGCCTTCGCGCACGAAGTCCAGCTGCGTGCCATCAATGTAGGCCAGGCTCTTGGGATCCACCAGCACCTTGACACCGTTGTCCTCGAACACGATGTCCTCCGGCGCGATCTCGTCGGCGTATTCCAGCTTGTAGGCCAGGCCCGAGCAACCCGTGGTCTTGACGCCCAGGCGCACGCCAATGCCCTTGCCACGCTTGGCCAGATAGCGATTGACATGCCGCGCTGCGGCTTCGGTGATGGTGACTCCCATGGTTGATCAGCCCGTCCGTCAGTTCGCGTGTTTCTTGCGATAGTCCTCGACCGCCGCCTTGATGGCGTCCTCGGCCAGGATCGAGCAGTGGATCTTGACCGGCGGCAGCGCCAGCTCCTCGGCGATCTGGCTGTTCTTGAGCGCAGCCGCCTCGTCCAGCGTCTTGCCCTTGACCCATTCGGTCACCAGGGAAGAGGACGCGATGGCCGATCCGCAACCGTAGGTCTTGAAGCGCGCGTCCTCGATCACGCCCGTGGAGGGGTTGACCTTGATCTGCAGCTTCATCACGTCACCGCAGGCCGGTGCGCCGACCATGCCGGTGCCGACCGTCTCGTCGCCCTTGTCGAACGAGCCGACGTTGCGGGGGTTTTCGTAGTGGTCGATGACCTTTTCAGAGTAAGCCATGGTGATTCTCCTTCAGTGAGCGGCCCATTGGATCGTCGACAGATCCACGCCTTCCTTGTACATCTCCCACAGCGGCGAGAGTTCGCGCAGCTTGGCGACGTTTTCCTTGATGGCCTTGACCGCGTAGTCGATCTCTTCCTCGGTCGTCCAGCGGCCGATGGTCATGCGCAGGCTGCTGTGGGCCAGTTCGTCACTGCGGCCCAAGGCGCGCAGCACGTAGCTGGGCTCCAGGCTGGCCGATGTGCAGGCCGACCCCGACGACACCGCCAAGCCCTTGATGCCCATGATCAGCGACTCGCCCTCGACATAGTTGAAGCTCATGTTGAGGTTGTGCGGAATGCGCTTGGTCTCGTGGCCGTTGATGTAGACCTCCTCGATCTCCTTGAGGCCCTTGAGCAGGCGGTCGTGCAGTGCCTGGATGCGCTTGTTGTCCTCATGCATCTGCTCCTTGGCGATGCGGTAGGCCTCGCCCATGCCCACGATCTGGTGGGTGGGCAGCGTGCCCGAGCGCATGCCGCGCTCGTGACCGCCACCGTGCATCTGGGCTTCCAGACGCACGCGCGGCTTGCGGCGCACGAACAGCGCGCCGATGCCCTTGGGACCGTAGGTCTTGTGCGAGGTCAGGCTCATCAGGTCGACCGGCAGTGCCTGCAGGTCGATGTCGACACGGCCCGTGGCCTGCGCGGCATCAACGTGGAAGATGACGCCCCTCTCGCGGCAGATGGTGCCGATGGCGGCGATGTCCTGGATCACCCCGATCTCGTTGTTCACGAACATCACCGATGCCAGGATGGTGTCGGGACGGATCGCGGCCTTGAACGCATCCAGGTCAAGCAGGCCGTCGGGGCCGACGTCCATGTACGTGACATCGAAGCCGCGGCGCTCAAGCTCGCGGCAGGTGTCGAGCACCGCCTTGTGTTCGGTCTTGACCGTGATGATGTGCTTGCCGCGCGACTGGTAGAACTGCGCTGCGCCCTTGAGGGCAAGGTTGTTCGATTCGGTCGCGCCGCTGGTCCAGACGATCTCGCGCGGATCGGCATTGATCAGGGCCGCCACGTTGGCACGGGCATTCTCGACGGCCTTTTCCGCCTCCCAGCCCCAGGCATGGCTGCGAGAGGCCGGGTTGCCGAAATGCTCGCGCAGCCAGGGGATCATGGCGTCCACCACCCGAGGATCGCACGGGGTCGTGGCGCTGTAGTCCATGTAGATGGGAAAGTGCGGTGTGCTCATGGAAATTCAGCAGTTCGTGGGTCTCAAATCGTTTTCATCTCTGTCAGCTGGCGGCCAGCGTCCTGCCGGACCCGCAGGCCCGGCAGCTGCCCCGGCGGCAGCCTCAGCTCACTTGGACAGCGCGACGCCACCCAGCGCGAACACCGAATTCGGCGCGTTCACGCGGATGGGCTTGACCACCGGCGTGCTGGAAATGGCACGCTTGATCATCGGCGCGTTCTCGACCACCACGCCCTTGGCGATCTGCTCGTCCACCAGGGACTGCAGCGTCACGGAATCGAGGAAGTCCACCATCTTGGCGTTGAGCTGCGCCCACAGCTCGTGCGTCATGCAGCGGTTGCCCTCACCCAGGCAGTTCTCCTTGCCGCCGCATTGCGTCGCATCGATGGGTTCGTCCACCGAGACGATGATGTCCGCCACCGTGATGTCGGAGGCCTTGCGACCCAGCGTGTAGCCGCCACCGGGACCCCGGGTGGATTCCACCAGCTCGTGACGGCGAAGCTTGCCGAACAGCTGCTCCAGGTAGGACAGCGAAATCTGCTGGCGCTGGCTGATGGCGGCCAGCGTCACAGGTCCGTTGTTCTGGCGCAGGGCCAGATCGATCATGGCGGTGACCGCAAAGCGGCCTTTTGTCGTGAGGCGCATCTCAAGCTCCTTTGGGTTGGCTTGACGTTGGGGAACCGGATAAACTCCCCGTCCGCTCTTGACGGGCTAGGTGTTTACCCCAGGGTTTCCGACTGTTTTCGTCGAGTTTACCACAATTCCGAGTAAAACTCTCGGTTAAGGTTCCCGGCGACCTGCCTCAGGCGACGTGATCCGCCCCCGGCGCACCCAGCACGTGCTCCTTGAGCTGGCGCAACTGGTCGCGCACCTGAGCCGCCTTCTCGAACTCCAGATTGCGCGCGTGTTCCATCATGAGCTTTTCCAGCCGCTTGATCTCGCGCGCCAGATCCTTCTCGCTCATCGCCTCGGCCTGCTCGCGCGCCGCCGCCTCCAGCGCGATGCGATCGGCCTCCCTGCCAGCCTTCTCGCTGTAGACGCCATCGATCAGATCCTTGATGCGCTTGACCACGCCCTTGGGCCGGATGCCGTGCGCCTCGTTGTAGGCGATCTGCTTCGTGCGGCGACGTTCGGTCTCGTCGATGGCGCGCCGCATCGAGTCGGTGATCCGGTCAGCGTAAAGGATGGCGCGGCCATTGAGGTTGCGGGCAGCGCGGCCGATGGTCTGGATGAGGCTGCGCTCGGCGCGCAGGAAGCCTTCCTTGTCGGCATCGAGAATGGCCACCAGCGAAACCTCGGGAATGTCCAGCCCCTCGCGCAGCAAGTTGATACCCACCAGCACGTCGAACTGCCCCAGCCGCAGGTCGCGGATGATCTCCACGCGCTCGACCGTGTCCACGTCGCTGTGCAGGTAGCGCACCTTGACGCCGTTTTCGGTCAGGTAGTCGGTGAGCTGCTCGGCCATGCGCTTGGTCAGCGTGGTGATGAGCACGCGCTCGTTCTTCTCGACCCGGATGCGGATCTCCTGCAGCACGTCGTCCACCTGGTGGGTGGCCGGGCGCACCTCCACCACCGGGTCGACGAGCCCGGTCGGCCGCACCACCTGCTCCACCACCTTGCTCGCGTGGTTCTTTTCGTAGTCAGCCGGCGTGGCCGACACGAAGATGACCTGCCGCATGCGCTGCTCGAATTCCTCGAACTTGAGCGGACGGTTGTCCAGCGCCGATGGCAGGCGGAAGCCATATTCCACCAGCGTGGTCTTGCGCTGGCGGTCGCCGTTGTACATGGCGTTGAGCTGGCCGATCATCTGGTGGCTCTCGTCCAGGAACATGATGGCGTCTCTGGGCAGGTAGTCCGTTAGCGTGGGCGGCGGGTCGCCCGGCCGGGCGCCAGAGAGGTGACGTGTGTAGTTCTCGATCCCCTTGCAGTGGCCCACTTCGCTGAGCATCTCGATGTCGAAGCGCGTGCGCTGCTCCAGGCGCTGTGCTTCGACCAGCTTGCCCATGCCCACCAACTCCTTGAGCCGCTGGTCCAGCTCCTGCTTGATCGACTCGACCGCCGCCAGCGTCTTCTCACGCGGCGTCACATAGTGGCTGGAGGGATAGACCGTGAAGCGCGGCACCTTCTGGCGGATACGACCGGTGAGCGGATCGAACAGCGACAGCGACTCAATCTCGTCGTCAAACAGCTCGATGCGCACCGCCAGCTCCGAGTGTTCGGCCGGGAACACGTCGATGGTGTCGCCGCGCACGCGAAAGGTGCCGCGCGCGAAGTCCTGTTCGTTGCGCTGGTACTGCATGCGCACGAGCTGGGCGATGAGATCGCGCTGACCGATCTTGTCGCCGTTGCGCATGATCAGCCGCATCTGCATGTAGTCTTCGGGCGTGCCAATGCCGTAGATGGCACTGACAGTGGCCACGATCACCACGTCGCGCCGCTCGAGCACGCTTTTCGTGGCCGACAGCCGCATCTGTTCGATGTGCTCGTTGATCGCGCTGTCCTTCTCGATGAACAGGTCGCGCTGCGGCACGTAGGCCTCGGGCTGGTAATAGTCGTAGTAGCTGACGAAGTACTCCACCGCGTTGCGCGGGAAGAACTCGCGGAACTCCGCATACAGCTGCGCCGCCAGCGTCTTGTTGGGGGCAAAGATGATGGCCGGACGCCCCAGGCGGGCAATCACGTTGGCCATGGTGAAGGTCTTGCCCGAGCCCGTCACGCCCAGCAGGGTCTGAAACACCTCGCCGTCCTCCACACCTTCCACCAGCTGTTCGATGGCCGTGGGCTGGTCGCCAGAGGGCGGAAACGGCTGGAACAGCTCGAAGGGAGAGCCCGGAAAACGCACGAACTGGCCCTGGGGAGTGTCGGAGGTATCTGCAGTCACGTGAGGAGCCAAAAATTGAAGGCGAATTGACAAGTTTACGGCGACCGCGCACCGCGACGCGCCCGGCGGTCAGGGGAAACCCGGTCCCCCGCACTAAAATGGTGAGCTGCTTCATCCATGAAGCAACCGGTTTTCCGTTCCTTCGCCCTCACCTACCCTCGCTCATCATGTCTCTGTTTTCTGCCGTCGAAATGGCCCCCCGTGACCCGATCCTGGGTCTGAACGAACAGTTTGCCGCCGACACGAACCCGAACAAGGTCAATCTCGGTGTCGGCGTCTACTTCGACGACAACGGCAAGCTGCCGCTGCTGCAATGCGTTCAGGCCGCCGAGAAGGCCCTGATGGAAAAGCCCACCGCACGTGGCTACCTTCCCATTGACGGCATCGCCGCCTATGACAACGCGGTCAAGGGCCTGGTCTTCGGGGCCGACTCGGACGTCGTCAAGTCCGGCGGCGTGGCGACAGTGCAGGCCATCGGCGGCACCGGCGGCCTCAAGATCGGTGCCGATTTCCTCAAGAAGATCAACCCCAGCGCCAAGGTGCTGATCTCCGACCCGAGCTGGGAAAACCACCGCGCCATCTTCACCAATGCTGGCTTCGAGGTCGGTACCTACCGCTATTACGACGCCGCCACCCGCTCGATCAACTTTGAGGGCATGCTGGCCGATCTGAATGCCGCCGCCCCGGGCACCATCGTGGTGCTGCACGCCTGCTGCCACAACCCCACCGGCTATGACATCACCGCCGAGCAGTGGGACAAGGTGATCGAGGTGGTCAAGGCCAAGGGTCTGGTCGCGTTCCTCGACATGGCCTACCAGGGCTTCGGCCACGGGATCTCGGAAGACGGCGCCGTGATCGGCAAGTTCGTGGCCGCCGGCCTGAACATCTTCGTGTCCACGTCCTTCTCCAAGAGCTTCAGCCTGTACGGCGAGCGCGTGGGGGCCCTGTCGGTCGTGGCCTCGGACAAGGAAGAAGCCGCCCGCGTGCTGAGCCAGCTCAAGATCGTGATCCGCACCAACTACTCCAACCCGCCGACGCACGGCGGTTCGGTGGTGGCCTACGTGCTGAACACCCCCGAGCTGCGCGCCCTGTGGGAAAAGGAGCTGGCCGAAATGCGCGTGCGCATCAAGGAAATGCGCCAGAAGCTGCTGGACGGCCTGAAGGCCGCCGGCGTGAAGCAGGACATGAGCTTCATCACCAGCCAGATCGGCATGTTCAGCTACTCGGGCCTGAACAAGGACCAGATGGTGCGACTGCGCAACGAGTTCGGCGTCTACGGCACCGACACCGGCCGCATGTGCGTGGCCGCGCTCAACAGCAAGAACATCGACTACGTCTGCCAGAGCATCGCCAAGGTGGTCTGAGCGTGTATCCGCAGCCGCGGCGCAGGAGCAGACCCCGCGCGGCTGATACCGTCACGAGCCAATCCTGTCGCGTGAACGACATTTCCGTGAGAAAGTCGTTCGGCGACAGGCAAATTCCTGCGGCAAACTGGGGCGGCAACTGATATATTGTTGCACTGCAACAATCATTCGGAAGATCGCCCCATGCTCTACCAGATCTACGAAACCCAGCGCTCCCTCATGGAGCCTATGTCCGACCTCGCGGCGGTCGCGGCCAAGCTGTACGCCAATCCGCTCTCGCCCCTGGGCCAGATCCCGATGGCCCAGCGCATCTCGGCCGGTTTCGACCTGATGCACCGGCTGGGCAAGGACTACGAAAAGCCGGAGTTCGGCATCAGGACCGTGGACGTGGATGGCGTGGACATCGCGATCCACGAGCGCGTGGAGATCGACAAGCCGTTCTGTGAGTTGCGCCGCTTCAAGCGCTTCTCGGACGACCCGCCGACGCTGGACAAGCTCAAGGGGCAGCCCGTGGTCCTGATCGTGGCACCGCTGTCGGGCCACTACGCCACCCTGCTGCGCGATACGGTGCGCACCATGCTGCGCGACCACAAGGTCTACATCACCGACTGGAAGAACGCCCGGCTGGTGCCCTTGTCCGAGGGCGAATTCCACCTCGACGACTACGTCAACTACGTGCAGGAGTTCATCCGCTACCTGCAGAAGACCTACGGCAACTGCCACGTGATGAGCGTGTGCCAGCCCACGGTGCCGGTGCTGGCCGCGATCTCGCTGATGGCCTCGCGCGGCGAGACCGTGCCGCTGTCAATGATCATGATGGGCGGCCCGATCGACGCGCGCAAATCCCCCACCGCCGTCAACAACCTGGCCACGCAGCGCAGCCACGCCTGGTTCGAGAACAACGTCATCTACCGGGTGCCGCCCAAGTTCCCCGGCGCAGGCCGCCGTGTGTACCCGGGCTTCCTGCAGCACGCTGGCTTCGTGGCCATGAACCCCGACCGCCACGCGAACAGCCACTACGACTACTTCCTTGACCTGGTCAAAGGGGACATGTCCAGCGCCGAAAGCCATCGCGCGTTCTACGACGAATACAACGCCGTGCTCGACATGGACGCGGACTACTACCTGGAAACCATCGAAACGGTGTTTCAGGAGTTCAAGCTGGTCAAGGGGACCTGGGACGTGCGAAACCCTGATGGCAAGCTCGGGCGCGTGCGCCCGCAGGACATCCGCGGCAGCGCGCTGCTGACCATCGAGGGCGAACTCGACGACATCTCGGGCTCGGGCCAGACTGCCGCCGCGCACGACTTGTGCACAGGCATTGCGCAGGCACAGAGCCGCCATTTCGAGGTGCCGGGCGCAGGCCACTACGGCATCTTCAGCGGCCGCCGCTGGCGCGAGATCGTCTATCCGGTCGTCAAGTCTTTCATCCTGGACCACCAGCCCGCGCCATCTGCCTCGGCAGCCGCCACAAAGCCGTCGGGGCGGAAGCGCAACGCGGCCTCGGCCTGAAGCCCTTGCGCCGCGAGTCCACCGGCGGCACGGGTATAGTCCGGGGCATGAACGAGTTAGCGCGCCGCATCGACGCGGCCCTGCCGCAGACGCAGTGCACCCGCTGCGGTTATCCCGACTGCGCTTCGTATGCCCAGGCCATCACCAGCGGCGAGGCCGACATCAACCAGTGCCCGCCCGGTGGCGCCGAAGGCATCGAGCGCCTGTCGGCCATCACCGGCCGGCCAGCCCGCCCCCTCGACCACAAGTTCGGCATCGAAGGGCCGCTGACGGTCGCCGTGATCGACGAGAACTGGTGCATCGGCTGCACACTGTGCATCAAGGCCTGTCCCACCGACGCCATCGTCGGCACCAACAAGCGCATGCACACGGTGATCGAGCCTTGGTGCACTGGCTGCGAGCTGTGCATTCCCGTGTGTCCGATCGACTGCATTTCGTTGGACATCGTCAGCGGCGAACGCACGGGCTGGGAGGCCTGGTCCGAAGCGCAAGCCGACACGGCCCGCGCGCGCTACGAGGCACGCAAAATCCGCCTGCAGCGCGAAGCCAGGGAGCACGAAGTCCGGCTGGAGGAAAAGGCGCGTGCCAAGCTCGCCGATCTGGCCGCCCATTCGATGCACACCGATCCGGCGGTGCTCGACAAGAAGCGCGCCGTCATCGAGGCGGCACTGGCGCGGGCGCGCCAGCGGCGGGAACAGACACCCGAAAAAACCTAGGCCCGGACAGCTGCCCGGGCTTTCATGCGGCCAGCGCCACGCTCTTGTAGATGCCGCAGCCCACGTACAGGTCGTCCATCTTCATCACGTAGGACATCTTGGTCTGCACGGAACCGGTGGACGGATTGACGATGTCGTACTCGACCCACCCCGGCTCGTGCTCCGCCTGCGCGACGATATCGGCCAGCAAGGCGCTGCCATCGACGCCCAGGATGTCCTGGACACGTGTGCCCACCTTGTCCGGCCTTCCGCCGAAAGCGCGGTAGGTACCCAGCGCATCGAGGGCGAAGATGTACATGTCCCGGTCGAAGAAGCCGTTGGCCTGGTCTGTCAGACCACGCACGAAAGCCTCGCGCCCGACCCTTGTACGCCAGGCCTGTGCCCGCGCGACCATTTCCATGGCCTCCTCAGCCGTTCCCTGCTGGAGACTGAACAGAGACACCGCCTGGGACAGGTGCGTGGCACGCCGCTCCAGCAGGCCCGCCTGCTCCACCGCACGCTCGACCATCTGGGCATTGCGCTGGGTGATGTGGTCGAGCTGGCGCACCGCTGTCGAGATTTCGGAAAGCCCGCTGCTCTGCTCGGCACTGGCCGTCGATATCAGCGACATGTTCGCGGCCACGCCACGCACACCTTCGACGATGCGCGTCATGTTCTCGCCTGCGGTGCGGATCTCGCGCACGCTCGTTTCGACCTGCGAACGTGATGTTTCGATGAGCTGGCGAATCTCGCGTGCCGACTCGGCCGAGCGCTGCGCCAGGCTACGCACCTCGCTCGCCACGACCGGAAAGCCCCTGCCCTGCTCGCCAGCACGGGCCGCCTCGACAGCCGCGTTGAGAGCCAGAATGTTGGTCTGGAACGCCAGACTGTCGATCACGCTGATGATTTCGTTCATCTGCTGCGCGCTCCTCTGTATGGCTTCGACCGAACCAACGGCCTGCCCCACGGCCTGTGCGCCAGCTTCGGCGGTCGTGCGCACCAGCACCGCCTGCTGGTCCGACTCGCTGGCGGTGTGGGCATTTTGCTGCACGGTCGAGGTCAGCTCCTGCACACTGGCCGACGTCTGCTCCAGGCTCGCTGCCTGCTGCTCCGTGCGCTCGGCCAGCTCGCGGTTGCCCGTGGCCAGGCTCTTGCCCGCATAGGCCACGAGCGCCGAGTTGCTGCGTACCTCGGCCACCATGGCAGAGATGCTGCCGATCGTCCGTTCCAGCAGGCGGGCCAGCTCGGCCAGCTCGTCACGCCCTCGCACCTGCACACGGATGCGCAGGTTGCCCGATGCCATCTGACGCATCACGTCTACCGCATGACCGAAGTCGGCGATAAAGCTGCAGTAGAACGACAGCAGGATGTACCCCACGAGCACGATGCCCAGCGCCGATGCCGCATAGGAGACCCAAAGCCACTGCATCAACCTGCCCTGCCTCGCTTCAAGTCCGGTCTTCAGCTGAGAGAGCACCAGAGCATGAAGGCTGCGCAAGCGTGAAAACGCCTCGCCCGTGTCGGCCCTGGCCATCGCCGCCTGCGAAGCCGACAGTGCCGCGGCCATCTCCGTGCGAATGTCCCCTTCCACCGGCAGTCTCTGCAGCGCGGCCAGCTCGCGCCCCAGTTCCTTGGCGTGTGCAGGTCTGGCCTTCGCATCGCTGCCCTGCAGCCGTTCCAGCGATGCAAGCCACGAGGGCACGCCGTAGACAGCCAGATCGGCCAGCTGGGCCAGCTCGGCACCGGGTACCGCATGAAGACCCGCCTTCCAGCCCTCATCGTGGATCTGCCGACGCCATTCGTCCGCGTGGCCACCTGCTGCCTGGGCACTCGCCACCACCCGTATGGCCGCGACGCCGTCCATCTGCTGGCGGGTCTGCTGCACCGCATCGTGCAGCTTCACGATCAGTGCCGCGCAGGCGATCGCGAGGGGCAGCAACAGGATCGCGGTCAGCACACCCAGCTTGACCGGTACGCGCCAGCAGCGCATGAGTCGCACCCCGGGAGACAGAACTCCGAAGCTCGTCATGGTGAACACCCCCGACGAAGTAAGAAAAGTTTCCACTTCTTATCGGAGTACGGCTTCCCGGATTGAGGGCGCCGGAGACAGGGTTTACCCGCTCATCACCAGATCCTGCCGTCCGGGGCGGCGCCATTGGCGCTGCGTTTGCTGTTTCGAGGTGCGAGCCTGACCTGAGGCGCAAGGCCAACCCTCAGCCACCTCGCAAGGCTGTCGGCGGATAGCTTCGGGCGGATCAGCCCCGGCTCAGGCAGCCGATGCGGCCAGCCTTTCGAAGGCGCTCACCACCTCGGGCGGTGCCTGCACCAGCTCGATCAAGACACCCTCGCCCCCGATGGGAAACTCCTCGTTGCCCTTGGGGTGCAGGAAGGTAATGTCGAAGCCCGCCGCGCCACGGCGGATGCCGCCCGGTGCAAAACGCACGCCCTGGGCGCTGAGCCATTCGACCGCAGCCGGCAGGTTGTCGATCCACAGGCCGACGTGGTTCAGTGGCGTGGCATGCACGGCCGGCTTCTTGTGAGGATCGAGCGGCTGCATCAGGTCCACCTCGACCTTGAACGGCCCAGTACCGATGGCGCAGATGTCCTCGTCCACGTTCTCGCGTTCGCTCTGGAACGTACCGGTGACTTCCAGGCCCAGCATCTCGACCCACAGTTTCTGGAGCCTGAGTTTGTCGGGGCCGCCGATGGCGATTTGCTGGATGCCCAGCACTTTGAAGGGGCGCGGCTGCGCTGCCTGGCTCATGTCTGTTCTCCGTTGACAGGGTGGGGGGGGGGGGGGCGCGCGCGCGCGCGGGG
>JAEZLX010000035.1 GCA_023415035.1 Pseudomonadota bacterium | reverse complement strand
GAAACTGCCGGCCTCGCCGTGGCGCCTGACCACATAGCGCCGGCCTTCCTGCACGGCAGAGAACTTGGTGACCACACCGGGCAGCGCGGCCGCGTCTTCCACGGGCTCTTCCACGAAGCCCGGCTCCCGCACGTCTAGGCCCATGGCCACGTGCCAGTGGTGCACTTCCTTCGGGATGCCTTCGTCCCGGGAGATGGGCTCCACTTCCAGCGCGCCCGTCAGGTCGTGCCCGGCAGCTGCGAGCAGTTCGAACTCGTCGTCCTTGTCGCAGCCGCGCTCCCGTGCCAGCCGCTCGCGGTTGTGGCCCTCGGGCAGCAGGTTCTGGAAGAAGGCCGGCAGGCGACCGCTGCTGCTGGTCAGACGCCGGTCGCGCGGCGCGCGCAGGATGGCCTGGGTGGCGATATCGTTCTCGCCCAGCAGGCTCAGCGACACCGTTGGCCGGTCGGGGTTGGCGATGTAGGACTCGTCGAAGGAGGCGCGCAGGATGTCGCCATAGGCCGAGATGTACCCGATGGCCTCTCGACCGCCTCCGGGACGGTGGATGTGCAGGCGCAGGTACTTGATCTGCGTGCTCACGGCTTCAGTCCGCGCTTGACCTCTTCGCCGAGCATGTCCACCACGGAACGCGGCGCGCCGACGCCCGGCGGCTGTGCCAGCACCCGGCCACCCGACTGGATGAAGCCCTCGACTTCGTCGCGCAGGCCCTTGGGCACGAGCATGAGCTCCATGCCCAGTGCACGCGCCAGCTCGTGGAACGTGGACAGCCGCGGGTCGTAGCCCGACTCGATGCGCGAGACGGTCATGCGGTTGACCCCCGCACGCGAGGCCAGTTCGGCCTGCTGCAGACCCGTTTCCTTGCGGACACGGGTCAGCTGCCGGACTATACTCAATGTATTAGGCTTTTTTTCGTCCATGATGAATAAATTTATCAAAACAACGAAAAATCGGCAAGCCAATATGATGAATGAAATTATCAAACTTGGTAAAAAGCTGAGTTGAATTAGCTTTTCCGGTGCGATGTATATGCCGAACCCGTCCCGGTCAAGACTACGGATTGCCGATCAGGAGACGGGCAGGGTTCAGTCCCGCGTGGCGCGCCGGCGCACGGCGTCGATGTAGGCCTGTCCGTCGGGCGGGCGGCCCGAGCGCTGGCTTTCCCAGATCATGCTGCCAAGGCACTCCATGACCTCGTGGTGCGCGGCATGCAGGTCGCCGCGCCGGGCGGCCAGCAGTTCCACGGCCTGGCGGATGCCGGGTGGCTGGTCGATGCTGCATTGCTCGCTCACCGACAGGTGCATCGACAGGTGCAGGAAGGGGTTCTCGGCGCCGCTGTTGTGCTCACCCATGCGCGCGAGGGCCGCGTCCACGTCGCTGAAATCCGCGTGGTACTCGGGATGCTCATCGATCCATTTGGCCGCGAGCAGCTCGATGGCTTCCATGGGCTGGCCCTGCCGATGCTTGGCGTAAACCGAACAAAAGAAGCGGCGGACGTCGGCCTGGGATGGGTTGAACATAAAAATGCATTATCCTGCATGTTTGCCGACATGACGGCAACCGGAATGCAGCATTGTCGCGTGCCTTGCGGGGCCGCGCACCACCAACGATCAGGAGACCTCAGCATGACCCAGGCTTTCATCTGTGACGCGATCCGCACGCCCTTTGGCCGCTACGGCGGCAGCCTCTCTTGGGTGCGCACCGACGATCTGGGCGCGGTGCCCATCAAGGCGCTGATGGAGCGCAACCCGAATGTGGACTGGTCGGCTGTCACCGACGTGATCTACGGCTGCGCCAACCAGGCAGGGGAGGACAACCGCAACGTGGCACGCATGAGCGCGTTGCTGGCCGGCTTGCCGCTGGAAGTGCCGGGCGTGACGGTCAACCGCCTGTGCGGCTCGGGGCTGGATGCGGTGGGCACCGCCGCGCGCGCCATCAAGGCTGCTGAGGCGGGCCTGATGATTGCCGGCGGCGTGGAAAGCATGAGCCGCGCGCCCTTCGTGATGCCCAAGGCGGAATCGGCCTTCAGCCGTGCCAACGCGGTGTACGACACCACCATCGGCTGGCGCTTTGTCAACAGGCTGATGAAGGAGCGCTACGGCGTGGACTCGATGCCCGAGACGGCCGAGAACGTGGCGACCGATTACAGGATCGAGCGCGAGGCCCAGGACCGCATGGCGCTGGCCAGCCAGCTGAGGGCGGTGGCGGCTATCCGCGCCGGTCATCTGGCGCGCGAGATCTGCCCGGTGGTGATCCCGCAGAAAAAGGGCGACCCGATCGTCGTGGACCGCGACGAGCATCCGCGCGAGACCAGTCTGGACAAGCTTGCCGCGCTCAAGGGGGTTGTGCGGCCCGACGGCACGGTCACGGCGGGCAACGCCAGTGGCGTGAACGATGGTGCATGTGCGCTGCTGCTGGCCAGCGACGCCGAGGCTGCGCGCCACGGCCTGAACCCGCGCGCTCGCGTGGTGGGCATGGCCGTGGCCGGCGTGGCGCCGCGCGTGATGGGCATTGGCCCGGCTCCGGCGACCGAGAAGGTGCTGGCGCTCACGGGCCTGAAGCTGGAGCAGATGGACGTGATCGAGCTGAACGAGGCGTTCGCGGCCCAGGGTCTGGCGGTGTTGCGTCTGCTGGGATTGAAAGACGATGACGAGCGGGTCAATGCCTGGGGCGGGGCGATCGCGCTGGGGCACCCGCTGGGCGCTTCGGGCGCACGACTGGCGACCACGGCCGTCAATCGTCTCCACGCCACGGGTGGGCGCTACGCGCTGTGCACGATGTGCATCGGCGTTGGCCAGGGCATTGCCGTGGTGCTCGAGCGGGTCTGAGCGTGCAGGCGGCCCCGCGCCGGGCCGCTATGCCTTCCAGGCCGGGAGCTGCCAGTTGCGCCACAGCGCCAGGGCTCGCAGGCCAGCGGTGATGCCGACGCAGGTGACCAGGGCCACCCAGCCCGGGGCACCCGCGTGCCACAGGCCCGCGTAGGCCCAGCCGCCGACAAAAGCGCAGACAGCGTAGGGCCTGTGGTCGTTGAAGGCAGACGGGATCTGGTTGCACACCACGTCGCGCAGCACCCCGCCGAACACCCCGGTGGTGATGCCCATGAGCACGGCCACCAGCATCGGCAGGTCCAGCACCAGTGCCTCGTGCACGCCGGTGGCCGCGAACAGGCCCAGCCCCAGGGCGTCGGGCCACTGGATGGCGCGCTCGGTGAGGGCGAAATGCCGGGAACGCAGGAACAGCATGGCCAGCACGCACAGCCCCAGCACGCCCCAGAGCAGTTCCACGTGACGGACCCAGAAGAAGGGGCGCTGGTCCAGCAGCAGGTCGCGCAGCGTGCCGCCTCCAAACGCGGCCAGAAAGCCCACGGCGCAGACACCGACAATGTCCAGGCGTTTGCGCGCCGCTTCCATGATTCCCGAGAGGGCAAAAGCCGCGGTGCCGGCGATTTCCACCAGCAGGCGCAGGGTCTCGCCCCAAAGCTGTACGTGTTGCATGGCCCCGATTGTCCACCGCGGCGCCGCTACAGGTTCAACCCGGGGCCCCCGGCGCTAATATTGGCGACTGGGACGGTTTTCTCTTGGAGGAGGTCGCAATGCCGGTGGTGGTGGTCGCCAATCCGAAGGGTGGCGTAGGCAAGTCCACGCTTTCAACCAACGTGGCGGGATATTTCGCCAGCCGGGGGCATGCGGTGATGCTCGGCGACGCCGACCGGCAGCAGTCGTCGAACCTGTGGCTGCGATTGCGCCCGCCGCAGGCGCGCCCGATCAGCCATTGGGATGTGGGCAGCGACGCCATTCGCCGCGTGCCGCGTGATGTCTCGCATGCGGTGCTCGACACCCCGGCCGGGTTGCACGGGCCGCAGCTCAAGGAAGTGCTCAAGGTGGCGGACAAGGTGCTGGTGCCGCTGCAGCCCAGCATTTTCGACATCTACGCCACACGCGCCTTTCTTGATGACCTGGCCGACAGCCGCCGCGCGGCCGGCCTCCAGGTGGGCATCGTCGGCATGCGGGTGGACGAGCGCACCATTGCGGCAGAGCAGTTGCACGAGTTCGTCTCGGGCCTGGGCTGGCCTGTGCTTGCCTTCCTGCGCGACACGCAGAACTACATCCATCTGGCCGTTCGCGGGCTGACCTTGTTTGACGTTGCACCCTCGCGCGTCGAGAAGGATCTGGCCCAGTGGGCCCCGATCTGCCGCTGGCTGGACCGCTGAGTGTCCCGCGGCCGACAGGCCGCGGCGCCACCGGCTTGCTAGAGTCGTCCGCCATGAAAACCTTCAAGACGCTGGCCGAGCTGGCCGCCTGTGTGGGCCAGGACGTGGCCGTCAGCGACTGGATCGGGATCGAGCAGTCGCGCATCGACCGCTTTGCCGAGGCCACTGGAGACCACCAGTGGATTCACACGGATCCCGTGCGGGCGAAGGCCGGACCGTTCGGCACCACCATCGCGCACGGCTTCCTGACCCTGTCGCTGCTGCCCTGGTTTCTGGAGAATGCCGTGAGCATCGAGGAGGCGCGCATGGGCGTGAACTACGGCCTCAACCGCGTGCGCTTCACCTCGCCGGTGCCGGTTGGCAGCCGGCTGCGCGGGCACCTGCACCTGCTGGGTGCCGAGGCCGTGGAGGGCGATGGCTGGCAGTTCACCTGGCGGCTGACGGTCGAGCTCGAAGGTGCCGGGCGTCCGGCGTGCGTGGCCGAATCGATAGCGCGCCTGTATCCCTGAGGAGGCCGCTCAGCCGATGCGCGAGAGCTGCCGGGGGGCGACCAGCCCCTCGAACAGTGGCAGCAGGTCATTGATGCGGCCGGCCGCTTCGCCCTGGGTATGGAGCTGGGAGATCACCTGGAAGGCTTCATGGCGCAGCAGCCACAGCTCCTGCGCGGTGTCAGCCGCTTCGATCTGCATGCGCAGCCTGGCAGCTTGGACGCCATCGCAGTCTTCGACGCACAGCAGCAGGGCTGACCGTACGCGCTGAAGCGACTGCAGTGACGGCCGCTTGCGCGATGCAGGGCGCAAAAACAGGCTGCGCCGGAACAGCTGGTCGAACGCAGATATCACATCGGGCTCCTGGCAGCGATGGCATTCATCGCGGGCGGGCGGCTGTCACACCTGGTCTGGACATGGGTTTGCATCATGCGCGAAACCGCGCCACCTGTGAGTCGGTGTTTTGCCTAGACCGGGAGCCAAAGATGCGGTTGCTGGTGATACAGATCACGTTCCGGCACCGTCGAAGCCGTTCTGGCGCCAAGCCTCAAAGGCCACCACCGCGACGGCGTTGGACAGGTTGAGGCTGCGCTGCCCAGCGCGCATGGGCAGCCGCAGGTGGCGGCTCTCGGCAATGCCTGCCCGCACATGATCGGGCAGGCCACGGCTTTCGGAGCCGAAGACGAACCAGTCACCGGGCGCGAAGCGCTGTTCGTGCACAGACTGCCGGCCCCGGGTGGTCATGGCGAAGATGCGCGAAGGGTCAGGCCGTTCCTGCGCGCACAGCTCGTCCCAGGAGGCGTGGCGACGCACGGGTGCGTACTCGTGATAGTCGAGCCCGGCTCGGCGCAGCTGCTTGTCGTCAAGGGAAAAGCCGAGTGGATCGACCAGATGCAGATGGCAGCCGGTGTTGGCACACAGCCGGATGACGTTGCCCGTGTTGGGCGGGATCTCCGGGGCCACCAGGACGATATGGAACATGGCTTGCGGGTGTAGGGGCGCGGGTGGCGAAGGCATCCGCCACCAGAATGAGGCGCGATCTTACTGCGGGTCGCGTTGCGACCGGGCAGGGTCTGGCGTGGCCGCCACGACGGCCGCATGCACCGAGGCCGCGCCGGCTTTCAGCAAAGCCTGCGCCGCGTGGGCGAGCGTGGCACCGGTGGTCGTCACGTCGTCCACCAGCAGGATGCGCCGCCCCTTGACCGAGGCTCGCCACTGCAGCGGCACCGTGAAGGCATCTTCCAGGTTCTTCAGCCGCTCCTGTCGTGGCAGGTCGTGCTGGTCCGCCAGACCCGCGCGCCTTTCAAGGCACAGGCCGGTGGTGCGCGAGGCCAGCGCCGGCTGCTTTCGCGCCAGTGCGCGGATCAGCTCCCAGGACTGGTTGTACCCCCGCTCCGTGAGGCGCTGGCGGCTCAAGGGCACCGGCACGATCATGTCGCAGCGCATGGCAAGCGCGGCAAAGCCCGGTGCACGCAGCATGAGTCCGGCCAGCAACGGCGCCAGGCCCGGCTCCTGGCGGAACTTGAAGCGGGCGATCAGGCCGTCCCAGGGGTAGGCGTAAGGGACAGCGGCCACGCAGCAGGCCAGCGGGGCCAGTACCGGCGCGGGTTGTGGCGGTGGATGTGCGAACCGGTCCATGCAGCCCGGACAGACCGGGGATGCGGGCCAGCGGCCGCAGACCAGGCAGGTGGACGGCCAGCACGGCCAACCCCACGAGAACCATCCCTTCATGGCGGCCAATATACTGGCGGCCCGACTCCTGATTACGCGTGCCCCCCTGTGTCCGTCCCCACTCCTGATGATGCTCCGGTCCCCGACCTTGATCCGGTGGCCGCGGCCCGCTGGCGCATGCGCAAGGCGTCGGCCAGTCCCTGGCTGCACGAGGAGGTGGCGCGGCGCATGGTCGAGCGCCTGCAGTGGTTCCGTGAGCCGCCTGCGAGCTGGCTGCACTGGGAGCCGGTCAACGGGGGGCTCAAAGCGCACGAGTTGCTGCGCAAGCACCTGCCCGCGGCGAGCCATCAGATCTGGTCTGAACAGCCCCGGCTCGCTCTGGCGCTGACCGGGGAGGGTGGCACGCGCTCCCGCTGGCACCCGGCCTCCTGGTTCGGGGGCGGCGCGGCACGCGAGGTGAACCGCGAACCTCAGCCCACCGACATGCTCTGGGCCAACATGCTGCTGCATCAGGAGCCGCGTCCGCTGGCATTGCTGCGACGCTGGCAGCAGCTGGTGCGCCCCAGGGGTTTCCTGATGTTCTCGTGCCTGGGTCCCGACAGCCTCTCGGGTTTGCGCGCGCTGTATGCGCGGCGTGGCTGGCATGCGCCGGCCCACGCGTTCACCGACATGCACGACTGGGGCGACATGCTGGTGCAGGCAGGATTCGCCGAGCCGGTGATGGACATGGAGCGCATCGTGCTGACCTGGTCATCGGCCGAAGCCTTGCTGCAGGAGCTGCGCGAGCTGGGTCGCAACCTGCATGCCTCACGCCCGGCAGGCCTGCAGGGCCGAGGCTGGCGCCGGCAGCTGCTGGCGGCGCTGGACGAGGATCTGCCGCGCTCGGCGGACGGACGTCTGCAGCTGGAGTTCGAGATCGTGTACGGGCACGCCTTCCAGGGCGAGCCGCGCCGCGATCCGTCCAAAGTCTCACTGGACGACATGCGGGCCATGCTGCGGCGGCGTCCGGGCTGAGTCCTGTGCGGGACTGTGGGCTAAAAGCCGCATATCCACACCGCTACAATTGATATAGATCAAACCCTCCGGGGCTTGTCGCCTGCCGCGCCGGCCCGTTCCGTCGGCGCATCCTGGAATGACGTTGCAAGCCTGATCCACGCCTTGTGGATGTTGCCCTGTGTGGCGCAGGGCTGGCACGGCTCTCTGGGGGCGGGGAGCAAGTCCTGCACCGTGATGGTGGACCTGGCCACGGGTTTCAAGCAGCCCTGGTCAGTGGGGGAAGGGCATCCGGTCGAGCTTCGCGCGGGAAGGCGACCGCAGGTGTCCTTGGGTAATCCCTGAAGGTTGCCCTGGTGAAAGTTTGTTCTAATTGGCTTGATATAAATCAATACTTATATTTGAGGCGTACAACCGTGAGCACGATGAGAAAAACGGGGCAAAACCTGCGAGCCCGCCTGCACGCGCTGCGAACCACCGCGACCGCAGCGGCCCTGACTGCCGGCGTTTGGCTGGATGCGGCAGCGCAGAAAGTCAATGACCTCCCGGGCGGACCGGCCGTCAACCAGCTGAACTTCCACGCGCCGGCCACCCGGATCGCCGAGGAACAGCACTGGCTGCACTGGTTCATGCTCGCCATCTGCTCGATCATCTTCGTGATGGTGTTCGGCGTGATGTTCTATTCGATCATCCGCCACCGCCGCTCGGTGGGCCACCAGGCCAAGGAACTGGCCGAACCGATCTGGGTGGAATTGGGCTGGACCATCGTGCCGCTGCTGATCGTGATCGGCATGGCGCTGCCGGCCACCAAGGTGCTGGTCGCACAGAAGGACACCACCAACGCCGACGTGACCATCAAGGCCACCGGCATGCAGTGGAAGTGGGGCTACGACTACATCAAGGGCGAGGGCGAGGGCATCGGCTTCCTGTCCACGCTGGATACTGCGCATCGCGTGATGTCCAACAGCGGCAAGCCCGAGGCGGTTGACGACTACCTGCTCAAGGTTGACAACCCGCTGGTGGTGCCAGTGGGCAAGAAGGTGCGCATCATCACCACCGCTACCGACGTGATCCACGCCTGGATGGTGCCGGCCTTCGGCGTCAAGCAGGATGCGATCCCCGGCTTCGTGCGCGACACCTGGTTCCGCGCCGAGAAGACAGGCGATTTCTATGGCCAGTGCGCCGAGCTGTGCGGCAAGGAGCACGCCTACATGCCCATCCACGTGAAGGTGGTGACGGCCGAGGAATATTCCGCCTGGGTCGAGGGCAAGCTCAAGGAAATGGCTGCCGCCGCCGACGACCCCAGCAAGGTCTGGGAACTGGCCGACCTGATCAAGCGTGGCGAGTCTGTCTATGCCGCCAACTGCGCGGCCTGCCACCAGGCCGACGGCAAGGGCGCGGGCCCGATCAAGCCGCTGGACGGCTCGGCCATCGTGACGGATTCCGACCACAACAAGATGCTGGAGGTGGTGCTCAACGGCGCGGCCAACGGTGCCATGCCCGCGTGGAAGCAGCTCTCGGACACTGAGATCGCCGCGGTGATGACCTATGCCAAGAACAGCTGGTCCAACCAGACGCAGCAGATCGTGCAGCCCTCCGAAGTGGTGGCCGCGCGTCAGTGACCGCACCCGAGACATCCGGAATTTGAGCATTTAAGGAAAACGACATGAGTGCAGTGCTTGACCACCACCACGCGCACGATCACGACCATGATCACCACCATGCGCCGTCCGGCTGGCGTCGCTGGGTGTTTGCGACCAACCACAAGGACATCGGTACCCTGTACCTGCTGTTCTCGTTCACGATGCTGATGATCGGCGGCCTGCTGGCCCTGGGCATCCGCGCCGAGCTGTTCCAGCCTGGCCTGCAGTTGGTCAACCCCGAGCTGTTCAACCAGCTGACCACGATGCACGGCATCATCATGGTGTTCGGCGCCATCATGCCGGCCTTCGTGGGCTTCGCGAACTGGATGCTGCCACTGCAGATCGGCGCCTCCGACATGGCCTTCGCGCGGATGAACAACTTCAGCTTCTGGCTGATGATCCCCGCGGCCGTGATGATCGTGGGCTCGTTCTTCATGCCCGGTGGCGCTCCCGCCGCCGGCTGGACGCTGTACGCGCCGCTGACCCTGCAGATGGGTCCGTCGATGGACGTGGCAATCTTCGCGATGCACATCCTGGGCGCCTCCTCGATCATGGGCTCG
This sequence comes from Pseudomonadota bacterium, assembly GCA_023415035.1. Classification (GTDB taxonomy): domain Bacteria; phylum Pseudomonadota; class Gammaproteobacteria; order Burkholderiales; family Burkholderiaceae_C; genus Hydrogenophaga. Next base: position 9,920 of record JAEZLX010000035.1, on the reverse strand, counting down.
ATCAACATCATCGTGACCATCCTCAACATGCGCGCGCCCGGCATGACGCTGATGAAGATGCCGATGTTCGCCTGGACCTGGCTGATCACGGCCTACCTGCTGATCGCCGTGATGCCCGTGCTGGCCGGTGCGATCACCATGACGCTGACCGACCGCCACTTCGGCACCAGCTTCTTCAACCCGGCCGGCGGCGGCGACCCGGTGATGTACCAACACATCTTCTGGTTCTTCGGCCACCCCGAGGTCTACATCATGATCCTGCCGGCCTTCGGCATCGTCAGCCAGGTCGTGCCCGCCTTCGCGCGCAAGAAGCTGTTCGGCTATGCCTCCATGGTGTACGCCACCGGCTCCATCGCCATCCTGTCCTTCATCGTGTGGGCGCACCACATGTTCACCACCGGCATGCCGGTGACGGGGCAGCTGTTCTTCATGTACGCGACCATGCTGATCGCGGTACCCACGGGCGTGAAGATCTTCAACTGGGTCGCGACGATGTGGAAGGGCTCGATGACCTTCGAGACCCCCATGCTGTGGGCCGTGGGCTTCATCTTCGTGTTCACGATGGGCGGCTTCACGGGCCTGATGCTCTCGATGGCCCCGATCGACATCAACTTCCAGGACACCTACTACGTGGTGGCACACTTCCACTACGTGCTGGTGGCCGGCTCGCTGTTTGCCATGTTCGCCGGTGCCTACTACTGGCTGCCCAAGTGGACGGGCGTGATGTACAGCGAGTTCCGTGGCAAGCTGCACTTCTGGTGGTCGATGATCTCGTTCAACGTCACCTTCTTCCCGATGCACTTCCTGGGCCTGGCCGGCATGCCGCGCCGCTATGCCGACTACCCGATGCAGTTCGCCGACTTCAACGCGATCGCCTCGGTGGGTGCGTTCTTCTTCGGCTTCGCGCAGGTGTACTTCTTCCTGTTCGTGGTGCTGCCCGCCATGCGCGGCAAGGGTCAGCCCGCGCCGCAGAAGCCCTGGGACGGCGCCGTCGGCCTGGAGTGGGAAGTGCCGTCGCCGGCGCCGCACCACACCTTCGAGAACCCACCCAAGCTGGACGCCACCGCGACCCGCGTGATTGGCTGAGGTACCCCGCATGAACGAGGAACTGCGCCGCAAGAACGTCCGCCTGGGGCTGATCCTGGCCTCGGTGGCGGCGGCGTTCCTGATCGGGTTCGTGCTCAAACTGGTGCTGCTGGGCGGCTGAGGGCCGCTGCAGGAACGGACACAGGCAGGTCATGGGCATCCAACGCGAAAACTGGAAGATGGTCGGCAAGCTCGGCGTGATCGCGCTGGGCATGTTCGGCTTCGGCTACGCGCTGGTGCCCATCTACAAGCACATCTGCGAGGCGCTGGGCATCAACGTGCTGGCGCTGTCCGAGCGCCAGGTGCCGGGCCAGTCCAGGGTCGATCCGCTCAACACCCAGGTGGACCGCACGCGCACCATCACGGTCGAGTTCGATACCAACGTGCGCGGTCCGTGGAAGTTCAAGCCGTCCGTGCGCCACATCGAGGTGCACCCGGGTGAACTGGCCACGGTCATGTACGAGTTCGAGAACGTTCAGGATCGCACGATGGCGGCGCAGGCCATCCCCAGCTACGCGCCCAAGCAGTCGGCCGCCCACTTCAACAAGCTCGAGTGCTTCTGCTTCAATCAGTACACGCTGGCACCGGGCGAGCGCAAGGAGTGGCCGGTGGCATTCGTGATCGATCCCAAGCTGCCCAAGGACGTGACCACCATCACCCTGTCGTACACCTTCTTCGAGGTCGGCGGCAAGACGCCGGCAGCACCGCAAAGCACGGCGGCCGCGCCATCCGCGGCACCAGGAGAGGTCTGATGAGCGATCACCAGACATCGACGCCGCCGCGCAAGGGCTCCATTCCGGCCACGATCAAGGCCGTGCTGTGGGGCTTTCTGGGCATCCGCCGCAATGCGGACTACCAGGAAGACATGGCCAAGCTGACGCCGCTGCACATTCTGGCGGTCGGCGCGGCAATGGGTTTCCTGTTCGTGCTGGTCCTGATCCTGATCGTCTACTGGGTGGCCGGCTGAAGCAATCCGAGACAACCCCATTTGAAGCATCAACAACATTACAAGCGAAAGCAAATAGGAGTAAACATGTCGTCAGCAAGCACCCACGGTTCGACGCCGTACTACTTCGTGCCGGGTCTGTCCCGCCACCCGGCGCTGGCCGCACTGGGCCTGTTCTTCGTGATCCTGGGCGCCGGCCAGTGGGTCAACGGAGCGGAATGGGGCAAGTGGTCGCTGGCCTTTGGCCTGCTGTTCTGGCTGACCGTGCTGTTCCAGTGGTTCAGTGACTCGATCCGCGAAAGCGAGTCGGGTCTGTATGGCCGCAAGATCGACATTTCCTTCCGCTGGAGCATGAGCTGGTTCATCTTCTCGGAGGTGATGTTCTTCGGTGCCTTCTTCACCGCACTGTGGTGGGCGCGCGTGCACTCCGTGCCGGCTCTCGGCAGTATCGAAAATGCTCTGATCTGGCCCGATTTCTCCGCGGTGTGGCCCAGCCTGCAGGCCGGCGCCACCGCTTCGCCGGCCGGCATCACCGAGCCGTTCCAGACTGTCGGCCCGTTCTGGCTGCCGACCATCAACACCGCGCTGCTGCTGACCTCGGGCGTGACGCTCACCATCGCCCACCACGCGCTGCAGGCGGGCAACCGTGCCAAGACCATCGCCTTCATGTGGATGACGGTGCTGCTGGGCCTGGTGTTCCTGTTCGTGCAGGGCTACGAATACGCCCACGCCTATGCCGACCTGAACCTCAAGCTCAGCTCGGGCATCTTCGGCTCTACCTTCTTCATGCTGACGGGCTTCCACGGTTTTCACGTGTTCGTCGGCATGCTGATGCTGCTGGTGGTCACGCTGCGCCTGCAGAAGGGCCACTTCACCCCGCAGCGCCACTTCGGCTTCGAAGGTGCTGCCTGGTACTGGCACTTCGTGGACGTGGTGTGGCTGGGTCTGTACATCTTGGTGTACTGGATGTAAGACGATCCGGCACTTGCAGGAAAGGCGCCCCCGGGCGCTTTTTCTGTTTGGACGTTGGCCTTGTTCAGCGGCCGACCGGCAGGCCCGTCGGCTGGATCCAGCCCATGAGATAGCTCAGGAGCACGATGACGAACAGCAGCACCGACAGGCCCACGCGCACGGCGAGGGCGCGCGCCATGCGCCGGCTGCCCGGCCGCGGGGCCTCATCCGCGCTGTCATCACCGCCGTCCGTGTCGCCTGCGGCACGACCGCCGCGCATCATGAAGACCAGGGCGGCGGCGAGACTGCCGATGATGCCGATGAAGGCGGCAATGACGAGGTATTTCATGCACGCGATTATCGATCCGGTGGTGGCGAAGTCAGCAGTTCTGGCGAACGCACGGAGTCCCGAGGATGGCCACGCGGGTTGAGAAAACACCGCGCTGGCGTCAGCCGCGTTTCTGGCTGATGACCCTGGCGACAGTCGCCACCATGGCGGTCACCGCATCGCTGGGTTTATGGCAGCTCGGGCGCGCCGCGCAGAAGACCGGGTACCAGCGGCAGGTCGAGCAGCAGATGGCGCTGCCTGCCCTGCATGGCGACGAGCTGCTGGCCATGCGGGGAGCTGGCCGGGACGTGATTCACCGCCCGGCCGTGCTGCGGGGCAGCTGGGTGGCTGGCGCCACAGTCTTCCTGGACAACCGGCCGATGGACGGGCAGGCCGGCTTTCACGTGGTGACACCGCTGAGACTGGCAGGTCGCGAGGCCTCGGTGCTGGTGGTGCGCGGATGGGCGCCGCGCGACCCGCACGACCGCACCCGGTTGCCGCAACTGTCCACGCCCGAGGGCGAAGTCGAGGTGCGCGGTCGCCTCGCGCCACCGCCGTCTCGGTTATTCGAGCTGGGGGCGGAAGCGCCGGGGCCGATCCGGCAGAATATCGACATCGACGCCTTCGCCCGGGAAACCGGGCTGGCACTGCTCGAAGTGTCGCTGCTCCAGACCGGTGAGGCCGCTGATGGCCTGCGGCGCGAGTGGCCCCGCATGGCCGCCGACGTGCACAAGCACCATGGCTATGCTTTCCAGTGGTTTGGTCTGTGCGCCCTTGCGGGCCTTCTGTATGTCTGGTTCCAATTCATCCCCCCCGGTCTCCGGGCATCGCGCTGACGAGCCGCTGACGCTGACGGTGCATTCGCTGCCAACGCCGGAAGCCGCTGCCGCGACCGATGCGGCACGCACGCGCGCCGGACGCTGGAAGATGCTGCTGATGCTGCTGGTGGCGGCGTCGCCGGTGATCGCCTCGTATTTCACCTATTACGTGATCCGGCCCGAGGGGCGGCGCAATTACGGCGAACTGATCGACCCGCAGCGCTCCCTGCCTTCGTGGACAGCGATCGACCAGCACGGACACAAGTTGCCGCTGAGCGCCCTGCGCGACCAGTGGCTGCTGGTGAGCGTGGCCGATTCGGCCTGCGACGAGGCCTGTCGCGGACACCTGTACCTGCAGCGACAGCTGCGCGAGGGCATGGGCAAGGACAAGGATCGCCTGGACTGGGTCTGGCTGCGTACCGGCGAGGGCGATATCCCCGAAGACATCCGCGCCGGTGTGGCCTCGGCGCGTGTGCTCAAGGTGGACGAGGCACAACTGGCCCAGTGGCTGGTGCCGGCGCCGGGCCAGCGCCTGCAGGATCACCTGTACGTGGTCGATCCGCTCGGTAACTGGATGATGCGTTTTCCCGCCGGAGCCGATCCGAAGAAGGTGCGCTCCGACCTGAACCGCCTGCTGCGCGCATCGGCGTTCTGGGACAAGCCCGGCCGGCCGGGCGAGGCGTTCTGAGGACGGCGTGATGGAAGCCACTCCGCTGTACGACTGGACGCCGGTGGCGCGCATGATGCTGATGGGCGTGGTGCTGGCCCTGGGGCCACTGGCCTGGATCTGGCTGCGCAACCGTCAGGCCCGGCCCGTGAAGCGCCTGCATGCGCTGACCCTGCTCACGCTGTTCCTGACCTTTGACCTCGTGTTGTTCGGTGCCTTCACACGCCTGACGGACTCGGGCCTGGGCTGCCCGGACTGGCCCGGCTGCTACGGCAGCGCGAGTCCGCTGGGGGCACACGCCGACATCAGCGCGGCGCAGGAAGCCATGCCTACCGGCCCGGTGACGCACGCCAAGGCCTGGATCGAAATGATCCACCGCTACCTGGCCACGGGTGTGGGCGTGCTGATCATCGTGCTGACGGCCGTCAGCTGGGTCGAGCGGCGGCGCCTGGCGGTATCTCCCTGGTGGCCGACGCTGACACTGCTGTGGGTCTGCCTGCAGGGCGCGTTCGGCGCATTGACGGTGACCATGAAGCTGTTTCCGGCCATTGTGACCTTGCACCTGCTGGGCGGCATGGGTCTGCTGGCGCTGTTGCGCGCCCAGGCGGTCTGGTACGACGAGCATCGCGCGGCCTTGTCCAGCGGTCTGCGCACGGCGGTCTGGCTGGTGTTCGTGCTGCTGTGGTGCCAGATCGCGCTCGGCGGCTGGGTGAGCACCAACTACGCCGTGCTGGCCTGCCGCGATTTCCCGCTCTGCCAGGGCAGCTGGTGGCCGCCGATGGCTTTCGACCAGGGGTTCACGCTCTGGCGCGAGCTGGGGATGACCGCGGGCGGCGATGCGATTCCTTTCGAGGCATTGACCGCCGTCCATTACACGCACCGCCTGGTGGCTTATCTGGTGCTCGCCTGCCTGGCCTGGCTGACCTGGCGCCTGCACCGGGTCGAGGGTACGCGCCAGGCCGCACGCTGGCTGGGTGGCCTCGCGCTGTGGCAGCTGTTGACCGGCGTGTCCAACGTGGTGCTGGAGTGGCCGCTGCTGGCCGCGGTGTCGCACACCGGTGGTGCGGCCGGCCTGCTGGTGGTGCTCACCGGGGTGCTGGTGGCCAGTCATGGTGTCCGCAGTTCGCCGTCCGGGCCACTGTCGCCCTTTTCTACTGTTTCCCGTCCGACATCCTCATGAGTTCCGCCGCATCCGCCGCGCCCCTGCCGCCGACCTGGCGTCAGTTCTATGCCCTGACCAAGCCCCGGGTGGTGCAGCTCATCGTGTTCTGTGCCCTGATCGGCATGGTGCTGGCCGTGCCGGGCGTGCCGGACTGGGCGGACGTGCGCCTGGCGTTGCTGGCCTGCCTGGGCATCTGGCTGGTGGCCGGGGCCGCCGCCGCCTTCAACTGTGTGGTCGAGCAGCACATCGACGCGAAGATGCGCCGCACCGCCTGGCGGCCCACGGCCAAGGGCGAGCTGGGCAACGCGCAGACGCTGGGTTTTTCGGCCGCGCTGTGCGCGCTGGGTTCCGCCATTCTCTACGTGTGGGTGAACCCGCTGACCATGTGGCTGACCTTTGCCACCTTTGTCGGTTACGCGGTCATCTACACCGTGGTGCTCAAGCCGCTGACACCGCAGAACATCGTGATCGGTGGCGCCTCGGGGGCCATGCCGCCGGTGCTGGGCTGGGCGGCGATGACGGGCGAGGTGTCGCCGGAGTCGCTGGTGCTGTGCCTGATCATCTTCCTGTGGACGCCGCCGCACTTTTGGGCGCTGGCCCTGTACCGCGTGGAGGACTACCGCAAGTCGGGCCTGCCCATGTTGCCGGTGACGCACGGGTCGGAGTTCACGCGCTTGCAGATCGTGCTGTACACGCTGATCCTGTTCGCGGCCTGCCTGATGCCGTTCATGCTGCGCATGAGCGGGTGGTTCTATCTGGTGGCGGCGGTGATCCTGAACGTGGGCTTTTGCGCCTATGCGGTGGCGCTGTGGCGCAGCTACTCGGACACGCTGGCGCGCAAGACCTTCCGCTTTTCGCTGATCCACCTGTCGCTGCTGTTCGCGGCGCTGCTGATCGATCATTACCTGCCCAGGGGGAGTTTTTGACATGAAGGCCAAGAACCCGTCTTTCCGTACACGCCGGCAATGGCTCGGCATGGCGCTGGGTGCCGGCCTGGTGCCGCTGCTGCCCGCCTGCTCGCAAAAGCCTGCCTTCAATGGCATCGACATCACCGGCGCGGACTACGCCAAGGATTTCAGCCTGCCTGACCAGAATGGCCAGGTGCGCACCATGGCCGACTTCAAGGGCAAGGCGGTGGTGGTGTTCTTCGGCTACACGCAGTGCCCGGATTACTGCCCGACGGCGATGGTCGCCATGGCGGAGGCCAAAAGCCTGCTTGGCGAGGACAGTGCCCGGGTGCAGGGTATCTTCGTCAGCGTGGACCCGGAGCGCGACACGCCGCAGGTCCTGAAGGAGTACATGGACAGCTTCGATCCGGAGTTTGTGGCCTTGCGTCCCACCCTGGAGGAGTTGCCCGGGCTGGCCAAGCACTTCCGCGTGTACTACAACAAGGTCGAGGGCAAGACGCCGACGAGCTACACGATGGACCACTCGGTGGGCAGCTACGTTTACGACCCGCAGGGCAGGCTGCGCCTGTTCCACCGCCATGGCAATGAACCGGCGGCCATGGCGGAGGACATCAAGCTACTGCTGGCGGGAAACTGAGGGCTGGGGGCCGGTCGTCTCCAGCGCGGGCGGACTGGCCAGACCGCTGGCCGATGAAATGAAACCCCTGCCGGCGTGAAGCCGCAGGGGTTGTCGGACGTGCAGAATGGTCAGTCGACCTTGGCGCCGCTGATCTTCACCATCTGCTGGTACTTGCTGCGTTCGCTCTGCAGGAAGGCGGCGAATTCCTTGGGCGAGTTGGGCGCGGGCTCGGCCAGCAGCTTGGCAAACTTTTCCTTCACGTCCGCGGACTTCAGGGCATTGGTGAACGCGGCGTTGAGCCTGGCCACAACATCGTCCGGTGTGCCGGCGGGCGCGATGAGGCCCCACCAGGTGTCGATCTCGAAGCCGGGCAGGACCGAGGCCATGGTGGGAACGTCGGGCAGCACGGCGCTGCGTTGGGCCGTGGTCACGGCCAGGGCGACCAGCTTGCCGGCGCGGATGTTGGCGGCCGCCGAGGCCAGGTTGTCGATGTTGAAGTCCACCTCGCCCGAGAGCAGCGCCAGCTGCGCCGGATTGGCGCCGGCGTAGGGAATGTGCACGGCGAAGATGCCGGCGCGGTGCTTGAGGAGTTCGCCGGCGAGGTGGCCGGCGCTGCCGTTGCCGCCCGAGCCGTAGTTGAGCTTGCCCGGGTTGGCCTTGGCGTAGGCGATGAGGTCGGGCAGGGAGCGGATCTTCAGGCGTTCGGCTGTCTGTGCGTTCATGACCAGCACGTTGGGTACGCGCAGCATCTGGGTGACGGGCGCAAAGTCCTTGTCGGGGTCGTAAGGCAGCTTGCTGAACAGCCAGGGGTTGATGCCGTGCGATGCGGTGGTGGCGATGCCCAGCGTGTGACCGTCAGGTGCTGCCTTGGCCACGGCGCTGACGCCGATGTTGCCGCCCGCGCCGGGGCGGTTCTCGATGATCACGGTGCCCAGGCTGTCCTTGACGGCCTCGGCCAGGATGCGTGCGGTCACGTCGATCGGTCCGCCAGCGCCGAAGGGCACGATGATGCGGGTGGTGTGGCCTTGTGCTTGCCCGATGGCAGGGGCGGACAGGGCGGCAGCGCCCAGGGCGGCGCTGATGAACTGGCGGCGATCGATCATGGAGACTCCTTTGTCGTCGTTATCGGGATAACTTACTGCTTGTCGAGCGCGCTGGTGAAGGCGTCGGCGAAGAAGGCTTCCTCCGGAAGGCCGGCCCTGGCCGTGTAGTCCTGGCGGGCAGACTCGACCACGATGGGCGCGCCGCAGGCGTACACCTCGTGGCCGGAGAGGTCGGGGTGGTCCTGCAGCACCGCCAGGTGGACAAAGCCGGTGCGGCCGGTCCAACCGTCTTCTGGCAGGGCGTTGGAGATGACGGGCACGTAGCTCAGGTTGGGCATGACCTGGGCCTGCTCACGCACCCACGCGTCCTGATAGAGGTCGGCCGGACGGCGGCCACCCCAGTAGAGCGTGACCGGACGCGTGATGCCGGCAAAGCGCATGTGCTCGATGATGGCCTTGACCGGCGCGAAACCGGTGCCCGAGGCCAGCAGGATGATGGGCTTGTCGCTGTCCTCGCGCAGGAAGAAGCTGCCGTACGGGCCTTCGACGCGCAGGATCTCCTTTTCCTTCATGTTGCCGAACACGTGGTCGGTGAACTTGCCGCCGGGCATGTGACGGATGTGCAGCTCCACGTGGGGGCCTTCGGCCTGCGTGTGCGGCGCGTTGGCCATGGAGTAGCTGCGGCGGTCGCCATCACGCAGGATGAACTCGATGTATTGGCCGGCGTGGTACTTGAACGTGTCGGCGGCGGGCAGCTGCAGGTTCAGGATGACGACATCGTGCGAGGCGCGCTCGAGCCTGTTGACGCGAACGGGCATCTTCTTGATCGGGTAGGCGCCTTCGTCGGTGACCTGGCGCGATTCGATGACCACGTCGGTCTGCGCGGTGCCGCAGCAGGTGAGGATGTAGCCGGCGGCCTCTTCCTCGGCGCTCAGCGCCTTGCTCTGGTGCGGGCCGTGGACGACCTGGCCCGACACCAGCTTGCACTTGCAGGAACCACAGGCGCCATCCTTGCAGCCGTAGGGCAGCCCGATGCCCTGACGGATGCCGGCGGAGAGGATGGTTTCGTCGGATGTGGTGCTGAAGGTGCGGCCGCTGGGCTCGACGGTGATGGTGAATGTCATACTGGCGTGCGAATGGAGGGCAGTCCGCACGGGGCGGACAAACCCAAATTGTCTCAAATCTGTTCCAGCATGGGTTTTCTTGGTGCATTGCCGGCGCGCTTCCGGCGTGAGCGGGTGCTGATCGTGGGTTGCGGCGACGTGGGCGGGCGCGTGGTGCGCGAGCTGGGCCACGGCCGGCGTGTGCAGGTGCTGGCCCTGACCTCCAGCCCCGCGCGGGTGGCGGCCTTGCGTGCGCAGGGCGTGCGGCCGCTGGTGGGCGACCTGGACC
>JAEZLX010000107.1 GCA_023415035.1 Pseudomonadota bacterium | reverse complement strand
GGAAGTCGCGACGGCGCATGGTGCACCATCTTACCCGCCAACACGATTAGGTGACAGAGCCAAAAAGAAAGCGGGCTTGCGCCCGCTGATGAGTTCCCGCCAGGCCGGCCGTCAGCCGGCCTTTTTCTCTTCGCCTGAGGCCTCGCCTTCCTCCGCGGATTTGGGGTTGGCAAACCAGCGCGAAGCCCAGATCCCCAGTTCGTAGAGCAGGCACATGGGCACCGCCAGCGCCAGCTGCGAGATCACGTCGGGTGGCGTCACGATGGCCGCGATGATGAAGGCGACAACGATGAAATACCCGCGGAAGTCTTTCAACTTCTGGATCGACACCATGTCGAGCTTGACCAGCAGCATCACCACGATCGGCACCTGGAAGGCCAGGCCGAAGGCCAGGTACAGCGACAGGATGGCCTCGACATAGGATGCGATGTCGGGCGTGGCGGCCACGCTGGCGGGCGTGAACTTCTGGATGAAGCCGAACATCTTGTCCAGCACGAAGAACTGGACAAAGGCAATACCCAGGTAGGCGAGCACGCTGCCCATGACGATCAGCGGCACGGCAAAGCGCTTTTCATGGCTGTACAAGCCCGGCGCCACAAAGGACCAGATCTGGTACATCCACCAGGGCAGCGACATCAGCAGTGCCGCCATGGCCAGCACCTTCAGCGGCACGAAGAACGGTGAGAACACGCCGACGGCAATCAGCTTCTCGGTGCCGGGCGGCATGTGCGACAGAATGGGAACGGCGATCAGGTCGATCAGCCCGCTCGGGCCGGGCCAGATGGCCAGCAGGACCATGCACACGGCCAGCCCCGCCAGCGCGTACAGCAGGCGGTCCCGCAGTTCCATCAGGTGCTGGACGAACGGCTGCTCGGTACCGGCCAGCTCGTCTTCTTGATTGTTCGGGTCGGCCATCAGCGAAGGGAAGATGTGGATTTCGGACGGAAGCGCGCCACGCGTGCCGCCCCGGACTGCGCCCTGGTGCGCACGCCGGTACGTGCCTTGTACCACTGGGGCACGGCACCCTTCTTCAGGCGCCAGTTCTTCTTGGGATGCTTGTAGGCCGGGTACAGGTCACTGCCGATCTGCTCCAGTGCCGGCGCACTCTCGTAGCTGTCGGAAGGGGTGCCATCGAGACCGGCCGTCGCTTCCTGCCAGGATTTTTCGAAGTTTTCGGTCTCGCTGCGGACATTCGACTCGACGTCGCGGGCGGCCGATTCGACCGTCTCCTTCATCTTGCGCAGCTCTTCCAGCTCTATCGAGCGGTTGACCTCGGCCTTGACGTCCGCCACATAACGCTGGGCCTTGCCCAGCAGCGTGCCCACGGTACGGGCAACGCGCGGCAGCTTCTCGGGACCGATGACGATCAATGCCACCGCCCCGATCAGTGCAAGCTTGGAAATGCCCAGATCGATCATGTCTCAGCCATTCTTGGACAGCCCTGTGCTTCGCCCCGCCACCCGCGCCGCGGGAATGGGACCAAGCCACGCAGCGGGCAACACGCTTTCAGACAGGGAACACCATGGAGCCGGCATCACCGCCCCACGCCCGCCATCCCCTGCCAGTCGGCGCGGGATGAAGCCTCACTTCTGCTTGGCTTCGACGTCGATGGTGGTCTGCTCGGCCTTCTGGCTGTTCTGGGTGACCTGCGGAGGCTGGGTCGTCGCCGAGGAGGACGAAGCGGAGGCTTCGCCTTCCTTCAGGCCGTCCTTGAAGCCCTTGACGGCCCCCCCCAGGTCGGAGCCGATGTTCTTGAGCTTTTTGGTTCCAAAGACCATGACCACGATCAGCAGCACGATGAGCCAGTGCCAAATCGAAAAACTACCCATATTTGCATCTCCGGTATTTGAAATGGCGTCCAGCGCCTTGATGTGGGATTCTACGCCGTGGCCGCCAGTTCAACCGGCTGTGCAAGGGTTATCCAGCACACGTCAGCCACGTGCCCACGGGCGAGGGCCGCCGAAGACATGGACGTGCAGGTGGTGCACCTCCTGCCCCCCGTCCTGTCCGGTGTTGCACACCACGCGGAAACCGCCCTCGGGATACGGACGGCAGCCCTGCTCCATCGCCAGTCTGGGCGCCAGCACCATGATCCGGCCCATCAGCGCCTCGTGCTCGGGGGTGAGCTGGGCCATGGAAGGCACGTGCACCTTGGGCACCATCAGGAAATGCACCGGCGCCCAGGGGTTGATGTCGTGGAAGGCGAAGATGCGTTCGTCCTCGTAGACCTTCTTCGAGGGAATCTGGCCAGCAATGATCTTGCAGAAGATGCAGTTCGGATCGTGTTGTTCGTGCATGGAGAAAACGACGGGAAAAATCAGTCCACCGGGCGACGGTCGTTCATGCGGACCATGCCCTTGATGATGCGGTAGAGGAACCAGAGCGAGATGATGCACCACGCCACCATGCCGGGCAGCAGCAGGAGCAGCCACAGCGGCCAGGTCACCACGTAGAGGATCGCTGCCCAGATGACGCTGCGGATGCGCCACGAGAAGTGGCTGGCCTGCCAGGTCCCCTCGGCGTCGGAGCGTTTCACCAGGTCGATGATAAGCGCCACCACCAGCAGCCCGATGCCCACCTGGGCGCCGGGGATGACAGCCGCCAGTGCGACCACAAAGTGCAACACATAACTGAGCCAGCCGATGGTCAGCAGGCTCTCGTCGGCCGGTTTGAGTGTGGCGGGCACATCGATGATGTCGCGGTCATCGGCCATGATCGTGTCCTTTCAGTTCCCGGAAGCCCCGGTCTCGCGTTCCCTGACCTTGCGCATGGCCTTTTCCTCAAGGCCGCTGAGCCCCTCGCGGCGGGCCAGCTCGGCCACCACGTCGGCGGGCGACTTGCCATAGTAGGCCAGCGCCACCATGCTGTGGAACCACAGGTCCGCCACCTCGTTGACGAGCTTCTGCACATCGCCGCCATTGCCGCAGTCCTTGGCGGCCATCACAACTTCGGTGGCTTCCTCGCCCACCTTTTTCAGGAAGGCGTCAGGACCCTTGTGCATCAGGCGGGCCACGTAGCTCTTCTCGGGATCGCCTCCATTGGCCGGGCGGCGGCTTTCGAGCACGGCAGCCAGCCGCGCCAGCGTATCGGTTTCGGACATGTTGTTCACTTGTAGATGGATTCGGGGTCCTTGAGCACCGGGTCGACCGGAGTCCAGGCATTGTCCTTGAGCACGCTGTAGAAACAGCTGTGCCGGCCCGTGTGGCAGGCGATGCCTGGTTCGTGCCCCAGCTGCGTGACCTTGAGCAGCACCACATCGTTGTCGCAGTCCAGACGGATTTCGTGCACCGTCTGCACGTGACCGGACTCCTCGCCCTTGTACCAGAGCTTGCCCCGCGAGCGGCTGTAGTAGACCGCGCGGCGGAGCTCGGCGGTCTTTTCCAGTGCCTCGCGGTTCATCCACGCGAACATCAGGACATCACCGCTGCCCTGCTCCTGCGCGATGACAGGCACCAGGCCCTGCGCGTCCCATTTCACTTGATCCAACCAGTTCATTTCCCAAATCTATCACGCCCCGCCCCTGTGCGTCCGCGCCATGACGGGATACCATGCCGGCATGAAACCCAGAACCATCCTTCTCATCGCCTGCCTGCTGCTGGTGGCCGCTTTCGTCGCGCTCAACCTCGACGAAGTGTTCCGGCCCACCACGCTGAACTTCGCGTTCACCGAGGTGCAGGCACCACTGGGCCTGGTACTGCTGGGCATGCTGGGTGTGCTGCTGATCGTGTTCCTGCTCGTGATGGTGCTCAACCAGACCTCGCACCTGATGGAAGTGCGGCGCCTGGGCAAGGAAGCGGCCGAGCAGCGGCAACTGGCCGACAAGGCCGAGGCGTCGAGGCTGGCGGATCTGAGAGACTACCTGCGATCCGAGATGACGCGACTGGAAGAGCGCCAGCAGGCGCAGACCGCCACGCTGCAACAGCAGATTGCCAGCACCCAGACCGAACTGGCACGCCTGTTCGAGCAGACCGCCAACGGCCTGAGCGCCAGCCTGGGTGAACTGGAAGACCGGCTGGAACGCCAGGAGCGCTTGCCCCGACAGCCCTGATCCCGCATGCAGGCCCGGGCAAACCGGGGTGGCGCGGGCTTCAGAGGCGAACCGGGATGCCGCGCTCGGCCATGCGCTGCTTGGCCTGCGCCACGGTGTACTCGCCGTAGTGGAAGATGCTGGCCGCCAGCACGGCGTCCGCACCACCTTGCTGCACGCCGTCGGCCAGATGGTCGAGGTTGCCGACCCCACCCGAGGCGATGACGGGGATGCTGACGGCGTCCGCCACCGCGCGCGTCAGTTCGAGGTCGAAGCCCGACTTGGTGCCGTCCCGGTCCATGCTCGTGAGCAGGATCTCGCCGGCGCCGTAGTCGGCCATCTGGCGCGCCCAGGCCAGGGCGTCCAGACCGGTGTTCTTGCGCCCGCCGTGGCTGTAGACGTCCCAGCCCTCGCCGCGCGCGGCCAGATCGTCGCCCAGGCGGCGCTTCGCATCGATGGCCACCACGATGCACTGCGAACCGTACTTGTCGGACGCGTCACGGATGACCTGGGGATTGGCGATAGCCGCCGAGTTGAAGCTGGTCTTGTCGGCGCCGGCATTGAGCAGACGGCGCACATCCTCCACCGTGCGCACGCCACCTCCGACCGTCAGCGGGATGAACACCTGCGACGCCACCGCCTCGATGATGTGCAGGATCAGGTCGCGCCCGTCGCTGGTGGCGGTGATGTCCAGGAAGGTCAGCTCGTCGGCGCCCTGCTCGTTGTAGCGGGCCGCAATCTCCACCGGGTCACCGGCATCACGCAGCTCGACGAAGTTGACACCCTTGACGACGCGGCCGCCGGTCACGTCCAGGCACGGGATGATGCGTTTGGCCAGCATGTCAGGCCCGCAGCTCGTCGGCACGCGCCTGCGCGGCCTCGAAATCCAGGTCGCCCGAGTAGATGGCACGACCGGCGATGACGCCCTCGACGCCCTCATCCTCCACCGCGCACAGGGCCTCGATGTCGGCCATGTTCGACAGGCCACCCGACGCGATGACGGGGATGTGCAGCGCCTGCGCCAACTTGACGGTGGCCTTGATGTTGATGCCCGAGAGCATGCCGTCGCGGCCGATGTCGGTATAGATGATGGACTCGACACCCCAGTCCTCGAACTTGCGGGCCAGATCGACCACCTCGTGCCCCGTCCGCTAGCTCCCGCCGTCGGTGGCGACCTTGCCGTCCTTGGCGTCCAGGCCGACGATGACATGGCCACCGAAGGCGGAGCAGGCGTCCTTCAGGAACCCGGGATTCTTGACGGCCGCGGTGCCGATGATGACGTAGCGCAGGCCGGCGTCGAGATAGCGTTCGATGGTGTCCAGATCGCGGATGCCGCCGCCGAGCTGGACCGGAATCTCGTCGCCTACCTCCGCGAGGATGGCCTTGATGGCAGGCAGGTTCTGCGGCTTGCCCGCGAAGGCACCGTTGAGGTCGACCAGGTGCAGGCGCCGCGCGCCCTTGTTCACCCAACTGCGCGCCATGGCTGCCGGGTCTTCACTGAACACGGTGGATTGGTCCATGTCGCCCTGTTTGAGGCGTACGCACTGTCCGTCTTTGAGATCGATGGCGGGAATCAGCAGCATGGTGATGAGGTCGGCAGGACGGGTTCAGGGATTCCAGTGGAGGAAGTTGCGATAGAGCGCCAGGCCCTGCTCGGCGCTTTTCTCGGGGTGGAACTGGGTGGCGAAAATATTATCCCGGGCGACGGCGCTGGCAAACCGCCCGCCGTAATCGGTTTCCCCAGCGACGTGGACCACGTTGGCGGGCCGCGCGTAGTAGCTGTGCACAAAGTAGAACCAGGCACCGTCGGGAATTCCGGCCCACACGGGGTGCGGTTCACGACCGTCCAGCTGGTGGAACACCTGGTTCCAGCCCATCTGGGGCACCTTGAATCGGCTGCCGTCGGCCTGCAGGCGGCCTTCGAGCTGGAAACGCACTACATCGCCGGGAAGCAGGCCCAGGCCGTCGGTCGGTCCTTCCTCGCTGCGGTCGAGCAACATCTGCATGCCGACGCAGACGCCGAACAGCGGCTTGTTGGCGGCAGCGTGCAGCACGGCGTCCAGCAGGCCCGAGGCCGCCAGTTCGCGCATGCAATCGCCCATGTGCCCCTGCCCTGGCAGGACGACACGGTCGGCGTCCAGCACGCCCTGAGCTTGTGCGGTGATCACCACGTCGACATCGGTGTGCTCCGCCGCCCGCATGACGGCCTGGGACACCGAGCGGAGGTTGCCGCTGCCGTAGTCGACCACGGCGACAGTCTTTCTTTTCATCGGAGAGGCGGTCTCAGAGAGTACCTTTGGTCGAGGGAATCACGTCACCCATGCGAGGATCGCGCTCCAGCGCCATGCGCATGGCGCGGGCGAAGGCCTTGAAGACGGTTTCCGCCTGGTGGTGCGCGTTCTCGCCGAACAGGTTGTCGATGTGCAGGGTCACGCCCGCGTGGTTGACAAAGCCCTGGAAGAATTCGAAGGCCAGCTGTGTGTCGAAGGCGCCGATCATGCCCGACTTGAACGGCACGCGCATGTGCAGCCCCGGCCGGCCGGAAAAGTCGATCACGACGCGCGACAGCGCCTCGTCCAGCGGCACATAGGCGTGGCCATAGCGGCGCAGCCCGCGCTTGTCGCCCACGGCCTTGGCCACGGCCTGCCCCAGCGTGATGCCGACGTCTTCCACGGTGTGGTGGCCGTCGATGTGCAGGTCGCCCTGGCAATCGATCTCGAGGTCGATCAGGCCATGGCGGGCGATCTGGTCGAGCATGTGGTCGAAGAAGCCGATGCCGGTGGCCAGCTTGGCACTGCCGGTGCCGTCCAGGTTGATGCGGACACGGATCTTGGTCTCGGCGGTGTCACGCCGGACTTCGGCCACGCGGTCAGCAGCGCAGGGGGTCGTCTGTGGGGTTGTCATAGGCTGAGTTGCAGGGCCTGCAGCATGCGGTCGTTCTCGTCCGGCGTTCCCACCGTCAGCCGCAGGCAGTTGCCCAGCAATGGATGCATTGTAGAAACATTCTTGACCAGCACGCCGCGCGCCTTCATGCCGGCGAAGCTCCGCGCCGCGTCAGGCACGCGCACCAGCACCATGTTGGCGTCGCTGGGGAACGGCCGCACGCCGGGCATGGCGCCTAGGGCATTGATGAGGCGCTGGCGTTCCCGCCGGATGGTCGCGGCCTGTTCGGCGAACACCCCGGCATGTTCGAGCGCGAACAACGCGCACTCGGCATTGAGCGAACTGACGTTGTACGGCGGACGCAGCTTGTCGATCTGGTGCACCAGTGCCTGCGGCCCCACCAGATAGCCCAGCCGCACGCCGGCCAGGCCGAACTTGGACAGGGTGCGCATCAGCAGCACATGGCGGTGTTCCTGCAGGCGCGCACGCATCTCGTCCAGCCAGGTGTGGCTCGAAAACGGCTGGTAAGCCTCGTCGATCACGACCAGCCCGCCGAAGCTGGCGGCCTCGTCGATCAGCCGCCGCAGCGATGACGACGCCCACAGGCTGGCCGTGGGGTTGTTCGGGTAGGCCAGGTAGGTGATGGCCGGCCGAAGCTCACGCATCGCGGCGAGCATGGCGGCTTCGTCGAGCTGGAAATCCGGCGTCAGCGGCACGCCGTGGAAGGCCAGCCCCTGCAGGCGTGCGCTCATGGCATACATCACGAAACCGGGTTCGGGTGCCAGAATGGCCGCACCTGGCACGTCACAGGCCATGGCCAGCAGGGAGATCAGCTCGTCGGAACCGTTGCCCAGCATCAGCGAGCAGCCATCGGGCAGGTCAATCGCTTGCGCAATGGCCTGCTTGAGTTCTTCGACACGGGCACCCGGATAGCGGTTGACCGGCACGCGGCCGAGCCGCTCGCCCAGCGCCGACTGCAGGTCGGGCGGCAGGGTGAACGGGTTCTCCATCGCGTCAAGCTTGATCATGCCGGCCGAATCCTGGACGGCATAGGCGTGCATGGACTGCACGTCCTGGCGGATGCGAAGCAGCGGATCGGGTCGGGCGCTCATCGGGGCGCGTTCCTCAGCGGGCACGCATGGGCGGCACGTCCGACAGGCGCAGTTCGGCCGCGCGCGCGTGGGCCTGCAGGCCTTCGCCATAAGCCAGTTCGGCGGCCACCTTGCCCAGCACCTGCGCACCGGCCTCGCTGACCTCGATCAGGCTGGAGCGCTTCTGGAAGTCGTACACCCCCAGCGGCGAAGAGAAGCGGGCCGTGCCGCTGGTCGGCAGCACGTGGTTGGGGCCAGCGCAGTAGTCACCCAGGCTTTCGCTGGTGTAGGCACCCAGGAAGATGGCGCCGGCGTGCTTGAGCAGCGGTTCCCAGCGATGCGGCTCGCGGCTGGACACCTCCAGGTGTTCCGGCGCGATGCGGTTGCTGATCGCGCAGGCCTCTTCCATGTCACGCGTGAGGATCAGCGCGCCGCGCCCGGTCAGGCTGGCAGCGATGATGTCGGCACGCGGCAGGCTCGGCAGCAGGCGGTCTATCTCGGCCTGCACGGCGTCGATGTAGGCAGCGTCGGGGCACAGCAGGATGGACTGCGCGAGCTCGTCGTGCTCGGCCTGCGAGAACAGGTCCATCGCCACCCATTCGGGCGGCGTGGTGCCGTCGGCCAGCACCAGGATCTCGCTCGGGCCCGCGATCATGTCGATGCCGACCGTGCCGAACACACGCTTCTTGGCACTGGCAACGTAGGCGTTGCCCGGCCCGGTGATCTTGTCCACCTTGGGCACCGTCTGGGTGCCGTAGGCCAGCGCCGCCACCGCCTGGGCGCCGCCGATCGTGAAGGCGCGCGTGACACCGGCCACGTAGGCCGCCGCCAGCACCAGCGGATTGCGCTCGCCGCGCGGCGTCGGCACCACCATGATGATCTCGCCCACGCCAGCCACATGGGCGGGGATCGCGTTCATCAGCACCGACGACGGATAGGCGGCCTTGCCGCCGGGCACGTAGATGCCCACGCGGTCCAGCGGCGTGACCTTCTGGCCCAGCAGCGTGCCGTCCTCGTCGCGGTAGCTCCAGCTCTCGCCATTGGCCTTCTTCTGCGCCTCGTGGTAGCGGCGCACGCGCTGGGCAGCCTTTTCGAGCGCCTCGCGCTGGGCCTGCGGAATGGCCGCGAAAGCCGCGCGCAGGTCGTCCTGCGTCAGTTCCAGCGCCTGCAGCGAGGGCACCGACAGGCCATCGAAGCGCGCGGTGTATTCGAGCACCGCCGCGTCGCCACGCTCGCGCACGTCGGCCAGGATGTCGGCCACGCGCTGCTCGATGGCCGCGTCGGTCTCCGAGGACCAGTGCAGCCGCGCCGCGAACTGCGCCTCGAAATCCGGCGAGGAGGTGTTCAGACGGGCGGGCTGTGCGGATGGCTTCATGTCGATGGGGCCTGCTGGCCGATGGCGTTGGAAAAGGCTTCGATGATGGGGCGGATGGCCGCCTGCTTGAGCTTGAGGGCCGCCTGGTTGACCACCAGACGGGAAGAGATGTCCATGATGCGCTCGACCTCGACCAGGTTGTTGGCCTTGAGCGTCTTGCCAGTGGAAACCAGATCGACGATGGCATCTGCCATGCCGGTCAGCGGGGCGAGCTCCATGCTGCCGTAGAGCTTGATCAGGTCCACGTGCACGCCCTTGCCGGCGAAGAAGTCGCGCGCGATCGAGGTGTACTTGGTGGCCACGGTCAGGCGCGAGCCCTGGCGCACCGCGCTGGCGTAATCGAAATCGGCAGGCACCGCCACGCTCATGCGGCACTTGGCGATCTGCAGGTCTAGCGGCTGGTACAGGCCCTGGCCGCCATGCTCGATGAGCGTGTCCTTGCCGGTCACGCCGAGGTCGGCGCCGCCGTGCTCCACGTAGGTGGGCACATCGGTGGCGCGGACCAGGACCACGCGCACCTCCGGCTTGTTGGTGGGCAGGATCAGCTTGCGCGAGGTTTCCGGGTCTTCGAGCACCTGGATGCCAGCCGCGGCGAGCAGCGGCATGGTTTCGTCGAAGATGCGGCCTTTGGAGAGTGCGAGGGTGATCATCATTGGATGCGTTCGATTTGGGCGCCGATGGCTCGCAGTTTCTCTTCCATCCGGTCGTAGCCGCGGTCGAGGTGGTAGATGCGGTCGACGATGGTGTCGCCCTTGGCCACCAGCCCCGCGATCACGAGGCTGGCCGAGGCGCGCAGGTCGGTGGCCATGACATTGGCTCCCGTGAGCCTTTCGACGCCTTCAACCACGGCCACCTTGCCGTCGATCTGGATCTTCGCGCCCAGGCGCGTGAGTTCGCTCACGTGCATGAAGCGGTTCTCGAAGATCGTCTCGGTTACGGCGCTGGTGCCCTGGGCGATGCAGTTGAGCGCCATGAATTGCGCCTGCATGTCGGTCGGGAAGCCCGGGTATTCGGTGGTGCGGAAGCTCTGGGCCTTGAGCCGCCCTTCGCTGCGCACGCGGATGAAGCCGTCGCCAGCCTCGATGGCGGCACCGGCCTCGCGCAGCTTGTCGATCACCGCGTCCAGATGGTCGGCCCGCGCACCGCGCAGCACGACATCGCCGCCGGTCGCGGCAACGGCACACAGGAAGGTGCCGGCCTCGATCCGGTCGGGCACTACGCGGTGCTCGCAGCCGTGCAGGCGGTCCACGCCCTGGATGCGGATGCGGCTGGTGCCGTGACCCTCGATCTTCGCGCCCATGGAGATCAGCATCTCGGCCAGGTCCGGGATCTCGGGTTCCTGGGCGGCGTTCTCAAGAATGGTCTCACCCTCGGCCAGCGCGGCAGCCATGAGGAAGTTTTCCGTACCGGTCACGGTGACCATGTCGGTCGTGATGCGGGCGCCCTTGAGGCGGGTACGCCCGGCAGGCAGGCGCGCCACCATGTAGCCATGCTCGACGGCGATCTCGGCACCCATGGCCTGCAGGCCCTTGATGTGCTGGTCCACCGGACGGGCACCGATGGCGCAGCCACCCGGCAGCGAAACGCGAGCATGGCCGAAGCGCGCCAGCAGCGGCCCGAGCACCAGCACCGCGGCACGCATGGTCTTGACCAGTTCGTAAGGCGCCTCGGGAGTGAGGTCATCGGGTGCCTGGAAACTCATGCCGCCCCGCTCGCCGTGGGTCTCTGTCACCACGCCCATGTGGTCGAGCAGCGCGCGCATGGTGGCCACATCACGCAGGCGCGGCACGTTCGTCAGATGCACAGGATCGCTCGTGAGCAGCGCGGCGCACAGTTCCGGCAGGGCCGCGTTCTTGGCCCCGGAAATGGGCACCTCGCCCTGCAAGGCCTGGCCACCGGTGATGCGCAATTTGTCCATGGATTCAGACGCCTTCGCGTGACGCTGCGGTGGCCCACTCGGCCGGGGTGTAGGTCTTCATCGACAGGGCGTGAACCTCGTCGTTGCGGATGCGCTCGCCCAGCGTCGCATACACGCGCTGATGACGCGCGATGGCGCGCTTGCCCTCGAATTCGGCCGATACGATCACGGCGCTCCAGTGGCGGCCGTCACCGGCCACCTCGATGTGCTCGCAGGCGAGCCCCGCGGTGATCAGTGCCTTCAATTGTTCAGCGGTCATGGATGTGCGCCTTCAGTGACGAATCTTGTACCCGGTCTTCAGCAGATGCAAGGCCAGCGCGCTGACCAGCAGCAGGGCGACGCCAACGACTGCCAGGCTGAGCCACGGCGAGACATCGCTCACGCCGAAGAATCCGTAGCGGAAACCGTCAATCATGTAGAAGAACGGGTTGAGATGGCTCACACGCTGCCAGAACGCCGGCAGCGAATGGATCGAATAGAACACGCCCGAGAGGAAGGTCATGGGCATGATGAGGAAGTTCTGGAACGCCGCCATCTGGTCGAACTTCTCCGCCCACAGGCCTGCAATCAGGCCCAGCGCACCCAGCAGCGCGGCGCCCATGGCGGCAAACACCAGCGCCCACAGCGGCGCCACCATGTCGGGGCGCGCATACCACCAGGTGGCCGCCATCACGCCAGCGCCCACCACCAGACCGCGCACGGTGGATGACCCCACGTAGGCCACGAACCAGGCCCGATGGGACAGCGGCGTGAGCAGCAGGAAGACCAGGTTGCCCATGATCTTGCTCTGGATCAGCGAGGACGAGCTGTTGGCGAACGCGTTCTGCAGCACGCTCATCATCACCAGCCCCGGCATCAGGAAGGCGGTGTAGCGAACCTCGTCATAGACCTCGGCACGGCCTTCCAG
>JAEZLX010000042.1 GCA_023415035.1 Pseudomonadota bacterium | reverse complement strand
CGACCGCATCGACCCGGCGCGCCCGCGCTTTCCCATCTACATCACCCACACCAAGCCGGCCGAAACCGAGCTGATCATGGACGAGATTCGCCGCTTCGACGACCCGGACCACCCCGGCGACCAGCGCCCCCAGATCGGCTGGCTCAAGGCGGGCGACGTGTTCGAGGTGTGAGGGCCGCCGGTGGTCCATCGCCTGCCGTGAAGGGCGACAAAACCTGTCCATGCCGCTCCCGGCTGACAAAAATTGTCAGTCTCGACGAACGGCGGCTGGTCAAAAATTGTCACCGGGCGCCGCAAAACGTGAAATAACCGTCAACAAACACGGCATTTGCCGGTTGGCACGCTTCCTGCACCATACAGGGCACGGGAGGGTGGAGGACCCGCTCTCTTGGTTGAAAGTACAACGTTTTCACAACCTCAACCTCTAGGAGCTTTTCATGAAGCGTACCCTGCAAAAAGGTTTCACCCTGATCGAACTGATGATCGTGGTGGCCATCATCGGTATCCTGGCCGCCGTCGCCCTGCCGGCTTATCAGGACTACACCGTCCGCGCCAAGGTCTCGGAAGTTGTTCTGGCCGCTTCGTCGTGCCGCACCAGCATCACCGAAACCATCCAGTCCACCACGGGCACGACGCTGCCGGACGCTGGCGAGTGGGGTTGCGAATCGTCGGGTGGTGCCACCGGCGTGACCAAGTACGTTTCCAGCATCGTGACCGACAACGCGGGCAAGATCACGGTGACTGCTGCCAACGCGCCTGACCTGAAGGATGCCGCGAACGGCGCTGTGACGCTGCAGCCGATGAAGGACGCGAACACCCCGGTTGCAAACAGCGACGTGCAGATCACGGTTTACGGCTGGCGTTGCGGCTTGGACACCGACGGCACAACCATCCCGGCCAAGTACCTGCCCGGTTCCTGCCGCGGCCAGTTCTGATCGTCGTCTGACCTGATCAGCAAAAAGGCGCCTGCGGGCGCCTTTTGCGTTTCCGGTAGCATGGTTGCTGCCGCAGGGCGGTGGTTGATGGATGGGAGGATGAATGATCAGTGAGTATGCGTGGATGCACGGCGCCGTCTGTACGGCCCTGTTCTTGCTGTGCTTTCTGCTGTTGCGTTCCCGGCGCTGGTGGTACCTGGCGGCTGGGCTGTACCTGGTCAACATCATGCTGGTCCTGGCGTATGTCGTGATTGGCCGCATGACCGGTACCGGCTTCAACGAGGCGGCGCTGTACTACATATTGGCGGGCTCGTGGAAGGATGTCGCCCTGTTGTGGGCCTATGCCGAGGTCCGTTACGGTGTGCCCATTCTGCTGGTGCTGTTGTGGCTGTTCATCTGGGGGGTGCGCACGGTCCGCTTGCCAGCCCTCATGCCCGCGTCTGTGCTGACGCAGGGGCTGCTCGTGCTCTGCACGGCAGGTTTTGGCCTGTACATGACCCCGTTGACGGCTGACGTGCTGCATGTCATGCGTGTGGCAGGGATCGACAAGGAAGACCGCATTGGCTTGCAGGACATCGTGGATCGCATCGATGTTCCCGAACCGGTGGACGGACCCAAGAAGAACCTGATCCTGGTGTATGCGGAATCGATGGAGCAACCGCTTTTCGATGAAGCTCTCTTCCCCGGGCTGCTACCCCGACTTAACCGGCTGGCCGGGCAGGGCATGCGTTTCGACCGCATCGACCAGTCGCCGATGTCCAACTGGACCATCGCGGGCATGATCGCCACACAATGCGGCGTTCCCCTGTCATCGCATCGCATCCGCAACGAGTACAACGATTTTGGCAAGTTCTCGTCGGGCTACCAGTGCCTGTCGAACCATCTGGCCAGACAGGGCTATACCCGCGTCTACATGGGCGGCGCCAGCCTTGGCTTTGCCGGCAAGGGCGATTTTTACCGCAGCATGGGTTTCGATGAGGTGCTGGGGCTGGAGGAACTGGCGCGACCGGAGTCGCCGCTGTCCAAATGGGGACTGTACGACGATGAGTTGTTGCCCTTGGTGCAAAAGAAGCTGGAAACGCTGAGGGCAGGGTCTGACGGGAAGCCTTTCGCTCTGGTGATGCTGACGCTTGACTCGCATCCGCCATCGGGCTTTGCCTCTCCCTCATGCGAACGGCTGGGGCTGATCTATGGCGATGGCCTGTCGGCCCACATGAACGCCATCCGTTGCACGGACGAGCTGCTTGGCGAGTTCATGGAGCGTGTGATCCGCGAAAACATCCACGATTCCACTGTTGTCATGCTGTCCGATCACGTCATGATGGGCAGCGAGGTCAAGGACGCGCTGGTGGCGAAGAACGCGGTGCAGCGCAACCACATGGTCATCTGGGACAAGGACCTGGCACCTGGTGTGGTGCGCCGGCCGGGCAGCCAGTTCGACGTGGGCCCCACCGTGTTGCATGCCCTGCTGGGTAAATCCTGGCAAGTTGGCTTTGGCACATCGCTGATGGATCATGCCCGCAGCAATCTGACGGAGCGGTATGGTGCAGCGGTGATCGAAGAGTCGCTATACGCATGGCGTACGGAGTCGTGGCAACGGTGGTGATGGCGGCATGGATGTGAGGGAGACTTGGGCAAGATGAATGCAGTGACGCCGAAGGTGATGCTGGGTAGTTCGAGGTGGAAGCTGGCATCGGTGCATTTGCTGATCAGCGCGCTGATACTGGCTCTGGTGGGGCTCGCGCTGTTTCTGATCTGGTATCCGCCGCCGTTTGGGCGTCTCTCAGGCGGGCTCAAGCTGTTTGGCCTACTGGCTGTTGTGGACGTGGTACTGGGGCCGCTGGGCACGCTGGTGGTGTCCAACCCCAAGAAGCCCAGGGCCGAGTGGCGCCGTGATGTCTTGGTGATCGTGCTCCTTCAGCTATCCGCCCTGGGTTATGGCTTGGTGACCGCCTACCAGGCGCGGCCGGCGTTCCTGGTCTTCGAGATCGACCGGTTCCGGGTGGTGCACGCGGCGGATATTCCCCGCTCGATGCTGCATCTGGCACCCGAAGGTCTGCGCGAGGTGCCCGTGGTGGGCCGGAAGCTTGCCGCAGTGCGCCCCTTCCGTGATGCGCGCGAGCACGCCGATGCCACCCTGGTGGCCCTGCAAGGGCTGGATTTGGGGGCGCGTCCGGATTTGTGGCAGCTATATGCAGAGGCCGTGTCGGCGGTGCTGGCGGCTGCCCAGCCGCTGGCCACGCTGGAGCGGCGCTCGCCGGCGGTCGAGCAAGGCCGGATTCGAGAGGCGGTACGGAATACGGGGTTGGACGGACAGGACATTGTGTACCTGCCGCTGGTCAGCCGGACCCAGTTCGGGACCGTCCTGCTGGACCGCAGGTCCGGAGAGCCGATAGGCTTCCTGGATGTGGACGGGTTCGGTCCTTGATGACGCACGGTCATCGCCGCAGGTCAATCATCCGATGAAAACGCTAGGTTCCACGGCCACAATGACGGCAACTGCCGGCGAACGAGGGAACTTGGCTGGTCTGTCCGGGTATCAGCCGGCTCTGGATGGCCTGCGGGGCATTGCTGTCCTGTTGGTGATGGGGTTCCATGCCAGGCTGCCGCCGTTGGGCAGCGGCTTCTTGGGCGTGGACGTGTTTTTCGTGTTGAGCGGCTACCTGATTTCGGCGCTGCTTTTCAAGGACCTGCTGAGTGCAGGAAAAATCCGGTACAGCCGATTTTTTGTGAACCGGTTCCTTCGGCTTGTCCCGGCGTTGTTCCTGATGCTGGCTACCTTTGTCCTTGTCGCTCCCGTACTGTGGGGGCTGGCTCCGGACGAAATCTGGGCTGAGGTCCTGCTGGTCTTCTTCTATGTGGCCGATTACCCAATAGCCATTCGGGGAATACCGGATCTCCTGAGTCATGCCTGGTCCCTGGCCGTGGAAGAACGGTTTTATCTCGTTTGGCCCTTTTTCCTTGCGTGGGCGTGGCGCGAGAGGAATGTGGGAAGACTGGCCTTGGCCGTCGTCGTCCTGCTCGCATGTGTGACGGTCTGGCGGGGTGTCTGGGCGTTCAGTGTCCCAGGCTGGAACGTGACCTACTATCGGTTTGATACCCGCGTGTCCGGGTTGCTCGCGGGCGCCTTGCTTTTCCTGGCTCTGTGGAAGTTTGATTTTTCCCGGATTGTGCGCATCGCGAGGGTGACCCTCTGGGTGTCTGCTGCTCTCTTGGTGCTCGTTGTCAGACCCGCATGGGGGAAGTCCGCATCGTTGATCGCGGGCATTCCTCTGGTGGAAGTCCTGACCATGTCCGTGATCGTCCTGGGACTCGTGCGGGATTCGGTGGTGCAACGATTCCTGTGCCAGCGATGGTTGGTGAACGTGGGAAAAATCTCGTACGGCCTGTACTTGTGGCACTACCCGATTTTCAGGTACATGCGGCCGGATCATGAATCCTGGTGGGTGTTGCTGGCAGGAGGATCGCTCTCGTTCATTGGTGCGTGGATTTCGTGGGTCACCGTGGAAAGGTGGGCGCGATGGGTGCGCCGGAGATGGCAGCAGAAACGGGATACCGCGCAAAGTGCCGATGCGAGCTCCGTCCCGCAGTAGGCGTTGTTGGTGACGTGGTCGGGGTGTCGCCAGGCGTCCAGCCCAAAGTTGGGCGCGCCAGCGTGCTGTCGGCCACCAGCACGGCCGGGTCACCGGGGCGCTGGGGCAGAAATTTGACTGTCACCTGCAGACCGCTGACCTGCTCCGCCGTCTGGATGACTTCATGCACGGAAAACCTGGGCCCGTTGCCGAGGTGGACGGCGGCGGAGCCCTTGCCTTTCAGCAGGTGTGCATCGGCCAGGTTCTGCACGGGGATGGTGTGACTGGCATCAAGTATTTCATCGTGAAAAACAGGTACATTGGCCCCCCAAAGCAGGAGAAGGAACGCGATGAGGCGAATCTGGGGGGCGGCGGTGCTGGTGGCACTGCTGATCGGACTGGCGGCGGCCGCGCTGTGGTGGCAGACCAGCCGCATGCAGCAGCTGCTGCGCGAGCAGGTGCTGCACGAGGCCGAACGGCGTAGCGTGCATCTGGCCGCTGCAATGGCCGGCCAGATCGAGGCCCTGGTCAGCTCGCTCGATCTCGCGCTGCAGAAGCTGGTGCAGACCCGCCTCGAAAAGCCGGCGGAGGCGTTCGCCGAGACATCCCGCGAAATCATGGCGGCACTGCCCAAAGGTGTGGTCCAGTACGTGACGGTGGTCAACCGTGACGGGCAGGTGGTGCTCAATTCCCTGGAGGGCAGCGAGGTCGGCGTCTATGTGGGCGACCGCGAGCATTTCCAGGCGCAGCGCGCCGGTGGCAACCGGCTGCACATCAGCCGCCCGGTGAAGGCCAGGATCACCGGCGAATGGGTCTTCATTGTCAGCCGGCCGGTGCTGCGCGATGGCCAGTTCGATGGCACCGTGCACCTGATCGTGCCGGCGGCATTCGTGGCGGAGAAGCTCGGCGGGCTCGCGCTGTCGCCTTCCGATGTGGCGTCCCTGCTCCACCGGGACGGCAGCTTCCTGGCCAGCAACCGCGACATGGATCGTCTGATGGGCATCAAAGTGCCGCCGGACCGGCCTTTCCTGCGCGAGGATGCCCCCGCCAGCGGCAGCTACAAGGCCCCCGGTTTGCGTGACGGGCGCGTTCGCTCCTATGGCTGGAAGACATTGAGCGGCACCGGACTCGTGATGGCCATCGGCCTGGATGAGGAGGCCCTGCTGGCTCCCTTGCGCCCGTTGCTGGCGCGCAGCAGCATGATCGAGTCCGCGCTTCTCGTGATGCTGCTGACGGGTGGCGTGCTGATCGTCCTGCTGATCTGGCGGGTGGGCAAGGCGCAGGCGAAACTGGCCCAGCTCAATGACCAGCTGGAGCGCCGGGTGGCCGACCGGACGGCGGAGCTGGAGGCGCTCAATGCGGAGC
>JAEZLX010000041.1 GCA_023415035.1 Pseudomonadota bacterium | reverse complement strand
GGACACGACAGCGGCCTGGCGCCGCCCCACGAGGCTGCCGGCGGCATAGGCCAGCACGCCGCGCATCAGGGAGCCCGCCGCCCGCGCCGCCAGCACCAACCCGCCGCCCAGCGCGCGCCAGTGAACCATCACGTCGCGCTCGAAACGGGCCTGTGTCACCGCGGCCACCGGCGTGTCCTGCCAGTCAAAGAACGCTTCCCTCGCCGCTTCGCCCCGCCACGCCACCGGCTCCATGACCAGCCGGGAACCAGCGGGCACCTGCAGTTGCTCGCCGGCCCCGAGGAAATGGTCGCCCATCTCGCCCGGCACCCGGGGACCGTCAATGCCCAGCGTGACCCAGACGCGCCCCTGCCGTACCGTCAGCAGCGAGGGTGTCATCGGGTACAGGCCAAGAGCCTGCCCCGAAGGCAGGCGCCATGTGCCGGCCACACGGTTGCCGTGCGACGGATTGATGACTTCAAGACATGAGCTGTTGAGCTTTCCTGCCACAATGACTGCTGCCATGACGATCTCCTTGGACACCCCGAAAGGGCTTGTGTCATGGCGATGATCCTGGAAGCCGTTTGCATCGTCCAATGAAATGCGATGCAGACTTTGATTCCGGATCCGAATCAATAGCAGCCCCTCCGGAGACCTGTCCATGAGCCTGCCTGCCAGCCATCCGCGCACCCGGCCGATCTCGGTCGGCTATCTGCGCGCCTTCGACGCCGTGGCGCGCCACCTGAACTTCCGCGCTGCCGCCGACGAGCTCTCGCTCACGCAAAGCGCTGTCAGCCGCCAGATACAGGCGCTGGAAGACGAGGTGGGCATGCCTCTGTTCCTGCGCCACACGCGCGCCGTTGAGCTGACCAGCGCCGGCACCCTGCTGCTGCGGGCCACGGGCGCCGCGCTGGAACGCCTGGATGCGGCCGTGCGGCAGATCCGGCAAAGCGCGGGCCGCCGCAGCGTGGCCATCACCACCTGGGCCTCGTTCGCGTCGATGTGGCTGATCCCAAGACTGGAAGCCTTCCAGCGTGAATACCCGGACATCGACATCCGGATCGACGCGACCGATGCGGCCGTCGATCTGGCCACCGCCGATGTGGACCTGGCCCTGCGCTACGCCGTGCCCTCAGCGATGGGGTCCGCTGCCGTGCGGCTGTTCGGCGAGCAGCTCACGCCGGTGGCCAGTCCCTGGCTGCTGCGGGAGACGCCGCTGGGCAAGGTGGAGGATCTGGCGAACCACGCGCTGATCGAGGCCGGCGACGCCCACCGCACGCGCCATCTCGAATGGCTGACCTGGCAGCGCTGGCTGGACCAGCATGCACCGGCATCCGGTGCCAGGGACGCGCGCGGCCGGTCTACGGCGCGCCTGTCGCCCAAGCGGTGGCTGTATTTCAACTACGCCAACCAGATCGTGCAGGCTGCCCTTACGGGCCAGGGCGTGGCCCTGGCGCGCCTGCCGCTGGTGGCCGAAAGCCTGGCCAACGGCGACCTGATCGAACCCCTACCCCGGCTGCGCCTCGATTCACCGCTGGCCTACTGGCTGCTGGTGGCGCCGCGCAGCGTGCAGCGCCCCGAGGTCAAGGCCTTCTGCGACTGGCTGCTGCGCGAGGCGGAACGCACACGCCAGGCCATCGGCGACGTGCCGGACCCGGACACCATCGACCACATCGACTGAAGCCCCCGCACGCAACGCACGCGCTCACTCGCCGCGGAAGTTCGGCGCGCGCTTTTCCCGAAACGCCATCACCCCCTCGATGTAATCGTGCGTGCGCCCCATTGCCGACTGGGTGTCCCGTTCGGCGTCGAGATGTGCATCGAGCGAGCGATGAGCCGCATCGCGCAACAGCGCACGCGTGGCCACCAGCGCCCGGGTCGGCATCGTGGCCAGACGAGCCGCCAGTGCCAGCGCCTCTGTCACCGGATCGTCGGCCACGTCCCAGATCAGGCCCCAGTCCCGCGCCTGCGGGGCGGGCAGCTTGTCGCCCGTCATCGCCAGCGCCATCGCCCGCGCCAGGCCCAGCCGCTCGACCAGGAACCAGCTGCCACCGGCGTCGGGCACCAGTCCGATCTTGCTGAAGGCCTGGATGAAGCTCGCTGCCGGCGCCGCGATGGCAATGTCGCAGGTCATGGCCAGCGACGCACCGGCGCCAGCAGCCACGCCATTGACCGCAGCGATGACCGGAAAGCGCAGCGACTGCAGGCGCCGCACCGTCGGGTTGAACGCCCGGTCGATGACCGGCCCCGGGTCGGCGCGCTCCACGAGATCGGGCCCTGGCTTCAAGTCCAGCCCGGTCAGGTCCGCTCCCGCGCAGAAGCCGCGCCCGGCTCCGGTGATGACGGCAGCGCGCACATTCGCATCGGCCTCGGCCCGATCCAGCACCGCCCACAGGTCATGATGCATTTGGACCGTGAAGCTGTTGAGCGCCTCGGGCCGGTTGAGCGTGATCAGCGCCACGGCATCCCGTCGCTCGTAGAGCACGGTGCCGCCGGTTTCGGTCTTGTCCATGGGTGTGGTCTCCTCGGGTGACATGTGCCGGCCATGCTATGCGGGAGAGCGCCCGCCCCCTGTTCCGCAGGTGCCAGGGTGCCGCCGGGAGTGCGGCTATAGTTGACGTTCACGTCACATCACCCCCTGCTTTCACCTGCAAGGACACACCATGAGCGAGACAGCCGCCACCCCCGAACTCATCACCGTGCGCACCGAAGGCCCCGTGGGCATCGTGACGCTGAACCGTCCCAAGCAGCTCAATGCGCTGAACGACCAGCTCATGGACGAGCTGGGCACCGCGCTCAAGGCCTTCGATGCCGACGCGGCCATCGGCTGCATGATCATCACCGGCAGCGAAAAGGCCTTCGCGGCCGGTGCCGACATCGGCGCCATGGCCAAGTACACCTTCGCCGACGCCTACCGAGGCGACTTCATCACCCGCAATTGGGAAACCATCCGCAGCATCCGCAAGCCCGTGATCGCGGCCGTCAGCGGTTTCGCCCTGGGCGGCGGCTGCGAGCTTGCGATGATGTGCGACTTCATCATCGCCGCCGACAACGCCAGGTTCGGCCAGCCCGAGATCAAGCTGGGCATCATCCCCGGCGCCGGTGGCACGCAACGCCTGCCGCGCGCGGTCGGCAAATCCAAGGCCATGGATCTGGCCCTCACCGGCCGCATGATGGACGCCACCGAGGCTGAACGCGCTGGCCTCGTCAGCCGCGTCGTGCCGCTGGACAAGCTGATGGACGAGGCGCTGGGCGCGGCGCTGCAGATCTGCTCGTTCTCGCAGCTGGCGGTGATGGCCGCCAAGGAATCGGTCAACCGCGCCTTCGAGGGCAACCTCTCCGACGGCCTCATGTTCGAGCGCCGCATGTTCCACGCCCTCTTCTCCACCGAAGACCAGAAGGAAGGCATGGACGCCTTCCTCAACAAGCGCGAAGCGAAGTTCAGGAACGCTTGAAATCCTGTAATTTTTTTGGCTATAATGCGTGTCTTCGGCGATATAGCTCAGTTGGTTAGAGCGCAGCATTCATAATGCTGATGTCGGTGGTTCAAGTCCACCTATCGCCACCACACATGAAAAGCGGACCCCGGCAACGGTGTCCGCTTTTTCTTTTTCCGACTCCCCGCCTCCACCATGGCCCTCAAGTCCACCATCTTCAAGGCGTCCCTGCAAATCGCCGACATCGACCACGGCTACTACGCCGACCACACGCTGACCCTGGCCCGCCACCCGAGCGAGACCGACGAGCGCATGATGGTGCGCCTGGCCGCACTGGCCCTGCAGGCGCACGAGCTGGTCGACACCTGCGGCGGCGATGGCACCCTGGCCTTCGGGGCGGGTCTGTCCGACCCGGACGACCCCGACGCCTCGCTGACCGACTTCACCGGCCGCAAGCGCCTGTGGATCGAGGTCGGCCAGCCCGAGGACAAACCCCTGTCCAAGGCCTGCAGCCAGGCCGACGCGGTGATCGTCTACGCTTTCAGTTCGGCCGCCGACGTGTGGTGGAAGGGCATCGAAAACAAGCTGACACGCCTGGACAAGCTGCAGGTCTGGCGGCTGCCCGCCGAGGCGGCGCCCGCGCTGGCGGCCCTGGCCGAGCGCAGCATGCAGCTGCAGGCGCTGATCCAGGATGGAGCCCTCACCCTTTCGAGCACCCGCGGCAGCGTGCATCTGGAGCCACAGCGCTGGAAATGACCGGCGCCGACGCGGCACCGTGAGACAATCGGCGCTGTTTCCACAGCCTCTGGATCTACACCATGAACCGCTGCGACAAATTCTTCTTCAGCCTCTCCCGGCGCACCCTGGCAGCGCTGGCCCCTGCCGGCCTGCTGCTGGCGCTCGCGGGCACGGCCCAGGCCCAGGGGCCGGTGCGCCCGTTCCCGGCCAACGCCATCCGGGCCACCATGGTGGTGCAGACACCGCCCGAGGTCACCATGGATGGCCGTGTCATGCGCTTGTCTCCCGGCGCCCGCATCCGCGGCACCGGCAACACGATGGTGCTCTCCGGCTCCCTCGTCGGCCAGTCACTGACCGTGAACTACGTGACCGACATGCATGGGCTGGTGCATGAAGTCTGGATCCTGACCGAGGCCGAGGCCGCCGAAAAGCGTCCCCGCCTGGGCAACCAGCACAACTACTCCACGCTAGGCGACAGCTCCCGCTGAGCCTTCGCGCGCCATCGCGCTTCCGTTTTTCATTCGCCGCGGCGGCATTGCGCCCCCGCGTCCAGGAGCATTTCCATGACAACCACGACCAAGAAGGTCTATATTAAGACGTTCGGCTGCCAGATGAACGAGTACGACTCGGACAAGATGGCCGACGTGCTCGGCGCCGCCCAGGGCTACGAGAAAACCGAAGACCCCGAGCAGGCTGACCTGATCCTCTTCAACACCTGCTCGGTGCGCGAGAAGGCACAGGAAAAAGTGTTCTCCGACCTTGGCCGCGTCAAGCACCTGAAGCAAAAGGGCGTGCTCATCGGCGTCGGCGGCTGCGTGGCCAGCCAGGAAGGCGCCGAAATCATCAAGCGCGCGCCCTTCGTGGACGTGGTGTTCGGCCCGCAGACCCTGCACCGCCTGCCCGAAATGCTCAAGGCCCGCGACCGCCTGCAGCAGCCCCAGGTGGACATCAGCTTCCCCGAGATCGAAAAGTTCGACCACCTGCCGCCCGCGCGTGTGGAAGGCGCCTCGGCCTTCGTTTCCATCATGGAAGGCTGCTCCAAGTACTGCAGCTACTGCGTGGTGCCCTACACCCGCGGCGAGGAAGTCAGCCGCCCGTTCGAGGATGTGCTGGTGGAGATCGCAGGCCTGGCCGACCAGGGCGTCAAGGAAGTGACGCTGCTGGGCCAGAACGTCAACGCCTACCGCGGCGCCATGGGCGACTCGGGTGAGATCGCCGACTTCGCGCTGCTCATCGAGTACGTGGCCGAGATTCCAGGCATCGAGCGCATCCGCTACACCACCAGTCACCCCAACGAGTTCACCCAGCGCCTGATCGACACCTACGCCAAGGTGCCCAAGCTGGTGAGTCACCTGCATCTGCCTGTGCAGCACGGCAGCGACAAGATCCTGATGGCGATGAAGCGCGGCTACACCGCCATGGAATACAAGAGCACGATCCGCAAGCTGCGCGCGATCCGCCCCGACATCTCCATGAGCAGCGACTTCATCGTCGGCTTCCCGGGCGAAACCGAGGAGGACTTCGAGAAGATGATGAAGCTCATCACCGACATCGGTTTCGACAGCAGCTTCTCCTTCATTTTCAGCCCGCGGCCGGGCACGCCGGCGGCCAACCTGCCGGACGACACGCCGCACGAGGTCAAGCTGCGCCGGCTGCAGCACCTGCAGGCCACCATCGAGGACAACGTGCGCCGCATCAGCGCCAGCCGCGAAGGCACCGTGCAACGCATCCTGGTCGAGGGGCCCTCGCGCAAGAATCCAGCCGAACTGATGGGTCGCACCGAGTGCAACCGCATCGTCAACTTCGACGGCGGCCCGAACGCGGCGCGCCTGATCGGCCAGATGATCGACGTGCGCATCACGCAGGCGCTACCGCACTCGCTGCGCGGCGAGGTTCTGGTGCGCGAAACCGCCTGACCGGCCGTGCGGACGCTGCGCTTCTCGTTTCCGCAGATGCTGCTGGTGGCCTTCTTGGTCATCGGCGCCCTGCTGGGTGCGACAGCGCTGCGCAGCCTGTTCCTGCTCGAATCTCTGATGACGCTCAGCCGCGCGAGCACCGAACAGGCCATCGAGCTGAGCACTGCCGCGCAGTCGCTAAGCGAGCGCAGCCAGGCCATGGAGCGCGCCGCGCGCCAGTCCCTGATCCTGGGTGACCGCCAGCTGCGCCAGGTGTTTCTGCAGGGCGCCGAGCAGTCGCACGAGATTCTCGGCCGTCTGCGCGACAACGACCTGCCGCCCGAGACGGTCGGCCACTGGCAACAACAGCTGGAGCTCATCGGACACCTGCTTGAGGGTCCGATCGAAACGGCGCTGGACCGGGAGCGCGAGGTGGCACAGGAGTTCCGTGAGCTCGACCGGCTCAACGCCCTGGTCGCGCAGCAGGTCCAGACCGTCATCGGCCGACGCAACGAGGCCCTGCAGGCCCGCTTCGAGCGCAACCGCCAGCAGCTGGCCATGCTGGTGATCGGCTCCATCCTCATGGCGGCCGCCATGGCCATCGGCTTCGGCATCTGGCTCACGCGCCCGCTCAAGCGACTGGAGCGGGCCATCGTGGGGCTGGGCGAAAACCGCCTGCAGGACCCGATCGACATCCCGGGGCCGCCCGACATCCGCAGCGTGGGCCAGCAGCTCGAATGGCTGCGCCTGCGGCTGACCGAGCTGGACGCCGACAAGGCGCGCTTCCTGCGCCACATCTCGCACGAACTCAAGACCCCGCTGGCCTCCATGCACGAAGGCGTGGCGGTGCTGGGCGACGGTGTGGCCGGACCGCTGAGCGAGAGCCAGGTCGAGGTCGTGACCATCCTGCGCCACAACACGCAGCAGCTGCAGCAGCA
Source organism: Pseudomonadota bacterium (assembly GCA_023415035.1). Lineage (GTDB taxonomy): Bacteria > Pseudomonadota > Gammaproteobacteria > Burkholderiales > Burkholderiaceae_C > Hydrogenophaga. The sequence goes on along the minus strand of JAEZLX010000041.1, from coordinate 5,654 downwards.
GATCGAGGCGCTGCTGCGCTTCAACGCCGCCGCCTTCGAGGCCCGACAGCTCAACCGCCAGCCCACCAGCCTGCTGTCGCTGGCCCAGTCGCAGGTGGACGACCAGCGTCTGCGCTGGCAGGCACGCCAGCTCAAGGTCAGCGTGCAGGGCGCTGACATGACAATGCCGCTGGACGCATCGAAGATCGGGTCCGCGCTGGGCAATCTGCTGTCCAACGCCATCCGCTTCTCGCCCATCGGAGGCCGCATCGTCATGGAAATGACACGGCAGCCCGGGGTCGCGCAACTGGACATCACCGACGAGGGGCCTGGCGTGGCCGAGGAGGATGCCGACCGGGTGTTCGAACCCTTCTTCCGGGGTTCGCGCCAGCCCGAAGATGCCGCCAAAGGCACCGGTATCGGGCTGTCGATCGTGCAGGAATACATTCAGGCACACGGCGGGCGCATCTCTCTGATACCCTCCGCCCGGGGTGCCCACTTCCGCATCGAACTTCCCTATGCCCATTGACCTTCCAGGCCGGCGAGCCACGACACTGGCCGTGCGATCCAGCCATCTGGCACTGATCCTGACAGCCATGGTCTGGCTGGCCGGATGCCAGACGCTGCCCGCCGAGGCCAACCACGCCGTGGACGAGCCTGCCGCCTCCATCGCGCCCGAGCCTGCCGCCCCCTCGCCGCAAGCCCCATCCCCAGTGGCCGACATGGCGGCTACCGCCGAAGCCCAGGCAGCCCCCGCCGCCGACCTGCTGGCTTGGTCCCTCGACTACGCGGAACAACTGCGGCAGATGCAGCCGGCCGAGGTCACGGCCGAGATCGCCCGCCTCGGGGAACCGGGCAGCGATGTGAAGCGGCAGATGCAGCTAGCGCTGGCCCTCATGCACGCCCCGCTGCCCAACGACACGACACGCACGCTGGGCCTGCTGCAACGGTTGATCAGCCATCCGTCCGACGAGGCCGACCCGCTCAGGCCGCTGGCGCGGCTGCTGGCCACGCGCCTGGCCACCCAGCGCAAGCTGGAAGAAGGCAACGAGCGCCTCAATCAGCAATGGCGCGAGGCCCAACGCCGCATCGAATTGCTCAACGAGCGGATCGATGCCATGCGCGCCATCGAGCGCAGCCTTTCCCCCTTGCCCAACGGCTCGCATTCGCGCTGAACCATGCCCCATTCGTCGCGCATGTCCCCCGTCCCCGTGGCTTCGCCCGTCACCGCCACGCAGCCACGCCTGCTGGTCGTCGATGACGACCCGGACATGCTGCGCCTGCTCTCGATGCGGCTGGGCGCCGCCGGCTACCGCGTCACCGCCGTCGCCTCGGCCGAGGCCGCACTGAGCCATCTGGACATCGAGCGGCCGCAGGTCGTTCTCTCGGACGTGCGACTGCCCGGCAAGGATGGCTTGTCCCTTTTTGACGAAATCCGGCGCCGCCACCCGTCTCTGCCGGTCATCCTGCTGACCGCGCACGGCACGATTCCCGATGCCGTGGAGGCCACCTCGCGCGGCGTGTTCTCGTACCTGACCAAGCCCTACGACGCGCAGGAACTGCTGGACAAGATCGCCCAAGCCCTGGCATTGAACCCGGCCGCGCCGGCACCGAACCTGGGCGACGAGGCCTGGCGCGCGGAAATCATCAGCCGCTCCAGCCGCATGGCCGACCTGCTGGCCGAGGCACGCCTGATCGCCCAGGGCGACGCCAGCGTGCTGCTGCGCGGTGAAAGCGGCACCGGCAAGGAAGTGCTGGCGCGCGCCATCCACAAGGCCAGCCGCCGCGCCAGAAAGCCGTTCGTGGCCGTCAACTGCGGTGCCATTCCCGAGGCGCTGCTCGAATCGGAGCTGTTCGGCCACGTCAAAGGTGCGTTCACCGACGCCCACGCCAACCACAAGGGCCTGTTCCAGGCCGCCGACGGCGGCACGCTGCTGCTCGACGAAATCGGCGACATGCCGCCGGCACTGCAGGTCAAGCTGCTGCGCGTGCTGCAGGAACGTGCCGTGCGCCCCCTGGGATCGAGCCAGTCGGTGCCGGTGGACGTTCGCATCATCTCGGCCACGCACCGCGACCTGGAAACCGCCATGGCCGAAGGACTGTTCCGCGAGGACCTGTACTACCGCCTCAACGTGGTCACGCTGACCCTGCCCACGCTGACAGAGCGGCCCGAGGACATCCCCCTGCTGGCCCACCATTTCCTCATGCAGCTGGCGCCCAAGTACAACAAGCGCGTGTCGGGCTTTGCGCCCGAAGCCTTGAAGGCGCTGACCATGGCCTCGTGGCCGGGCAACGTGCGGCAGCTGTACAACGTGGTCGAGCAGGTGTGCGCGCTCTCGACCACCGCGCTGGTGTCGCTGGCACTGGTGCAGCGCGCGCTGCGCACGCCCTCTGTCAGCGTTCTCAGCCTCGCGGAGGCACGCCAGCGCTTCGAGCGCGAGTACCTCGTCGGTCTGCTCAAGATGACGGATGGCAATGTGGCCGACGCGGCCCGCCTGGCCCAGCGCAACCGCACCGAGTTCTACCGCCTGCTGCAAAAGCACAACCTCACACCCGGCCTGTTCAAGAGCGACGGCGGCATCGACGACCATGGTGACCCCATGCCTGTCGCCGACGAGTGACAAACATAACCCATTGATTTTCATTGGTTTTCCATAAGGCGACGCACCCTTTGTCGTCAAACGGCGACAAAAACCCAACCAAAACGCCCCGTCCGGCATCCGGTACATCCGGATACACAAACATCGTCCCCAAGTCGTTGATCTGAAAAGGATTTTCCCCTTGGCACAGCGCTTGCAGACAAGGGGGCATGATCCGATCCTTCCGCCTGCCTGCCCTCTGCCTGGCGGTCATCACACTGCTCTTTTGCCAAAGCGGCCTGGCGCAGTCCCTCGCACCCTCCACGGCCACCGCTGAAAACACGCGAATGGGCTGGGAACGCCTGGGTGAGCTTGCGCGCCAGCGTGCCGCGCAGCCCTACCGCCCCGCACCGTCCACCCTGCCGGCCGATCTCGCCAAGCTCGATTACGACGGCGTGCGCGACATCCGCTTCCGCCCCGCCCGTGCGACCTGGCGCGACCAGTCGCTGCCCTTCGAGGTCCAGTACTTCCACCTCGGCCTGTACCAGACGCAGCCGGTGCGCATCCACGAAATCTCGGACGAGGGGATGCGCGACCTGCCCTACCGCAGCGGCGACTACGACTTCGGCGCCAACCGCCTGCAACCCGAACGCTGGGGCGACATCGGCCATGCGGGCTTTCGCGTCCACTACGCGCTCAACAACCCGGCCTACAAGGACGAGCTGGTGGTGTTCCTGGGTGCGAGCTATTTCCGCGCGCTGGGTGCCGGTCAGCAGTACGGCCTGTCGGCGCGCGCGCTGGCGATCGACACCGTGGGCGGCGACCAGGGCGAGGAGTTCCCCCGCTTCACCGACTTCTGGCTCGTGCGGCCGGCCCAAGGGGCTTCAGAGATCACCATTCTCGCGCTGCTCGACTCGCCACGCGCCACGGGCGCCTGGCGCTTCGTGATCCGCCCCGGACGCACGACCGCCATGGACGTGCAGGCACGCGTGTACCTGCGCGAAAGCAGCACACCGATCCGCACGCTGGGCATCGCGCCGCTGACAAGCATGTTCCTGTTCGGCGAGAACCAGCCGCGCGCCAGCGACTTCCGCCCCGAGGTGCACGACTCCGACGGCCTGATGATGGTGACCGACACCGGCGAATGGCTGTGGCGCCCGCTGCAAAACCCCAGGCAGATCAGCGTGAGCTCTTTCGCCATGCGCCAGCCGCGTGGCTTCGGCCTGATGCAGCGCGACCGGCGCTTCGCCAGCTACGAGGACATCGAGGCCCGCTACGAGCGTCGCCCGAGCGCCTGGGTGCGCCCGATCGGCGACTGGGGCGCAGGCCGGGTCGAGCTGGTGCAACTGCCCACGCCCGACGAAACGCACGACAACATCGTCGCCTACTGGGTACCCGAGCGCCTGCCCGCACCCGGCCAGCCGCTGGACTTCGCCTACGAGCTGCAGTGGCAGGGCGACGACTGGCAGCGCCCGCCCGCCTCCTGGGTCGTGCAGACCCGCAAGGGCTATGGCTACACCAGGCTCGATGCGCAGACGCAGGAGCGCCAGCCGCATTTCATCCTCGACTTCGCCGGCCCCGCCCTTGAGCGGCTGAGCCCCGACGCGCCGGTCGAACTCGTGGTCAGCACCAACGAGCACGGCGAAGTGCTCGAAGCCCTGGCCTACCCCAACCCCGAGACCCAGGGCTGGCGCGCCAGCCTGCGCATCGACCGGCTCGATCCCCGACGCCCGGTCGAGGTCCGAGCCTTTCTCAAGCATCGTCAAGACACAGTGAGCGAAACATGGACACACGTCATCCTGCCCGAGTGAACACGGTGGCCAGCGCTGCCTGGCCCGACGAGCGCCATCCCAACGCCCTGACCGCGCCCCCCATCGCGCGCGGCTCCATGACCCCGCGTCCCTGGCGCGGCTTCTGGAACAGCATCGGTGTCGCGCTCGTCGGCACCCTGCATGGCTGGCTGCCCCCGCGCCAGCCACGGCAACACCTGCCGGCAGCCCCCCTGGCCCCCTGGCAGCAGGCCGCCCGCGGACGTCGCGCGGTGCTGACCCTGATCACGCTGGCCTCGGTGCTGCTGTCGGCAGGCCTGTTCCTGCGCACCCAGCCGCAGTCCAGCCATGCCTGGCTCGAAGCCTCCCACATGGCGCTGTTCGTGCTCCTGTCGACCTGGATCATGACGGGCTTTGCCACCGCGCTGATGGGCTTCTGGGTTCACCTGCGCGGCGACCGCCACAGCCTGCGCGCGGCCGACGTGAAGGACGTGCTCCTGCCTGACAATGGCCGCACCGCCATCATCATGCCCATCTGCAACGAGGACGTGGACACCGTCTTCGCCGGTCTGCGCGCCACCTGCGAGTCGCTGATGGCCACCGGCAAAGGCCGTCACTTCGACGTCTTCGTGCTCTCCGACAGCTACCAGCCCGGCAAGGCCGATGCCGAGCGCGAGGCCTGGGAGCGCCTGCGAGGCGTGCTGGCCGCGCAGGGAACGCCGGTCGAGGTCTACTACCGCCTGCGCCAGCGCCGCACCCACCGCAAGGCCGGCAACGTGGCCGACTTCTGCCGCCGCTGGGGCCGCAACTACCGCTACATGGTCGTGCTCGACGCCGACAGCGTGATGAGCGGCCGCTGCCTGGTGTCGATGGTCCAGCTGATGGAAGCCCACCCCGATGCCGGCATCATCCAGACCGCCACGCAAGCCATCGGCCACGCCACGCTGCACGCCCGTGCGCAGCAGTTCGCCGCCCGTGTGACCGGGCGCCTTTTCACGCTCGGCATGCAGTTCTGGCAGCTTGGCGAATCCCACTACTGGGGCCACAACGCCATCATCCGCGTCGAGCCCTTCATGCGCCACTGCGCGCTGGCGCCGATCCGGGGCCGTGGCGGCCTGGCCGGCAGCATCATGTCGCACGACTTCGTCGAGGCGGCCCTGATGCGCCGCGCGGGCTACAAGGTCTGGCTGGTGTCCGACCTGCAAGGCAGCTACGAGCAGCAGCCGCCGGATCTCATCAGCGAACTCCAGCGCGATCGCCGCTGGTGCCAGGGCAACCTGCAGAACGCCCGCCTGATGGCCGAACCCGGCATCCACCGCGTGCACCG
>JAEZLX010000019.1 GCA_023415035.1 Pseudomonadota bacterium | reverse complement strand
ACCCGGGCGGGCCGGGGCGGGGGCGGAGGACCCGGACGCCATCCTGGTGGGTGAAATGCGCGACCTCGAGACCATCCGCCTGGCCATGACGGCTGCCGAAACCGGCCACCTGGTTTTCGGCACGCTGCACACCTCCAGCGCCGCCAAGACCATCGACCGGATCATCGACGTGTTCCCGGCCGAGGAAAAGGACATGGTGCGCGCTATGCTCTCCGAGTCGCTGGTGGCGGTGATCTCGCAGACGCTGTGCAAGCTCAAGGACGGCTCGGGCCGTGTCGCCGCGCACGAGATCATGCTGGGCACGAGCGCCATCCGCAACCTGATCCGCGAAGCCAAGGTGGCGCAGATGTACTCGGCCATCCAGACCGGCAACGCGATGGGCATGCAGACCCTGGACCAGAACCTGACCGACCTCGTGCGCCGCAACGTCATCAGCCCCGCCGAGGCCCGAAGCAAGGCCAAGTTCCCCGAGAACTTCCCCGGATGACCCCGGCACCCGCGCCCTGCCGCGTCACGGGCCGCAGCACCGCTGGCCGGTCTGCCGCCCACCCGGCCGGGCATCTCTTGCAGGAGTGAACCTTCATGGAACGCGATCAGGCATCAAAATTCATCAACGACCTGCTCAGGCTGATGCTGAGCCGCAACGGCAGTGACCTGTTCCTCACCGCCGACTTCCCCCCCGCCATCAAGGTGGACGGCAAGGTGGTCAAGGTCTCGCCCCAGCCGCTCAACAGCACGCACACGCTGGCGCTGGCCCGCGCCATCATGAACGACAAGCAGGCGGCCGAGTTCGAGCGCTCCAAGGAGTGCAACTTCGCCATTTCACCGCCGGCCATCGGGCGCTTCCGCGTCAGCGCGTTCGTGCAGCAGGGCAAGATCGGCATGGTGCTGCGCACGATCCCGGCCACGCTGCCGACCATCGACCAGCTCGGCCTGCCGCAGGTGCTCAAGGACGTGGCCATGTCCAAGCGGGGCCTGTGCATCATCGTGGGCTCCACCGGTTCGGGCAAGTCCACCACGCTGGCCGCGATGGTCGACTGGCGCAACGAGAACACCCAGGGCCACATCATCACCATCGAGGACCCGATCGAGTTCGTGCATCCGCACAAGAACTGCGTCGTCACCCAGCGCGAGGTCGGCCTGGACACCGACAGCTGGGAGGCGGCGCTCAAGAACACGCTGCGCCAGGCGCCGGACGTCATCCTGATGGGCGAGATCCGTGACCGCGAGACCATGGAGCACGCGATCCAGTTTGCCGAAACCGGCCACCTGTGCCTGGCCACGTTGCACGCCAACAGCGCCAACCAGGCGCTGGACCGGATCATCAACTTCTTCCCGGAGGACCGGCGCGCCCAGCTGCTGATGGACCTGTCGCTGAACCTGCGCGCCATGGTCTCGCAGCGTCTGGTGCCGCGCCAAGACAACAAGGGTCGCTACGCGGCGGTGGAGATCATGCTCAATTCGCCGCTGATCTCGGACCTGATCTTCAAGGGCGAGGTCGCCGAGATCAAGGAGATCATGAAGAAGAGCACCAACATCGGCATGCAGACCTTCGACCAGGCGCTGTTCAACGCCTTCGAGGCGAACCTCATCAGCTATGAGGACGCGCTGCGCAATGCCGACTCGATCAACGACCTACGCCTGCAGATCAAACTCAACAGCCAACGCGCCAAGACGACGGATCTGGCCACGGGCACCGAGCACCTCACCATCATCTGAGAGAGCACCATGAACGACACCACCGCTGCCACCCCCTGCCGCGTCGCCTTCCTCGGACTGGGCGTGATGGGCTACCCCATGGCCGGCCACCTGGCCAGGGCCGGGCACACCGTCGTGGTCTACAACCGCACCCCCGCGAAAGCGCAGGCCTGGGTCGCCGAGTTCGGCGGCACGGCCAGGGCCACGCCGCGCGAGGCGGCGATGGGCGCAGACATCGTGTTCGCCTGTGTCGGCAATGACGACGATCTGCGCTCGGTCACCCTCGGGGCGGACGGTGCCTTTGCCGGCATGCAGCCCGGCGCCATCTTCGTGGACCACACCACCGCCTCGGCCAATGTCGCACGAGAGCTGTACGGCGCCGCGAAAAACCTCGGGCTGTCCTTCCTGGACGCGCCGGTCTCCGGCGGCCAGGCCGGCGCCCAGAACGGCGCGCTCACGGTCATGTGCGGTGGCGACGCCGACGTCTTCGACAAGGTCAGGCCGGTGGCCATGGCCTTTTCCCGGGCCTTCACGCTCATGGGCCCCAGCGGCGCGGGTCAGCTGACCAAGATGGTCAACCAGATCTGCATCGCGGGCCTGGTGCAGGGCCTGTCCGAGGGCATCGCCTTCGGTCTCAAGGCCGGGCTGGACATGGAGCAGGTGCTGGACGTGATCGGCAAGGGCGCCGCCCAGAGCTGGCAAATGGACAACCGGGGCAAGACCATGATCGCCGACAAGTTCGACTTCGGCTTTGCCGTCGACTGGATGCGCAAGGACCTCGGCCTGGTGCTGGAAGAGGCCAAGCGCAACGGCGCCCGCCTGCCCGTGACGGCGCTGGTGGACCAGTTCTACGCCGACGTGCAGGCCATGGGCGGCAACCGCTACGACACCTCCAGCCTCATCAAGAGGCTGAAGTAAGGCCTTACCTTACCTGGCCGGCTCCTCGGCCGGGGCCGCGGTGGTCAGCGCCTTCAGGCGGGCCACTTCGTCGTCCGGCAGGACCTCGAACAGGCGCACGACACGCTGCACACCCGTCGTGGTGCGCGCGATGTTGGTGGCGCGCTCGGCCTCGGCCTTCGACACCAGGCCCATCAGGTAGACCGTTCCGCGCTCGGTCACGACCTTGATGGAGTTGGACGGCACTTCCTTGCCCGCCACCAGGCCGGCCTTGACCTTGCCCGTGAGCAGGCTGTCCTCGGTGCGCTCCTTGAACGACGGGCTGTTGGCAATGCCAACCTCGTTGTACACCTCCTGCACATTGGGCGTCTGGCGGACCGCTTCGCCCACCAGGGCCTTGTCGCGCTCGTTCGCCGCCTCTCCGGTGATCAGCGCCCGGCGGTTGAAGCTGGTGACGTTGACCCGCACACGCGTGCCCACGGTCTCGCGGATGTTGCTGGCCGCCCGCAGCTCGATGTTCTGGTCATCCAGCTGGGCGCCCGAGCTGCGCCGGTCGGTGGCCACCATCACGGTGGTCGCGGCAGCGCCGCCCATCACCAGCGGCGCGCACGCCGACAACAGGGTGGCCGACGCCACCAGAGACAGCGAAACCAGGGCCAGGCGGTGCGGGATGAGCTTGGGGTTCATGTGGTGATCTCCGTGTCGTTGGTCTGGGATTCGGGCAAACCCAGCAGTTGCGCATCCACGCCGTCGCAGATGCAGTGCAGCACCAGCTGGTGCACTTCGAGGACACGCGCCGGCACGTCGCCGGGCACGTTCACATGCACGTCGGTATCGCGCAGCAGCGACGCCAGACTGCCGCCGCGGCCGCCCGTGAGGGCCACCACGACCATGTCTCGCTCGTGGGCCGCCTCGACCGCCGACACCACGTTGGCCGCGTTGCCATGGGTGGACAGGACGAGCAGCACGTCGCCGGCCAGCCCGAACGCCCACACCTGGCGGGCAAACACGGACCGGGCGTCGAAATCGGTGCCGATACCGGTCATCACCGCGGCATCGGCCGACAGCGACACGGCAGCCAGGCCGGGCCGCTCGCGCTCGTAGCGGCCGACGAAGTTGGCCGCGAACTGCTGCGCCAGTGCCGCCGACGGCCCGTTGCCGCAGGCCAGCACCTTGCCGCCGCCGGTGACGCTGGCCAGCACCGCGTTGGTCGCCGCCTCCACCAGCGGCGCCAGGACGGGCGCGCACTGGTACTTGAGATCGGCACTGTCGATGAACTGTTGCTGGATGCGTTGCAGAAGCATGGCGCGATGATAGCGGGCAAGAATGTGTCAAAAGCTTGCGCCTGCATCAAAAGCGGCGCGAAGCCACTCGAGCCGGGGCGGTTGGCCGGCGCCCAGGGCGCCATCGATCACCACCACGTCGAAGCGGCATGGAGGCTCTGACCGGCATTGCAGCAAAAAGTGCCGCGCGGCGAACACGATGCGCCGCTGCTTGGCCACCGTGACACTGGCCGCCGCGCCACCGGCGCGCGAGGAGACCCGCTGGCGCACCTCGACAAACACCAGCGTGCCGTCGGGCTCCCGCATAATGAGGTCGATCTCGCCGCCTCCCCGCCCGGGCGTGCGGAAATTGCGCCGCACGAGCCGCAGGCCCTGCGCCTGCAGGTGGGCCAGCGCCAGATCCTCGGCCGCGTCGCCACGCTGCCGCGTGGTGGTGCCGCCCGGTCCCGACATCCGCTCTCGTTCACGGAAGTTCCACATTGTCTGTTCTGTCTCCATCCCTGATGCCGGTGGCGCGCGAAGCCGCCGGCCAGCAGCATTATCCGCAGGGCACGCTGTACATGGTGGCCACGCCGATCGGCAACCTCGCCGACATCGGGCTGCGCGCGCTGCATGTGCTGGCACTGGCCGACACCATCGCCTGCGAAGACACGCGCCACACCGCCGGGCTGCTCAAGGCCTACGGCCTGCAGGACAAGCCCCTGCTGGCGGTGCACGAACACAACGAGGCCGCCGCCGCGCAAACGGTGCTGGCGCGGCTGCGGGAAGGACAGCGCGTGGCCTACGTCAGCGATGCCGGCACGCCCGGCGTGAGCGACCCGGGCGCGCGCCTGGTGGCCGCCGTGGAAGACGCCGGCCTGCGCAGCATGCCGGTGCCTGGCGCCAGCAGCCTGACCGCCCTGCTGAGCGTGACCGGCCACGCGGGCTGGGACGGGCGCTTCTGCTTCATGGGCTTCCTGCCCGCCAAGGCCAGCGAGCGCCAGCGCGACATCGCCGCCATCGCCGCCTCGCCCATGGCCACCCTGCTGCTGGAGGCGCCGCACCGCATCGAATCCCTCGCGCGCGACCTGGCCGCCCTTGGCGAGCGCCGGGTAACCGTGGGGCGCGAATTGACCAAACAGTTCGAGGAGGTGGCCCGCATGGCAGCCAGCGAATTCCCTGCCTGGCTGGCACAGGATGCCCACCGCACCCGGGGCGAGTTCGTGCTGCTCGTGCACCCGGCCGAGGCCGCGTCTGATGAAGGGGGTTTGGGCGCGCAAGACCTGCGCACCCTGGAGCTGCTGCTGGCCGAGCTGCCCGTGAAGACGGCCGTGAAGCTGTGCACGGAAATCACCGGCGCGCCGCGCAACGCGCTTTACGCGCACGCGCTGGCGCAGCGTCAGCAGTCTGGCGACAAAGAGGCGGGCTGATCGCCGGGAAAGGGAAAACCGGCCTGTCAGCGGGCCGTGCGGCCGTCGATCGGCGTGAGGTTGCGCGGCATGCCGCCACCTGCGCCCACTTCGGTGGCTTCGACATCGACCACGTCCTGGGCCGACGCCGGACCCGCACCCGGCCAGGCACCGGCCGCATAGCGGCGCGAGCGCTCGCGCATGCGGGTGAACAGCACCACCGGGGCCGGCTTGCGCCCCGTGATCAGCGACCACAGGGACACGCCAATCACCACGACCACGGCCGCCGCGAGCAGGCTGAACACGAAAATGCCACCCGCCACGAACAGCGCGAGCCGCAACAAGGCCTTCAGGAGCCCGGTAACAAGGTCAGAAAAAGCGTTCATCAGCAAGGTGGGAGGCCTGGCGCCCCCACAAGTTCCGGCAATACACAACACACCGGGCAATACCAAGCATATGGGGAGCCGCCGCCGCATTGCAAGCCCGCCCGTCAGCAAAGCGGGAATTGCGCCGACTGCTGCTATGCTGGGCAGCGCCCGCACCTCCTGCACGAACCGCCCATGAACCGACTCACGCAGTATTTCCTCCGCGGACTCCTGGCCATCCTGCCGCTGGCACTGACGGTCTATGTGCTCTGGCTGTTCGTGACCTGGACCGAGCGCACCGCGATGCTGCTGATCCGGCCGGTGGTGGGCGACTTCTACCTGCCGGGGCTGGGCATCGGGCTGGGCGCCCTGCTGATCCTGGCGCTGGGCTTCCTGATCTCGCAGAAGTTCACCTCACGCCTGCTGTCGTGGGTGGAGCTGCCGTTCACCAACCTGCCGGTGGTCAAGAGCATCTATTCGTCGCTCAAGAACTTCGCGGACTATTTCGCGCCCCAGCAGCAGGGCGCGCAGCAGGTGGTGGTGCTGCAACCACCGGGTTCCGAGCTGTCGGTGGTGGGCCTGGTCACGCGCCAGCACATGCGCGGCCTGCCGGCCTCGCTGGGCGAACTGCAGGACCACGTGGCCGTGTACCTGCCCATGGGCTACATGATCGGCGGCTACACGGTTTTCGTGCCGCGCAGCTGGACGCGTCCGGTCGACATGTCGGTGGAAGAGGCCATGCGCATGGCCCTGATCGCGTTCATGGCCTCCGGGAAATCACAGGAGGCGCGCGACGCGCCAGTCCGGCCCGCCGACGCCGTGCCCGGCGACCGGCCCTGACCCCGCGCGGGATCGGCTCGTCTGAAGGCGGCTAAGCTCCGGCCATGGATTCCCTGACCCAGTTCACGCTTGGCGCCGCCGTGTCGGTGGCCGCCATGGGCCGCCGCACGGCCGCCTGGAAAGCGGCGCTGTGGGGCGGCATCGCCGGCACGATTCCCGATCTGGATGCCCTGATCGACCACGGTGACCCGCTGCTGAACATGGTGCTGCACCGCGCGCAAAGCCATTCGCTGCTGCTGCTCACGCTGTTCTCGCCCGTCCTGGCCTGGCTGGTCAGCCGCATCCACGGCGGCCCACCGCTGTGGCGGCGCTGGTGGCTCGCGCTGTGGCTGGCGCTGTTCACGCACCCGCTGCTGGACACCCTGACGGTGTACGGCACGCAGCTGCTGCAACCCTTCTCGGATCACCCCTTCGCGATCGGCAGCATGTTCATCATCGACCCGGGCTACACGGTGCCGCTGTTGCTGGGCCTGATCGTTGCCCTTGTCTGGCCCCGCGACGGAAAGGGCCTGCGCTGGAACCTGGTGGGTCTGGCCGTTTCCACCGCCTACCTGGGCTGGAGCCTGGTGGCGCAACAATGGGCCACGCAGATGGCGCGCGCCTCTCTGCAGACCCAGGGCATCGCCGCCGAGCGGCTGCTGGTCACGCCGGCCCCGTTCAACACCGTGCTGTGGCGACTGGTGGCGATCACGCCGGCGCACTACCACGAAGCCTACGTCAGCCTGCTGGACCGGCACGGACACATCCGCTGGTTGGCGCATGACCGGGGATCCGCCCTGATCGCGCAGCACGCGACGGCCACGCCCGTGGCCACCTTGGCGGCCTTTTCGCACGGCTTCTACCGGCTGCGCGAAACGCCCGACCACCGCCTGCAGATGGCCGACCTGCGCATGGGACAGGAGCCGGACTACGTGTTCAACTTCGACTTCGGCCCCGTCGATGCGGTGGGCTCCGTGCCACCCGAATTCCGCTCCAGCCGGCCCGACACCGCGCAGGCGCTGGCCTGGCTTTGGCAGCGGCTCAAGGGCGCCGACCTGCCCCCCATGGGCGCGGCGCAGGCGGGGACCGGCGACTGATCAGGCCATCAGCAGGGTGAGCGCGATGATCGCCACCCCGATGCACAGGTTCACGGCCACCCAGCGCCGGATCGAGGCCAGCGCCTCGCCACCGGCCGGCCAATCCTGGGCGGCGACGGCACGCGACAGGCGTGGAAAAAGCGCGAACCGGATGTGGCCGAAGATCGCCATCATGATCAGCCCCAGCGTGGCCATCAGGGTCCAGTCCAGCGGCATCGCGAAGCTCAGGCCGGCCAGCGACACGTCCTTGCCGGCGCGCGCGATCATCCACAGCCCGGTGACCAGCACCACGGCCACGACCATCGCCACCGCGCCGAAAAAGCGCCGCAGCACCTCGTGCATCAGCGGCAGTCGCTGCGGCGGCGGCAGCTGCATCGCCGCCGGGCGCAGGAAGAAATGCGCGAACACCATGCCCCCCACCCAGATCACGACGGCTAGGACATGGATCAGCTTGAGCAGGGCGTAGAGCATGGTTCGTCGGATCGGATCAGGGTTGGGGAGGCCTCAGACATCGGCAAGCACGCCGCCGGCGCGCCGCTGCAGGCGGTAGGGGGGCAGCCCCTGCAGCATGCGGCGTCCGTAGGACTGGCGCAGCAGGCGGGCATCGTAGCAAACCACCACCGCCTCGTCGTCCTCGGTGCGCAGGGCGCGGCCCGTCCATTGCAGCAGCCGCGAACCCGTGGCCGGCACCACCAGTTCGCTGAAAGGGTCGCGCCCCTGCGAGCGGATCCAGTCGGCGCGCGCCTGGCTGACCGGGTCGCTCGGCGAGGCAAAGGGCAGCTTGGTGATGAACACCCATTCGCACAGCTCGCCGGGCAGGTCCAGCCCCTCGCCGAAGGACTGCAGACCGAACAGGATCGAGGGCTGGCCGGCCGCCACGCGCTCGGCATGGCGCTGCAGCAGGCGGGTGCGCGAAGCCTGGCCCTGCACCAGCACCTGTTCGCGCAGTTCGCGGTACATCCCCCGCTCCAGCAGCTCCTGCGCGCGCCGCATCTGGGCTTTCGAGGTGAACAGCACGAGCGCGCCGCGGCGCACCTCGCGCAGATCGTCCATCAGCGCGTCCAGCATCTCGCGCGTGTAGGCATCGACATCGCGCGGGTCGCTCTTCGTTTCCACCACCACGAGCCGGCCCTGCTTCGCATGGTCGAAGGGGCTTTGCACCTCCCTGACACGCACGTCATCGTCCCAGGCCAGGCCCGACTCGTGCAGGAAATGGTCGAAGCCGCCGCAGGTGACGAGCGAAGCCGAGGTGGCCACGGCCGCGCGCACCTGCCGCCACAGGTGATGGCGCAGCAGGCTGCCGGGCTGCAGGGGACAGGCGTGCGCGGTCAGCGTGACCAGGCCGTTCTGCACGCCGGCTTCGAGCCACTTGGCCAGCGGCGGCTGGCCGGGCGCGGGCTGCTGCAGCCACAGCTCGGCCGTGGCCTGCAGGTGCTGCAAACGCGGCGCGAAGGTGCCCAGCCGGCTGTAGAGCTGCGCGCAGCGCGCCGCGTCGCCCGGGTTGTCGCGCGCGCTGGCCTTGAGCTGGCTCGCCAGCGCCTCGAACACCTTGAGCAGCGAGACCGCGCGCGCCGCGATCTGGGTCACCGTGTCGAGCCAGTCGGGCGGCAGCACGCCGCCCTCGAAGCGCTCGGTCATGACCGGTGGTGGTGGCGCATCGGCCCCCGCCAGACGGCCACCAGACGTGCGCCCGGTCAGCGCCAGCCACTCGGGCGACTCGCTGATGCGCGCCATGGCGCGACGCGCCAGATCGGCCTGCGCACCCTTGAGCTCACGCGCGGCCTCGGCCACGTCGATGGCGGGCGTGTGGCCGATGGCGCCGGCCACGTCAGCCACGGCGCGCGGCAG
>JAEZLX010000131.1 GCA_023415035.1 Pseudomonadota bacterium | reverse complement strand
TGGCTGTCCCCCATCAGCGTCGCGCCCGCATAGACCACGGTCGCCATCAGCAGCAGCGCCAGCGCCAGCGCTTTCATGCGGCCCAGTGACCAGGGTTCGGACGAGGTACTCGGTTGGCTCATGCCACGGTTTTACCGCAACCGGAGTCCAGCGCGGAGCGGCGCCGTCACAACGCCAGGCAGAGCCCTTCACCCGGTCCGGGCGCCTCGCTTGGCCAATGCGCAACGCCGGGAATCGGCGTGATGCCTCCGCCAGCCAGGTAGCACGCGGCACGGATCACGCCGGCATGGGTGAGCCAGACCGCATCGCCCTCGGAGGCACTGGCGCGCTCATCGGCCAGGGCTGCGGCCACACGATCGATCAACGCCTGGGTGCTTTCGCCGCCACCCACCCGGTGGTGGGCAAAGTCGGCCATCCATTCATCAAAAGCAGCGCGCGGGATGGCATCCCAGTGTTGCCGTTCCCAGCGGCCGAAGTCCATCTCGTTCAGCCGCGCATCGACGACGGCCTCCGGCAGATCGGGGCGCAAGGCGCGCAGCGCGCGCGCCAGTTGTCGCGCCCGACCCAGTGCAGACACGCGCAGGCGAAGCCCGGCCGGCAGCGTTTGCGCCCAATGGATCGCCGCCGCGCGGGTGTGCGCCTCGTCCGCCGGCACGTCGCTGGCGCCGTAGCACAGGCCGGGGGGCAGGCTCACCCGCGCATGCCGGAGCAGCCACAGCTTCATGCGGTCAACGGCCCCAGGGCCAGCAGCAAGCCCAGGTAAAAGCCCACCTCGGACAGCTGCTGCGTCGCGCCCAGCCCGTCGCCGGTGAAGCCTTGCAGACGCCGCCACAGCAAACGCCACATCCAGCCCATGCCCGCCGCGGCGCCTGCCAGCGCCCACAGCCAGTGCAAGCCCGGCGACACCCACAGCAGCAGCCACAGCGCCAGCGCCGCCCAGACCACGCCCGCCAACAGCGCCCCGTCCTCGATCGCATCGGCCAGCGGCTTGGATTTGGACTTCGCCGTGTCGCCCACATGCGAGAGAAAGCTGATCAGGAACATCGGCATCAGGCGAGAAACCACATGCGCACCGAACAGGCCCAGCACCGCCATCCAGGGCGACACCTGAGCGAGCATGGCCAGCAATGAGATCTTGGACAGCAGGGCCAGAACCAGCGCGATCGCACCATAGGTGCCGATGCGCGAGTCCTTCATGATCTCCAGCGCCCGCTCGCGCGTGAGTCCGCCACCCAGACCGTCGGCAGTGTCGGCCAGACCGTCCTCGTGGAAGGCACCGGTGAGCATGACACTGGCCACCGTGCTCGTGACGGCTGCCACCCAGGGCAGTGCCGCAACGGGGGGCAAGACCATCGTGACGAGCGCGAACGCACCGGCGCTCAAGCCACCCACCAGCCAGCCCACACCGGGGTAATGGGCCGCGCTCGCGCGCAACATGGCCGGCGAATACCCGACCCATTCGGCAAGCCGCCCTGTCACCGGCACCCGAGTGAAGAACTGCAATGCCAGCAGGTAATGACGGACGAAACGGCTCATGATCGGACGTCCATCACGCACCGGTGGACGCGGGCTCCCCGGCCTGGCGCGACACACCCGCCGACTCGAAGCTGGCCATCTCGCGCAGGATCGCGCAGGCAGAGACCAGCAGGGGCCAGGCCAGTGCCGCACCCGAGCCCTCGCCCAGGCGCAGCCCCAGGCTCAGCAGTGCCTGCGCGCGCAGGTGCTCCAGCATGCGGGCGTGCCCCTTCTCGCCCGAACAGTGCGAGAACACGCAGCGCTGCAGCACATTGGGCTGCAGTGCCGCGGCCACCAGGACGGCCGAGGTGGTGATGAACCCATCGACCACGATCACGCGGCGCTCCACCGCCGCCTGCAGCACGGCCCCCACCATGGTGGCAATCTCGAAGCCGCCAAACGCGGCCAGCACATTCAGCGGCGCCCTGGCGTCCGGATGGCGTGCCAGCACCTCGCGCAAGATGGCGGTCTTGCGCGCCAGCGCCTCACCCTCCATGCCGGTGCCCGCACCCGTGCATTCGGCGATGTCCAGCCCCAGGAGCCGGCTCATCAACAGCGACGCAGACGACGTGTTGCCAATGCCCATCTCGCCCAGCAACAGCACATTGCCCGGCAACTGGCTGAGCAGGACCTGTCCGCCCGCCAGTGCGGCGCGGCACTGCGCATCGGTCATGGCCGGCCCTTCCAGCGCATCGGCTGTGCCCTTGGCCAGCTTGCTGATCACCAGCCCGGGCTGCGGCTCGAAGTCGCGCCGCACGCCGCAATCGACCACCGTCAGGCCGATGCCATGCTGGCGCGCCAGCACGCTGACTGCCGCACCGCCGGCCAGGAAGTTCTCCACCATCTGCGCCGTCACGTCGCCGGGATAGGCCGAGACACCGCGCGCTGCCAGCCCGTGATCGCCTGCGAACACCACCATCTGCGGCGCTTTCAACTCAGGTGCCTCGGTGCCCAACGCCAGGCCGATGCGCTGAGCCAGCGATTCGAGGCGCCCCAGCGAGCCCAGTGGCTTGGTCTTGTTGTCGATGAGCTGCTGCAAGCGCTGCGCGAGCCGCGGATCGTGGATGTCGGGTACGTCGGGAATCTGGTATTGCATGTGGGTACGAAAAACTGGAAGCGAGGAAACTCAGGGAGCGACCAGGGCGTCGAGCACGCCCGGATCGAAATGCTGCCCGGCCAGATCGGCCAGGGCGTCAAAAACGGATGTGAGGCTGCGCCCGCCGTCGCCGAACAGCGCCTGCCTGGCGCGTGCGTCCTCGAACAGGCCGTGCAGGTACAGGCCCAGCACGTTGCCGGCCGGGTTCTGCCAGGCCAGCCCGGGGATCACCTCGCAGGCGATGTCCCCCCTGGCTGCCATGGCGGGGTGTTGCGCGGTCTGGCCGTGGCGGATCTCGTAGCCGTCCACCTCGACCCCGGACAGGGATTGCCATGCACTTTGCATGGCGCCGAAGCGCGTACGGGTCCGCCGCACGGTCTTGTCCGGCGCGAACACCGTCACCAGCGGCAGCAGGCCGAGTCCGGGCGCGTTGCCATCGATGCCGTGCGGATCGACCAGCGCCTCGCCCAACATCTGCAGGCCGCCGCAAACCCCCAGCACCCGGCCGCCGCGGGCCGCGTGCTCGGCCACCGCGCGGTCCAGGCCGGTGGCGCGCAGCCACGCCAGGTCCGCCGCCGTGGACTTGGAACCCGGCAACACCAGCCAGTCCGCGCCGGCGCAATCGGCGGGTTGGCGCGCCCACACCAGGCGCACACCCGGCACGTGGCGCAACGGCTGGAACTCGTCCAGGTTGCTGATGCGCGGATAGGCCATGATCGCCACCGTGGTGTGGACAGCAGCACCGCCGCCCGACGGGGATGCGTCGAACACGCCATCCTCCTCGGGCAGGCCGTGCCCACGCACCATCGGCACGGTCGCCACCACCGGCACGCCGGTGAGTCGGGCCAGCATCTGTGGTGCCGGTGCCAGCAACGCGGCATCGCCACGGAACTTGTTGAGCACGAATCCGCAGATCAGCTCCCGATCGGCTTTCGGCAGCAGCTTCCAGGTGCCGTACAGATGGGCGAATGCGCCGCCGCGGTCGATGTCCGTCACCAGCAGGCAGCGCGCGCCGGCATGACGTGCCACGCGCAGGTTCACGATGTCGCTGTGCTGCAGATTGATTTCGGCAGGCGATCCTGCGCCTTCAATCACGACCACGTCGTGACCGGCTCGCAGCTCGTCAAGCGCCTGCGCCACCACCGGCCAGACGCGGCCGCCCCGCTCATGCCAGGGCAAGGTTCCCAGTTCATGGCTCACCTGCCCCAGCAACACCACCTGGCTGCGCGTGTCGGCCTCGGGCTTGAGCAGCAGGGGATTCATGCGCACGTCGGGCTCGGCGCCGGCCGCCAAAGCCTGGAAATACTGCGCCGACCCGATCTCGCCGAGCCGGCCATCCGGTGTGGCAACGACGCGGGCGTTGTTGCTCATGTTCTGCGCCTTGAACGGCGCCACCTTCAGACCCTGGCGCGCGTAATAACGGCACAACGCGGTCGCCAGCAGGCTCTTGCCAGCGCCACTGCTGGTACCCAGGATCATCACGCAGCGGGCACCGCCCGAGCGTCCATCGAGGGTGTCAATCGCGGCCATCGCGCGCTCCCCACAGGCTACCCTGCGCTGCACCCGACTCCAGGTCCAGCAGCGCACGCTTGCGCGGCAGGCCGCCACCAAAGCCGGTCAGACGTCCATCGCTGCCGATGATGCGGTGACACGGCACGATGATGGACACCTTGTTCTGCCGGTTCGCAGCCGCCACGGCGCGCGTGGCACCGGGCCGGCCGATGGCCCGCGCCTGCTCCGCATAGCTGCGCGTCTGTCCGTAGGGTATGGACAGCAGAACACGCCATGCCTCCATCTGGAACGTCGTGCCCACCAGATCCAGCGGCACATCAAAGCACGTGCGACATCCCGCGAAATACTCTGCCAGTTCCCCCGCTGTCTGGTCGGTCAGCGCATTGCCACCTTCCAGCGCCGGGCCACCACGCGCCGACTCCACCTGCGCCAGTTCCCGGCCGACGCCCTCCTGTCCGACGAACTCCAGCAGGCACAGCCCCTTCGACGAGGCGACAGCCAGCATCTCGCCCAGCGGCGTGGCAACGCGGCATGACCACAGCGCCATGCTCAGGCACCTGCCCCGCGGGCTCTTTCACCACCGAAGCCCATGAAATGGGAACCCGGCAGGGTGCGCAAGACCGCTCGTCCGGCACACAGGGCCTGGCCGATGAGCAATGGTTCGATGTGCATGCGTGAACGACCTCCTGCTAGATACCGGGCAACGCAACCCAGTGGCCGTCAAGTTCGCGCACCCGGATCCGGTGGTCGAACACCTTCTCCAGGGCCGCATGTGTCGCGGCATCGGAGCACGCGCCATGCCACTGTACCCGGCCCTCCGCCATGATCACCATGTCGTCGGCCTGCAGCGCGATCGACACCTCATGCAGCACACTGACCACCGTGCCGCCATCGGCCACCAGCGTGCGCACGGTGCGCAGCCAGTCGGTCTGGTGCGGCGGATCCAGGTTCGCCAGCGGCTCGTCCATGAGCAGCACACTGGCCTGCACGGCCAGCGCGCGCGCCAGCAGGACGCGCTGACGTTCGCCACCCGAGAGCTGCGACAGCGGACGACCGCGCCAAGCCCAGGCCTGTGTCGTGCGCAAGGCCCACTCCACCGCCGCATGATCGGCCGCCGAAGGTGGCGCCAGCCAGGGCTGGTGCGGCAGGCGACCCATCATCGCCACGTCGTAACTCGTCAGGTCTTCGGCCGTCGCCTCGTTCTGGCCCAGCCAGGCCAGCAGCCGCGCCCTTTCGCGCAAGGCAATATCGTGCATCGGCCTGCCCATCAGCGACACCTCGCCCGCTGCGGGCAGCAGGCCCGCCAGTACCCTCAGCAGCGTGGACTTGCCGGCTCCATTGGGGCCGACGATGCTCGTCCAGCGTCCCTGCGGCAGCGTCAGGTCGATCCCGTGCAGCACGGGGTTCTGCCCGATGCGGGCACTGATACCCCGCGCGCTGATGGCCACCGCACTCATGCCGCACCTCCTGCCGACCAGCGCCGGTGCATGAGCCACAACAGGTAGCTTCCTCCCAGCGCCGCCGTGAGCACCCCCACGGGCAACTCCTCGGGTGCCAGCACCCAGCGTGCCAGGATGTCGGCCGCCAACAGCAACGCCGCCCCCATGAGACTGGACAGCACGATGTGCCAACGGTGGGTGACACGCACCATCGAGCGCACCACATGCGGCGCCGCCAGTCCGACAAAGGCGATCAGGCCCGTCTGCGCGACGGCCGTACCCGTGGCCAGCGCCATGGCAGCCACCAGCCCGACACGCATGGGTGCCAGCGGCAGCCCTAGGCTCAAGGCGGTGTGCTCGCCAAGGGTCAGGCCATCAAGCGCCCGCGACAGCACCCAGGCCATCGCGGCGCACAGCACCCAGGCGCCGGCCATGAGGGCACACGCCATCCAGCCGACAAAGCTCGTCGTGCCCAGCGTGAACGACTGCATCGACTGCAGAATGTCGGGCGACGCCAGCTCCACGAGATCGCGCAGCGCCCCCAGCACCACGCCGACGATGACCCCGGCCAGCAGCAGGCGCAAGGTGTGCTGCACGCCTTTGGCGAGCATCAACGTGAGCACCACGGCGCCGGCCGCACCAATGAAGGCCATCCCCGTGACCCCCAGGCTGGTGAACCAGTGCGTGGCCAGCGGCGAGGCTCCGAAGAGCGCCATGGCGACCGTTCCTCCCAGCGCCGCGCCCGACGCACTGCCCAGCAGATAGGGGTCGGCCAGAGGATTGCGAAAAAGCCCCTGCGCCACCGCGCCTGCGAGCCCCAGCAGCGCCCCGGCCAGCCAGGCGCCCAATGTGCGCGGCAGGCGGATGTCCCACACGATCTGGCGCGCCACAGGGTCGTCCCGCAGCCGCACCACGCTCTCGAAGCCTGTGCTGCCCACGCCCAGACCGGCCAGCAGCAACAGCAGGCTGGCGCCCAGCAGCCAGGCGACGCACCACCGTGCACGGCGCTGCTCGCGATGCGTGGCCAGATCGTTCATCGCAGCGCGTCCTTCAGGCAGCGAGCCATGATGCGCGCCGCTTCCGGCATGCGCGGCCCTGGGCGCACCACCACGTCCGCATCATCGGCGTTGAACACGCACTGGCGGCGGTTGCGGATGGCGGAGATGCCCTGCCAGCCCGGATACATCACCATGGGCTGCATGCTGCGGTTGCCCACCATGATCACGTCGGGATCGGCCCGCACCACATACTCAGGGTTGAGCCGTGGAAACGGCCCCAGCTCCTCGCCGACCACGTTCTCGGCGCCCAAGCGCGTCAGCATCTCGCCGATGAACGAGGCCTTGCCCGCCGCAAACGGTCCGCGGCTGACCTCGAAATACACACGTGTACCCCGAGCCCTGGCGGGCAGCGAGCGCGCCGCCGACTCGACACCGGCATCGATCTCCTGCCACAGCCGCTCGGCCGACGACGTCGGCAAGTGCAGCGCGCGAGCCAGTTCGACCAGCACCCGCCGCACATCTGCATGCGTCTTCAGCTCCAGCGCCAGCACGGTAAATCCCAGCGCCTCCAGACGCTCGCCGGCGCGGGCCGTGCCCGACACCAGCACCAGGTCCGGCTTCAACGCAGCCACGGCCTCGATGTTCGGATCGACAAAACCGCCGAGTTGCGGCAGCGCGCGCACGGACTCGGGCCAGTTCGAGAAACGATCGACACCGACCAGACGATGGCATTGTCCCAATGCGCAGACGCTCTCCGTCAGTGCAGGCATCAGGCTCGCGATGCGCTGAGGCGGCCGCGCAATCGTGACCACCCGCCCCCGGTCGTCGGTGATGCTGACCGGTTCGGCCCGTACCGATCCTGCCACGAAGAGCCCCCCCAGCATCAGCGCTGCCCCCGCAACCCCGGCCGCCCATCGGCGCAAACAAGGCACGCGCAGGCGCAGCTGGCCTAATGCGCTGCGCTGGCCAGGCTCACAACCGGAGAAAAACACGGGCACGATGCGAATGCTGGGGGACAAGGCAACCCTCCCAGTTTACGGCTGGCCCTGCCAGCGCAGGGTCACGAACACGCCTCGGCCCGGCTGGTTGTAGCCCAGCGCGGTCTCGTACTGCTTGTCGGTCACGTTGTTCAGGTTCACCTGCAGCTTCCAGGACGGGGTGAGCGTGCGGGCCAGCCACAGGTCGAGCGTTGTATAGGCATCCAGCACCTGGCTGTTGGCCGCATCGTCATACCGTTTGCCCACGTGCAGCACGCGGCCACCGAACGTCCATGCCCCCTGCGTGTAGTCCGCTCCCAGGTTCAGCTGGCGCCTCGCCCGGCGCTGCAGAAGCAGGCCGGTCTGCTCGTTGCGCGGGTCGAGCGCATCGAAGGACGCACGCATGTTCAGGTCGCCGATGCGGTTCTCGTAGTCCAGCGTCCAGCCGTCGATCAGCGCCCTGGGCACGTTCACCGGATCCTGCCCCAGTGTGATGTAGCCACGGATGCGGTTGTCAAACCGCGTCAGCTTGACCTGCTGGTCGCCCTGCGTCCAGCTCACGCCCAGCTCGGCGTTCTTGCCTTTTTCCGGCAGCAGTCCGGGATTGCTGAAGCCCGGCCAGTACAGCTGGTTGAACGACGGCGCCACGAAAGACGTGCCGTAACCGGCATGGACGCGCCAGGCCTGCGACACCTGATAGCCATAGCCCACATTGCCGGTGGTGTAGCCGCCGAACTGCGTGTTCCTATCGCGGCGCAGACTCAGCTGCCACGAATGGGCGCCCGCGCTGCCGGTCAGTCCGGTGAAGGCGGAGTTGATCGCGCGCTCGGTCACCTCATACGGCGTCGAGCTGTCCACCGACTGCTCCAGCCGCTCCAGACCCAGCACCACCAGGCCGGCCGGCGTGGCCAGCTCGTTCTGCCACGTCCATTGCGACTGCCGGGATTCGAACCAGCCCGGCGGGGTCCAGGGACTCGCCGACACCAGAGCGTCATGGCGGTCCGTGCTTCTGCCGAAGCTGAGCGACGATTTCCAGTCCTGCGTCAGCTTGCCTTCCACGCTGGCGCGCAGCACATCGGTGCGCAGGTCCGAACGCGTATCCGCCCCCGGGCCGTCGTCGAAATGCACGGTGCCATCGGAATGCAGCACGCTCAGCCCCAGCTTCCAGTCCCTGGCGAACCGCCAGTCCAGCGATCCGTTGACCGAGCGCTGATCAAAACCGTCCCGGTCCCCGTCGAAGCTGCCCCAGGGCTCCTTCTCGTTGGTCGCCGAAAAGCCCTTGTCGGCCAGATCCTGCACCACCAGCGAGTAGCTCACCGTCCCCGCAGCGCCGTGCACGCCGGCCACCACTTCTCGGAAATCGTCGCTGCCCACAGCCACCGAGGCGTGCGGCGTGAAGCCTTCCCTGCCACGGCGCGTGAAGATCTGTATGACGCCGCCGGCCGCGTCGGCGCCATAGACGGCCGAGGCCGGCCCCTTGAGCACCTCGATGCGCTCGATCATCTCGACCGGGATGTTTTCCCAGACCGGACCGCCGGAGGTCACCGTGCCGTAACGGACGCCATCCACCAGCAGCAGGGTGTGACGCCCCTCGGTACCGCGGATGAAGATGTTGCTGGTCTTGCCCCGTCCGCCGTTGGACGTGATCTGCACCGAGGCACCCCGGGCCAGCACATCGATCAGGGTCTGCCCGCCGGTTCGCTCGATGGCCTTGCGGTCCAGCACCCGCACTTCGCTGGTCAGTTCATCCAGCCGCGTCTCGACACGGTTGGCCGTGACCACCGTTTCCGGCAGCATGGCCACCATCGTGGCTTGTGAAGGCGACTGGGCGCGCGCCGACAGGGAACAGACGGAAAGGACGGCCAGCGGCAGCACGGCAAGGCGTGCGCGACATTGATGGGAATACATGATGTTCAATACATGGACAATGCCCTCGCCATCCTCCCCGACAGCGCATGGGCGAATCGATGGCAAACGCTGTCGCCATCACCGTGTTGGCCGGTATCCGGGCTGGCAGCTCACACCTCCTCGGGCCTTCCCAGACGCTGACGCGTCCAGTGACCTCTGCGTGAGGCTGGTCGAACGCGCTGCGATCTCTCGCGTGCGCGCAACCGTCTGCTTACCGTTGCGGGGGCAGCGCAGGTTAGGTCCACCCTGGCCGGGCTTTCCCTCCTGCTTCCCGTTGAACTGCGGCGTGAGACCCACACCGCGAGCACCAACATCATCAATTGTAAGCCGCGCCGTGCCCGGCGCCCTACAATGCCGGCATCAACCTCCTGCTACGCCATGGCCGATCACATTCAACTGGACCAGATCACCGAGCGCGTCGAACGCCTGCTGCTGCGCCACGAGGAGCTGCAGCGCACCAACCGCCTGCTGCAAGAGCAGGTACAGGCATTGCAGGCCGAGCGGGACACCCTCAAGCCCCGCCTGCAAACCGCCCGCGCCCGCATCGACGCGCTGCTTGAGCGCATCCCTGCACCACCTGACGACCAGCCGGCCGTTCACGGAGGTCAGTCATGAGCGAGGACGCAAAAAACACCAGCAAGCAGATCGAGGTCCAGATCATGGGCCAGAGCTATTTGCTCACCTGCCCCAGCGGCGGCGAATCCGCCTTGCTCGACGCCGTGGAACGCGTCGACACGGCCATGTGCCGCATCCGCGATGCCGGCAAGGTCAAGGCACGTGACCGCATCGCCGTGCTGGCCTCGCTCAACCTCGCCTTCGAGCTCTCGCAAAAGGACACCCAGCTGCTCAGGCTCAACAGCCTGCGCGACGAAGCCTCCCTGTCGGATACCAGCAATGGCAGCGAGGTGGCCGGGACACGCACCGTCCAGCCCGCGGCCTTCGACGAGGCCACGCGCGCCAAGCTGGACGACCTGATCCGGCGCATGGACCAGGCCTTGGGCGACGACGGCCAGCTCATTTGAGCATCCGTCACGCCGGCACGGCCAGATCCATCCATCGGCGCCATTGGGAAATTGCATCGCAGACGGCGTCAACGGGGTCGCCAGCGCCTACAATCGGAACTGTCTGCGGTGCGCGCCGGGCTTTATATTTCCTTGAACCAATGCTCTTAGAGCCCGGGCTTGGTACATCGCGTGGCTGGTGCGAGCGTCTCGCGTCAGATGAACCCGAAGCCACGCTGCCCTCGCCCACCTGAACCCCCGGTTCAGGATGACGGTCCGGTGGCATTCGCAGACACCACATTCCCAAGAGCGGCCCCTTCCGGGGCCGCTCTTCTTTCTCCGGCGCCGGCCGGCCCTCGCGCTCCATGACCCTCGAACCCCTGCTCATCGTGGAACTGGCCACACTCGGCCTGGTCGGCGGCTTTCTGGCCGGCCTGCTCGGCATCGGTGGCGGCATGATCCTGGTGCCGTTCATCACGGCCATCATCACCAACCGCGGCGTGGACTCGGGCCTGGCGGTCAAGATGGCCATCGCCACCTCCATGGCCACCATCGTCTTCACCTCCGTCTCCAGCGTGCGCGCGCACCACCGGCGTGGCGCCGTGCGCTGGGACATCGTGAAGCAGATCGCCCCCGGCATCGTGATCGGCGGCTTCGTCGCCAGCCTGGGCGTGTTCGCCATGCTCAGGGGGTCGTGGCTGGCACTGGTGTTCGCCGTGTTCGTGGGTTTCTCGGCCAGCCAGATGCTGCGCGACCGCAAGCCCAAGCCCAGCCGCTCGCTGCCCGGCGCCGCCGGACAGGTGGGGGCGGGCTCCGTCATCGGCTTCGTCTCGGGCCTGGTCGGCGCGGGCGGCGGCTTCCTGAGCGTGCCGTACATGACCTGGTGCAACGTGCCCATCCACAACGCCGTGGCCACCAGCGCGGCCCTCGGTTTCCCGATCGCGCTGGCCAACACCGTCGGCTTTGCCATCTCCGGCCAGAGCGTGGCCGACCTGCCGCCCTCCTCGCTCGGCTACATCTACCTGCCGGCACTTCTGGTCATCGCCTGCGCCAGCGTGCTGATGGCCCCGGTCGGTGCCAGGGCAGCCCACACGCTGCCAGTCAAATCGCTCAAGCGCGTCTTCGCCTTTGTGCTCTTCGCGCTGGCAGGCTACATGCTCTACAAGGGCATCGGCAGCCTGTAAGACGGCGCCGGGCGGCAGCGTGCCAGCCGCCGGACCATTCTTCAGGAATCTGCGGGCCGGTCCATCACCACGATGCCGTCCTCGTCGGCATACAGCCAGTCGCCCGGTCGCACCCACACGCCCTGCACCTGAACGGGTACATCGCGCAGGCCCGGTTGCCGGCGTTCGGTCGGCAGCGGCATGCTCGCCAGCGCACGGATACCCACCTCGCAGGCGGCCAGTTCGGCCACGTCACGCACACAGCCATCGATCACCACACCGGCCCAGCCGTTGCGTGCCGCCGCAGCACCGAGATTGCCGCCCAGCAACGCGCGCCGCAGCGATCCGCCGCCATCGACCACCAGCACCCGGCCTTCGCCCGGACTCTCGACGGCAGCCTTCACCGGCGTGTTGTCCTCATGGCATTTGACGGTCACCACCGGCCCAGCGAACCGGCGCACAGCGCCGAAATCGCGCAACACCGGAGGCAACACGCGAAACGTGCCGCTGCCATCGCCCTTGTGGGCGTCGCACAGGTCACAGGTGGCGGGAATGCGGGTCTTGTCCATCGCTGACAAACGCTCCTTGAACGAAAAGAAAAACGGACTCCCGGCCCGCATCATGCCCGTGAGCACGGCAACCACGCACGCCGTGGGCCCGCGAGTGTTGTTTTCATCGACACAAACACCCCTTTTCCCTCTGAAAACCGCGCAAAAACACGCGCTCCCTCCTTGGAATGGCGCATCAACTCCATTAGCATCCGTAGCACCAGTGAGAAAGCGCGTTTTCCGCTGGGGCATAGACCACTTCTAGAAGGAACATCGATCATGGCAACTGCAAAGAAAGCTCCGGCAAAGAAAGCCGCGCCGGCGAAGAAGGCTGCGGCCGCCCCGGCCAAGAAGGCTGCGCCGGCGAAGAAGGCCGCAGCTCCCGCCAAGCGCACCCCCAACGCAGCATTCATGAAGGCCATGACCCCGAGCGCCGCACTGGCCGCCATCGTGGGTGCCAGCCCGCTGCCGCGCACCGAGGTCACCAAGAAGGTCTGGGACTACATCAAGAAGAACAAGCTGCAGGACGAAGCCAACAAGCGCATCATCAAGGCCGACGCCAAGCTGAAGGAAATCTTCAAGAAGGCCGAAGCCAACATGTTCGAGATGACGAAACTCATCAACGAACACCTCAAGTGATCCCTGGCCTCCGCGCCTTCGTTCACAAGGAAAAGCCGGCATCCGCCGGCTTTTTTTGTGCCCGCGTGAAAACTCGCTCCTGCCGTTGGGACAACACGGCCGATGCCGTCACCCCCTTCACACCCTTTAGGAGGCGCCAGGCCCTCGCTCAGTTAAGCTGTGGCCGTGCTTCAGAACTTTCAGAATTTGTAAGAAACCGAAGCGAAACTTCCCCCTTTCTAGGTATGACAGAAGGAAGTGACCCACGCATGATGAATGCCACGGCAGGCAATGGCGACCCGTTGTTGCCGCTTCATCGGAACAAGGTGGTGATGGTTGTTGACCTGGTCGAATCCGTGCGCCTGATGGCCGACGATGAAGCAGGTGTTGTCTCCCGCTGGCACGGGTTCCTCCGCCACACCACCCGCCAGGTGTTGCCGGCCCACCGTGGCCGTCTCGTCAAGAGCCTGGGCGACGGCCTCCTGGCCGAGTTCGACCGCGCCGACGGGGCCGTACGCGCCGCGCTGGCCCTGCAACAGTACTTCATCCCCGTCAACAGAGCACTCCCTGCCGAACGCCAGATGCACCTGCGCGTCGGCCTGAACGCCACCCATCTCTGGGCCGACGACAACGACGTCTACGGCCACGGCGTCAACCTGGCGGCACGGGTGGCCGACCTCGGCGAAGCCGGCGACATCGTCGTCACCGCCGCCATCAAGGACCAGCTCGTCGAGGACGTGGACGCGGTACTTGAGGACATGTGCGAGAGCTATCTCAAACACTGGCCCCACCCCGTGCGCACATGGCTGGCCCGCTCGCCCGACGCTGTGCCACCATCACCCCGTTTGCCAGTCAAGCCATCGTCGGAGCTGGACATCCGGCCGACCATCGCGGTCATCCCGTTCGACAGCCGCTCCACATCCGCTGAGCAATGGGTCATCGGCGAACTGATTGCCGACGGCGTCATCGCTCAGCTTTCCCGCAGCCAGCAGCTGCGCGTGATCTCTCGTCTGTCGACCCACGGCTTCCGCGGCCGCCAGCATGTCGACCAGGTCGCGCAGCAGTCGCTTGAAGCCAGCTACGTCCTCACGGGAAGCTATGTCTGCATGGCCGAGCGCGTGGTCATCATGGCCGAGCTCTCCCGCAGCGCCGACGGCGAGGTGATCTGGGCCGATCGCCTCACCGGCAACGCAGCCGACCTGGTGGCCGACGAGAGCGAGCTGGTCGCGCGTCTGTCGGAAGCCTGCGCCCATCACCTGTTGCATGCCGAAGTCCAGCACACACTGACCCAGGCCATTCCCCGCCTCGATTCGAACGCCCTCATGCTGGGTGGCATCACGCTGATGCATCGATCCACCCAGAGCGACATGGTCCGCAGCCGCGAACTGCTCGAGGCCGTGATCGAGCGGCACCGGCGCGTCGCCTCGCCCTGGGCCTGGCTGGCCAAATGGCAGATCATCCAGGTGGTCCAGGGCATTTCCCCCGATCCCGCCTTGGCATTCCGTCAAGCCATCGAGATGTCCAACCGCGCACTCGACCTGGAGCCCGAGAGCTCTCTGGCCATGTCGATACAGGCCCATGCCCTGTGCCATCTGGGCGACCAGGTCGACGAGTCCCGCGAGCTTCTCGCCAAGGCGATCCGCACCAATCCGAACGATGCCATGGCCTGGCTGTACAGCAGCGTCTGGTCAACCATGTGGGGCAAGGCAGAGGACGCCGTGGACGAAGCCTCCAACGCGGTCCGGCTCTCTCCGCTGGATCCGCAGCGCTACTACTTCGAGATGATGCTGGCCAACAGCTATCTCGGCATCGGGGCCTACGATCAGGCCATCGCACTGTGCGAAGCGTCCCTGCGCCGCAACCATCTTCATCTGCCCACCATCCGCGCCCTGCTGGTGGCACAGTACGAAAGCGGCCGGGTGGACGATGCGAAACGCACTTGCACCCTGCTGATGTCACTGCAGCCCACACTGACGATCGAAAGCTATCTGGCAGCCGGCGGCACGAGCCGCACGCGCCAGAGAGGTGCGGCAGCCCTGGCGGCGCTGGGCGTGCCAGCCAGGTGACGAGAGGGTTCCATAACGACGAGAGGAGACAGCGATGAGCGGCGGATTCAGTGGCGGATTCAGTGGCGGCTTCGGCGACACGACAGAGGGTTCAGGCAGATCCGAACTCGGGCCCCGTGCCTCGAACATCAGCCGGTGCGCCATCGCAGGCCCCTTCAGCGGCGCCGTGCTGCACCCGGCGGCACACGGTTTCGACCAGGCCTCGAACCTGGCCCTGTGGGCCGATGATCCGCGCAAGGCGGCCTGCTTCGAGGAACTCGTCGAAGGACTCTCGGTGAGCGTCGACAAGCGCGGCAAACGCGCCACGGTGTCCTTTGCCAACCTGCAGTCCAGCCGCATCAGCAACAAGGTATTCGTCGATCTTCGCGGCCCTGACCAAGAGCTGCTCAAGCGCCAGCTCGAACTGGTGGCGGCCTACGCCGACCTGCGCGCCGACCGGCTGCCCGAGATCGTCGACCAGCTCGCCGCACCCGTGGCGTACTGGTCATCGGTGCTGGGTCTGGCGGCACACCGGCACACCAGGACGCTGCAGCTCATCGACCTGGCCATAGGACTGGCCATTCATGTCGAGATGCGCATCAAGCACATCTTTGCGGTGCGGCGACCGGGCGAATTCTCGCCACAGATCCAGCCGGTCATTCCCACGCCCGGACACGGCAGCTGGCCCAGCGGGCACGCCACAGAAGCCTTTGCCGTGGCCCCGATACTCGAAGCCCTGCTCAACCAGGCCAGGCCCGGCAAGCACGATGGCACCGCCTGCCACCTGCAGCTGCAGCGCCTCGCGGCCCGCATCGCGATCAACCGGACCGTGGCCGGCGTGCACTACCCGGTGGACAGCGCCGCAGGCCGCCTGCTGGGCACGAGTCTGGCCGAGTTCCTGGTGGCCCGCGCCACCGGCACCGGCCTGCAAAGGCGCGGTTTCGACAGTCAGCGCTTCACCGAATCCGACAGCACCCCGAGAGACTTCCGGATCAGCGATCTGCTGGACGAGGCTCCCTACAGCGTCGGTGGTCCGGCCATCCCGTTGCCCAAGGCGGACACGCTCGCGTGGCTGTGGCAGGAAGCCCTCAAGGAGTGGGCATGACACGGGGCCCGGGGTCTGCACGCGGCTGGTCCCCGCTGCCCCAGGGGCCGGTGACCGGCATCGACTGGTCGGCACCTGGGGCCATCGAAGGCATCGACCCCTACCTCCCCTGGGCCGAGGCCGACCGCTTCCAGGGCTACCGCCTTGGCGGTTGCCGGCACAGCCTGCCCCGCTGGCTGCCCATCATCATCGAACTGCAGCCCGGCTGCGAGGTGCAGGATCTGCTCGCCGCCACCGACACCCGGTGGCTGCAGGTACCACGCGCCTATCTGCTGCAACCAGGCCTGCGCTATTGCACCGCCCGTGTGAACCGGCATTTCTTCAAGGCCATGCGCGAACGCCGGGACTTGGCCAGCGTCATCCGCCGCTACGAGCTGGGACTGCCGGTGGAGGAGCACACACGGCCATTGGCCGATCCCGCCCGTGCGGGTGAACGCCCTGTACCCGACCAGCCGCCACTGGACGGACGCGTGCTCGGCATCATTGATGGCGGGCTGGCTCTGGCGCACGCCGATTTCCTGCGACCCGACGGACTGCCCCGCGTGCGGTATTTCTGGCGGCAGGACGAATTCGACGGCCCGCATGGCGGCTGCGCTGGCCGGCGTCTTCAACAGCCACTGGACCCCGCCCGCAGCGGCCCCCGGCCGCCCGTGATGAGCTATGGCCACGAGCTGACCGCGCAGCGCATTCACCAGGCGATGCAGGCCTACACCCGCCACGGCATGGTGGACGAGGACAACCTGTACGACCACCTGCAGTTCTGGGACCTCAAGCACCTCATGCACCATGGCACCCATGTGGCCAGCCTCGCTGCCGGCCAGCACCGGGGCACGGCACGCTTGAGCGACGGCACCCATTGGCCTGACATGACCGGGGCGCGAGATGCTGCAAGCCTCGCCGACATCGTCGCCGTGCAGCTCGACTGGTCGAACGTGGTGGACACCTCCGGTGGTGCCATGAACGTCAGCGTGCTCGATGCCCTGATCTACATCCTGGCCAGGACCACGCCCGATGCCAGGGTGGTGGTCAACATCAGCTGGGGCACCCTGGCCGGCCCGCACGATGGCAGCTCGGTGCTGGAAGCGGCCATCGACCAGCTCGTCGAGCTGCGCGGGCCGGAACACCTGCAGGTCGTGGTGCCCGCCGGCAACGGCGTGCAGGGCCGCACCCACCTGAACCGGACGCTGGAGGCGGGCGAAACCGTCACGCTGTCGTGGTGCGTGCAGCCCGACGACCGCACGCAGAGCTTCCTGGAGCTTTGGGCCGGTTATCCCGACCTGCCCGGAGAGGCGGTGCAGGACCTGTTCATCCAGGTCGAGCCACCGGGCCGCCAGCCTTTGCCGCCCCTGGCGATCGGCCATGCCGGCTGCTGGCCTTCCGGTGATGCGCCGCTGGCCGCACTCATCTTCCCCCGCCGCACCGCGCTGGGCCGCCACGGCACCTGTGCCCTGCTGGCGCTTTGCCCCACCGCCAGCCTCGACCCTGAAGACCGCCTCGCGCCCGCCGGCCTGTGGCGGGTCACCCTCGTCAACAAGGGCTTCCACCCCGTGGTGCTCGATGCCTACGTCGAGCGCGACGACGTGGCCTTGGGGACCAGCACCGGGGCACGCCAGTCGTACATGACCGATACCTTTTACGACACCAGCGGCAACATCGACAGTTTCATCGACAACCCGGATGACCCGACACCCATCCGGCGCAGCGGCGTGTTCAACAGCATCGGTACGGGTATGCGCACCGTGCCGGTGGGCGGCATCCGTTTCGCCGGCAGCACCTTCGATCCGGCCGCACGGTACAGTCCGCGCCTTCCCGACCCCGACGCCAGCCGGCTACCCCAGCGTGCACAGGTACGCAAGGTTCCGGTCCGGCTGGCGGTCAGCGATGAAAGCACGGCCCTCTGGGGGGTGATGGCCGCCAGCAGCCGCAGCGGCGGCAGCGTTCGACTGTCGGGCACCAGCTGCGCCGCGCCGCAGGTCACGCGCGACCTGCTCGACCGCCAGCCATGAAGCCTGCAGGTCCTACCAGCGCGCCGGCAGGGTTCTGAGCAGCCAGATGCGGCGCTCGCGCACCTCAATGTAGCCGCCCGTCTCCAGGTCCTTGAGCAGCCGGCTGACCATCTCGCGCGAGCAGGCCAGGTGCTGCGACAGCTGCTGGTGCGTCAGTTTGTCCCTCAACCGCCTCGCGCCATGTTCGTCAGGCGGCTCCGCCAGCTGGTCCAGAAGCCGTACGAGGCGACCGTAAACATCGATCAGCGCGACACTGCGAGCACTCTCCGTGGCCATGCGCGCACGGCGGATGATGCGCCCCATGAGTTCCAGTGCGAATTCGGGATGGGCGGCAATGTAGTCGAGCAACACCTGCCGGGTGATCACGGCGCAGGTGCTCGTCTCGACGGCTTCGACATTGGCCGAACGCGGCCCGCCATCGAGCGACATTTCGCCCACATACTCCAGCGGACCATAGACCCCCAGCGTCAGCTCCTTGCCCTGACCATCGGCCAGGAAGGCGCGCAAGCGGCCTTCCAGGACGATGTAGAGCGAATCGCCCGTCTCGCCCTCCTGGATCAGCAATGCCCCACGCCGATAGCGGCGCGGCACCCCTTGCGCCGCCAGCGCCTCGATGTGGTGGGTGGACGCTGGCGACAAGGGGTTGGGTATCAGCATTGTTTCATGGACGAGACAAATCCCTTCGATTTTGCGGGAAGGAAGGGATGACGCGCAAGGCGGGCACTACGGGCGGCAGCGCATTGATGCGCAGCAGCAACTGCCGGATGCTGGAGCAGCCGGTTTTCTCGCGCAGGGCCTTGATCTGGCTGCGCACGGTCGACTCGGCAACGCCGTTCTGGCGCGCGATGTCGGGGATATCCATCCCCGAACACAGCGAGATGAGCACCGACTCCTCCGTGGGACTGAGGCTCTGCACCCGCGCGAACATCCGCACCGCCAGGTTGTCGCATGTGTCCTGCCGCGACAGCAAGACCAGCACCAGGGGATTGTCGCTTTCGAGCGGGTGGCTCAGCGGCACCAGCGCCATGGACAGCTCGCGGTCCCCGCGCGAGAACAGCAGCAGCCGGCGCTGCCCGCGCTGTGCCTGCTCCAGACCGGACTGGATCTGCGCGGTGATGTCGATGGTCGCCCCCATCAGCACGCCCTCGTGGGCGACCAGGGTGCGCCCGCTGGCCAGCTCATGACGGGCCAGGTGGTTGACGTGCCGGATGCAGCCACGTCCGTCCACCACCAGCAGACCATAATCGATCTCGTCGAGCACGCGATGCAGCTGCGCTGCATCGAGCCCGGACGGTTCGACCGACTCGATGGTCGGTTGAAGCCCGGTGCCGTTGTTTCTCGCCTGGTGTTGCTTGTGGGTGACAGACCACATGATGGGTTCCTCCGTTATTGGTTTAGACCGAAAATTTGTACGGAGAAACTTTATGCAGGCTTACCCGACCTCCTCAGTGAACTGATACCCACCAGTTTGTGATCTGTTCACAGATGCGCGCAGCCCCCGGCGCGTTCCATCCCCCGCCCGCCATGCCGGCAAGGGAGGGCAACGGCTCAATGCCCGGTCCTGCGTCCGACACCGATCGCGGCATACACCGAGAGCATCAGCACCACGGCCGCCCCCACCAGGGCAGCGCTGTACCAGCCTCGGTCCATGAGCAGGCCGAAGAACAGCGGCGACACGGCAAAGCCGGTATCCAGGCCCGAATACACCGTGCCATAGACGCGGCCGGTCGCCCCCTTGGGCGTTGCCTTCTTGATCATCATGTCGCGGCTGGGGCCGCCGACACCGATGGCAAAGCCCGTCGAGGCCAGCACGGCCATGGTGCCCGTTGCGCCCAGCCAGCCGGTGGCACACAGCAGCAGCAGGACGGCGCCGCCCAGCATGGCGACAGACACTACCCGGTCGCTTGACCAGTGCCGCTGCTGCCCCCAGGCGGCGACGAAGCCACCCACCAGTGTACCCACCGCACTGCACAGCATGTAGGCGCTCAGGGTGTAGGTGGCCGCTTCCATGCTCACGCCATGCAGCGCCTTGAGAATGGACGGTCCGAAACTCTGCACCACTGCCAGCGTGACGGTCGACAGGAAGAAGAAGGCAAAACACCACCAGACCACCGGCAGCTTCAGAAAGGCCAGATCGCCGCCCTGGGGCGCGCCTGCCTCGCGCACCACCACCTGCGTCCGCAGCAGGTCACGCTGCCAGAGCAGCAGGCCCAGCACACCAACATACAGCAGCGCCGCCGCGTGGTAGGCGGTGCGCCAGTCGGCCAGCGCGGTGATGCCCACCAGGAAGGTGGGGGCCAGCGCCCAGCCCAGGTTGCCGGTGATGCCGTGCACGCTGAACGCATGCCCCAGGCGCGCCGCCGAGACCCTCTGGTTCAGGATGGTGAAGTCCGCCGGATGGAAAGGCGCGTTCCCCAGACCGGCCAGCACCGCCACCAGCACCAGGCCTGCGTAGCCAGTGGACATGGACGCCACCAGCGACGCAAGCAGGAAACAGGTGATGGCGCCGAACAGCACCGGCCTCGCGCCGATGCGGTCCACCACGAAACCCGAGAGTGCCTGCCCCACGCCGGAGATCACGAAAAAGATGCTCATGAGCAGGCCGACATCGGCATAGCTCAGACCGAAGTCCCGGATGAAGATCGGAAACAGCGGTGCCAGCAGCAGGTGGGAGAAATGGGACGTGCCGTGCGCCAGACCCACCAGGCCAATGACGGCTGCGTCGTCCTTCAGGGGTACCGGGTTGATCGGACGGGCCGTGTCGAGGGCCGCCGTGCTCATCGACCCGCCCCCGCGGGCAGGACTTCGAGCACACGCTCCTTCGGGCGGCACAGGCGCGTGCCCAGCGGGGTCACCACAATGGGGCGCTCGACCAGCACCGGATGCGCCACCATGGTGTCCAGCAGCTCGTCATCGCTCCACTTCGGATCGGCCAGGCCCAGCTCCGTGTACAGATCGCCCTTGGTCCTGAGCACATCGCGCGGACGCAGGCCCATGGCCTTCAGCAGGTCCTGCAGCTGCTCGCGGGTATAGGGCTGCTTCAGGTATTCCACCACCTGCGGCTCATGGCCAGCCTCGCGCAGCATGGCCAACACGTTGCGGGACGTGCCACAGGCTGGGTTGTGATAGATCGTGACGGGAAATGGTGCGGACATGGCCTGGCTTTGTTCTTGCTTTGTGTTGACGGAACCCGGAGCATATCCCGGATGTCATGAGCCTGTCATGGCACGGGAACAAGATCCGCCACAGGCAGTCAGACAAGGACACCAACAAAGAACCACAGGGAAAACAACACATGGAAGACAACAACAGCACACCGAGACCAAGCACCTTGCTGGCCAAGACACGGCGGGCCTGGGAACTCCTGCCATTTCCCCAGTTGCTGGGGCGTCAGGCTCACACCCTGGTCCTGCTGGCCAATGGCCGGCGCACCCTGCGCGAGCTGTCGCTGCTGATCGGCGACGACGTCACGCCCATCGCCCGCCGATTGCTGGACAAGGGCCTGCTGCAGATGCAGCGCACCCCGGAATTGGTGCCGGCCGACTGAAGGCCCAAGCGCCTTACATCCAGCGCCGCAGCCACCCCATCAGACGGCGCACGCGCTCGCCATACGGCGGATAGAACAGGTGGCCCATCGCCCAGCGCGACTGCAGCAACTCCGGTTTTTCGTGCGTGAACCGCAGGAAACCGGCCTCGCCGTGGTAGGCCCCCCAGCCACTGTCACCCACACCGCCAAAGGGCAAACCCTCGTGGGTGATGTGCATCAGCGTGTCGTTGACCGTCACCCCGCCACTGACCGTCCGAGTCAGCACCTGCTCGCAAGCGGCCGCATCGCTGCCGAACCAGTACAGCGCCAGCGGCCGCGGCCGGGCATTGATGAAGATGATCGCCTCGTCGGCAGAATCGCACGGCAACACGGGCAGGATCGGACCGAAGATTTCCTCCCGCATCAGGGCGCTGTCCGGGTCAGGGTTGAACACCAGGGCCGGACGCATCTGCCGCGCATGATGCCCACCGGCCAGACCTGACTCGACCACCCTCGCTCCCTTCTGACGCGCTTCGTCCAGCAGGTGCCGCAGACGCGCGTGGTGGCGCTCGCTGATGATGGCGGCATAGTCCGCGTGACCCGGCAGCACCGGGAACAGACGGTCAACCGCCGCCTGCCAGGCGCGCTCGAACGAGGCTTCCTGTCCGCGCGGCAGCAACAGGTAGTCGGGCGCAATGCAGGTCTGCCCGGCATTGAGGAGCTTGCCGTGCGCGATCTTGAGCGCTGCCTCATCCAGGTC
Organism: Pseudomonadota bacterium; assembly: GCA_023415035.1. Classification (GTDB taxonomy): domain Bacteria; phylum Pseudomonadota; class Gammaproteobacteria; order Burkholderiales; family Burkholderiaceae_C; genus Hydrogenophaga. The sequence continues at coordinate 4,901 of JAEZLX010000131.1, read as the reverse complement.
GGCCGAGCGGTCGATGATGCAGGGAGACTTGCCGCCGAGCTCCAGCGTGGTCGGTGTCAGATGGGGGGCCGCCGCTTCAGCCACCCGACGGCCAACAGCCGTTGATCCCGTGAAGAACAGGTGGTCGAACGGCAGGCCGGCAAACTCGGCCGCCACCGCCGCATCGCCGTTGACGACACAGAACTCGTCCGGGGCGAATTGCTCATGCACCAGCCGCGCCATCAGCGACGATGTCACGGGCGTCAGCTCGCTGGGCTTGAGCATCACGCGGTTGCCGGCGGCCAGAGCCATGACCGCCGGACCGAACGACAGCTGCAAGGGGTAGTTCCAGGGCGAAATCACCCCCACAACACCCAGCGGTTGGCGGCGAACACGCGCCGATGCCGGCTGCAGATACAGGGGCGTCGGGACTCGCCGGGAGCGCATCCAGCGCGGCAGCTGCCGCCGTGCCTGCGCGATCATCGCACGCAGCACGAACATGTCGGCCACCTCGGTCAGCGCGGGCGAGCGCACGCCAAAGTCTTCCTGCACGGCCTCGCACCACTCGTGCAAATGACCTTCCAGCAATGCACGCACCCGCGCGATGCGATCCAGGCGCAGCTTCAGCGGCACCTCGGGCTGGGCGCGGCTGGCCTGGAACTGGGCGTCGAACAGCGCCCGCATGGGAAGGTCGGGTGGCATCTGTGTCATGCCGCCATGGTAGAGCGCGCCGGCGCAACTGGCCAGCCCGCAGGACCCGGCCCCGGCTCAGACCGTTTCGGGTTCTTGCGCCGACGCAGTCGGGGTTTGCCGGGAAGCCACCGCCTTGATCGCCCGCGGCATGACCGGGCCGGTCTCCACCGGTCTGAGCCAGCGCTTGGCGAACAGCTTCTCGCAGCTGCGCCGCGTCATGGTGTGCGCCCGACCACCCCGGCTGGTGAACATGAACAGGCTTCCCTTCGCGCTGGCCCACACAAGCTGCGCACGCAGCCACTCGCCGCCGAAATACAGATCGACCCAGCCGCCGACACGAAGACCAACCAGCAGAGATGCCAGATCATCCGCGGGGACACCATCGTGCTCCACCTGCTCCTCCGCCGCCGGTGCGTCGTCGGCCGGATGGCTGTCGTCCAGCTCGCCATGCGCAGACGGCAGCGTTTCCAGGAAGCCCGCTGACGCCAGCTCGTGCTCGCCGATCCAGGGCTGCTCGGGCGGCCGGGGCTTCTGCTGCTCGGGCGATGCCAGCGCGAGGATATCGTCGGCACCGTCGTCTCCAGCCTCCACATCCAGCGGCGCCGAGCCCGACGAGGCAAAGTCCGTGCGTGCCTTGAGGCGACGCAGCTTGAGCACCGGCTCGTGCAGCTTGAGCAGCGCATCAAAGAAGGTCTGGGTTTCCTCCGGCGACTTGCCCAGCATGTCCAAACCCTTGCGCAGCGTCTGCAGCATGCTCGGCACCATCGCGAACAGCTGCTGGGGCTGACGCAGTGTCACCTCGCGTCGCGAGCTCCACAGAAGGTGGCTGATCACCTTGCGAAAGCCGAACGGGTCCGCCCCTTCCTCGGGGTGGTTCAGCTGCGCGGAGGCGATCACCAGCGACCAGGAGCCGTAGAGAAAATCGAGCACGATGCCCGGCACGTTGTAGATGTCGGGCCGCAGGCTGATCTCCCACGCAATCTGGTCAGCCAACTCCTGCCGCTGTTCCGCAAAGCGCAGCGCTTCGAGCTGACGCTGCTTGCGCGCCTCTTCCTCGGCGTCGGTTGCCTGCCACTGTGACTGCAGCTCGCTCAGCGCCTGCGCGAAAGGCTCCGCGTCGGGCGAGGTGCACGCATTGAGTTCGGTGACCTTCTCCCGCAGCGGTTCGAAGAACGCCTCGAACTCGGGCGAGAATTCGTCGTTGTAGCGGAAGCTGCGCTGCGCAACGTTCTCGATGAAGCGCCGTGCCGGATGGTCGTCCTGGCTGAAATAGCGGGGCTCGGCCATCGCCAGTCGGAGCAAGGCCGGCTCAAGCGCCACCACGGCTTCGCGCACGGGCGCCAGCAGCAGCGGATCGCGCGCCACCTGGTTGACCAGCTTGCGCACCACGTCCAGACCCACGGCCTGGGCGACCTTGTCCGCCTGGTGCTTGAGTTCGAGCAGCACGCGCGAGCGCTCGTGTGGCGCCGCGTATTCGCCCCAGCGCTCGGCACTGAGCTGCGAGCCCACGTTGACCAGCCGCGCCGGCCGGTCAACGACTGGCAGGTCCCGGTATTGCGTGCGTTCGCGCTCAATGACCACTTCGTCGAGCTGGGGCAGCGACGCATGGGCATCCACGCGCGCCAGCTCGCGGCGCACCTGTTCGTAATAGCTGTTGTCCAGCCGTGCGCCGAACACGCCGTCCTCGCCCGCCAGGAAGGCCTGCATCACATCGTGCTGCAGCGGTGTCTGCTCGCACGCCAGGTCACCCATGCGCAGGCTCATGGGAGGCAGGTCCGCGATGTCGTTCGAAGCGGCGCCGTAGGCCCCCCAGTGGGTCGAACCACCCAAGCCATCCTCGAGCCTGCCGCCGGACGACAGGGACGACATCCTCGACGGCGTCGGCACATCGGCCACCAGCCGGATGCGGTAGCCCGCCTCCTGCACGTTGGCCTTCTGCAGCATCAGCGCGACCTGCTCGTAGAGCTTGCACAGCTCGCGGGCCAGCGGCGGCGCCACGTGCTGCAGCCAGAGGGTGCGCAGCTGGGCATCGGGTTCGCGTTCCGACATGAGATCGCGCAGCGCACGCACGAACACCGACGGGCGGATCGGGTTCTTCTCGGCATGCACGGTCTCCAACCCGATGAGCGAGCTCATGCGCGCGTCCACCATGGCCAGTGCCGGCTCCACCACGGGCATCAGCGCCTGCAACAGCCGCGTGGCTTCCAGCGACTCGTTGACGGCGGAATCGTCCACCAGCTCCAGCAGGGACGAATCGGACAGCCGCGCCAGCGCGGAGGTGTGCCCCTCCTCGCTGCCCTGCCGGAAGGCCTGCTCCAACCTCACGGCGTAATGGGATGTCAGCGTGCTCTTTTGCTGCAGCAGGCTCCACCAGGAGCGCGCAGTCCGCTCACGAACGACGACCTCCTCCCCCTGATTCTCCGCCTGCTGAAGGCTGCCGACGGCAACGTCGATGCAGCGCCCGAGCATGACGGGCGCTTCACGAAGGATACGTGCGAAGCATTGTTCGAGCAGTGAGGAATCCGCCGGCATGAGCAGAACAGACAAGGCAATGCCAGGATGGCAGACAATCCCACCGGTTATACCCGCACCGCACGCAGGAAAACGGCCAAAGTCGCACGCTTGCGACGCGCTAACGGCCTTCGGGCGACATTCATTTGTAACGGACCGTTACCCCCTTCATCCGGGGCCGAAAACTGACTACCAAAGCATGCACCCTCGCGGGCGCATGCGGTCGGCAGCGGTCAGGCCATCGGCTGCATCTCGCCGAACTCGAACACGCCCGGATTGCGCACCGGGTCCACCGTCACCGGGATCACCGACTTGGGCGGATAGCGGCCTTCAAGCAGGTAGCGCGACAGCGGGTTCTCGATCCGCTGCTGGATGGCCCGCTTGAGCGGACGCGCACCGAACACGGGATCGAAGCCGACCTTGGCCAGCTCGGCCATCGCCGCCGGCGTGACCTCCAGGCGCAGGTCCATCTTGTGCAGGCGCTCCTGCAGCGAGCGAAGCTGGATTTCCGCAATGGCCTCGATGTGGCGGGCGTCGAGCCCGTGGAACACCACCGTCTCGGCGATGCGGTTGAGGAACTCCGGCCGGAAGTGCTGCTTGAGCTCGCCCCACACCCCTTCCTTGATCTCCTCAGCAGGCTGCCCCACCATCGACTGGATCAGGTGCGAGCCGATGTTGCTCGTCATCACGATGACGGTGTTCTTGAAGTCCACGGTGCGGCCCTGCCCGTCGGTCAGGCGCCCGTCGTCCAGCACCTGCAGCAGCACGTTGAACACGTCGGGGTGGGCCTTTTCCACCTCGTCGAGCAGCAGCACGCTGTAGGGTTTGCGGCGCACGGCTTCCGTGAGGTAGCCGCCCTCTTCATAGCCCACATAACCCGGAGGCGCGCCGATCAGGCGTGCCACGGAGTGCTTCTCCATGAACTCGCTCATGTCGATGCGCACCAGGTGCTCCTCGCTGTCGAACAGGAAGCCGGCCAGCGCCTTGCACAGCTCGGTCTTGCCCACACCGGTGGGACCCAGGAACAGGAACGAGCCTGTGGGACGGTTAGGGTCGGACAGGCCGGAGCGCGAGCGGCGGATGGCGTTGGCCACGGCGGAAATGGCCTCGTCTTGGCCGACCACGCGCTCGTGCAGTTTTTCTTCCATGTGCAGCAGCTTGTCTTTCTCGCCCTGCATCATCTTGGTCACGGGAATGCCGGTGGCGCGGCTGACCACCTCGGCAATTTCCTCGGCACCCACCTGCGTGCGCAGCAGCTGGCGGGCCGGCCCTTCAGCGGCCTTGCCGGCTTCCTTGGCCTGTGCTTCCTTGAGCTGCTTCTCCAGTTCGGGCAGCTTGCCGTATTGCAGCTCGGCCACCTTGTTGAAGTCGCCCTTGCGGGTATGCTCCTCGATCTGCAGGCGCACCTTCTCGATGTTCTCGCGCACCTGAGCGCTGCCCTGGGCCTGTGCTTTCTCGGCCTTCCAGATCTCTTCCAGATCGGCCGCGTCCTTCTGCAGGCGGGCAATCTCTTCCTCGATCAGCTCCAGGCGCTTCTGTGAGGCTTCATCGGTTTCTTTGCGGATCGCTTCGCGCTCGATCTTGAGCTGGATCAGCCGGCGGTCGAGCTTGTCCATGACCTCGGGCTTGGAGTCGATCTCGATCTTGATCTTGGCCGCCGCCTCGTCGATCAGGTCGATGGCCTTGTCGGGCAGGAAGCGGTCGGTGATGTAGCGGTG
>JAEZLX010000106.1 GCA_023415035.1 Pseudomonadota bacterium | reverse complement strand
CCCCGGGGGCGGCGGGCCCGTGGGGCGGGCGGCCGTCGCCGCCAGGTCCAAGACCTACCTGATCGACCGCGGCACCGGTCAGGGCGGCTTCGTGCCCACGTCCACGCCGCGTGCGCTGGACACCTCGGAGCTGCCTGGCATCGTCCAGGACTATGTGAACGCCGCGCGCCAGGCCGTGGCCCACGCAGGCTTCGACGGCGTGGAGATCCACGCGGCCAACGGCTACCTGCTGGACCAGTTCCTGAAGACCGGCGCGAACCAGCGCACCGACGGGTACGGCGGTTCGATTGAAAACCGCGCCCGCCTGCTGCTCGAGGTGACACGTGCGGTGGTGGATGCGGTGGGTGGCGGCAAGGTGGGCATCCGCCTCTCGCCGGTGACGCCGGCCAACGACATCATCGACGCCGACCCGCAGCCCCTGTTCGGGTACGTGGTGCGCCAGCTCGCCGCGCTGGGTCTGGCCTATGTCCACATCATCGAGGGCGCGACCGGCGGCCCGCGCGAGCTGCCCGAACGCCCCTTCGACTACGCCGCGCTCAAGGTGACCTACCGCGAGGCCGGCGGCCAAGGCGCCTGGATGGTCAACAACGGCTACGACGGCGCCATGGCGGCCGAAGCCGTGGCCAGCGGACGCGCCGACATCGTCGCCTTCGGCAAGGCCTACATCGCCAACCCCGACCTCGTCGAACGGCTGAGAACCAACGCGCCACTCAATGCCTGGGACCAGCGCACCTTCTACGGTGGCGGCGAGAAGGGCTACATCGACTATCCGGCACTTGGCGGCTGACGCCGGGCCGGGAAACCGGCGCCCGCTGCGCGTGCGGGCACCGGAAGGCTGGTCCGGCGCTCAGCCGGCGCGGCGCGCCAGCACCTCGAACGCCGGCAGGGTCTTGCCTTCGAGCACTTCCAGGAAGGCGCCGCCGCCGGTGGAGATGTAGCCCACGTCCTTCTCAATGCCGTACTTGGCGATGGCGGCCAGCGTGTCACCGCCGCCCGCGATGCTGAAGGCGCTCGATTCCGCGATCGCGCGGGCGATGGTCTCGGTGCCCTTGGCGAAGGCGTCGAACTCGAACACGCCCACCGGGCCGTTCCAGACGATGGTGCCGGCGGCCTTGAGCTTCCCGGCCAGCTTGGCGGCGGTCCTGGGGCCGATGTCCAGGATCATGTCGTCATCGGCCACATCGGTGGCGGCCTTGACCGTGGCCGGTGCGTCGGCCGCGAAGGACTTGGCGACCACCACGTCCTCGGGGATCGGCACCTCGGCGCCGCGCGCGGCCATGGCATCGATCACGGCCTTGGCCTCGCCCACCAGGTCGGCCTCGGCCAGGCTCTTGCCGATCTTCATGCCGGCGGCCAGCATGAAGGTGTTGGCTATGCCGCCGCCGACAATCAGCCCGTCCACGTTCTTCGCCAGGCTTTGCAGGATGGTCAGCTTGGTGCTGACCTTGGAGCCGGCCACGATCGCCACCAGCGGGCGCTTCGGGTTGGCCAGCGCCTTGGAAATGGCGTCCATCTCGGCGGCCAGCAGCGGGCCGGCGCAGGCGATCGGTGCCGTCTCGGCAATGCCGTAGGTCGTGCCCTCGGCGCGGTGCGCGGTGCCGAAGGCGTCGTGCACGAAGATGTCGCAGAGCTTGCCCAGCTTGGCGGCCAGCTCGGGCTTGTTCTTCTTTTCGCCCACGTTCAGGCGGCAGTTTTCCAGCAGCACGACCTCTCCGGGCTGAACGTCGAAGCCGCCGTCCACCCAGTCGGCCACCAGGCGCACCTGGCGATCCAGCAGTTCGGACAGACGCCGCGCCACCGGCGCGAGCGAGTCCTCGGGCTTGAATTCGCCTTCGGTGGGGCGGCCCAGGTGCGAGGTGACCATGACGGCGGCACCCGCATCCAGCGCCATGCGGATCGCCGGCACCGAGGCACGCACGCGGGTGTCTTCGGTGATGTTGCCCTGGTCGTCCTGGGGCACGTTCAGGTCGGCACGGATGAACACACGCTTGCCTTTGGCCTGGCCATTGGCGCACAGATCGGAGAATCGGATGAATTTCATGGGGTGATGGGCCCCGCAGGGCCAGGATGGGTCATCGGTGCCGGCTGGGCCGGCCAGCGCAAATTGTAGGCAATGGCGCGGGCGGTACCAGACGCCGCCAGCCGAGATGCACCGCCAGCGCCAGCGCGCCAGCGATCAGCCACCCGGCGATCACGTCCAGCGGAAAGTGCACACCCAGCGCCACGCGGCTCCAGCCGATCAGCAGACCGGTCAGCAGGCACAGCACACCGACCCAGCGCCGGGGGGCGGCCAGCAGGCCTGTCATGCCGAAGGCCATGCCGATGGTGGCGTGGCGGCTCGGGAAGCTTGCCGTCGGCGCATGCTCGATCCACTGATGCCCCAGGCCGAGCATGAAGGGCCGAGGTTGCGGCCAGGCCATGTGGATGCCCCGCGCCACCAGCCAGGCCAGCGCCAGCGCGACCAGCATCTGCCAGCCCATCTGGCGCCATGCCCCCCGGAAAGCCAGGGTGGCGAACACGGCCAGCAAGGACACATTGGTCAGCACACCCGACGCGAATCTGGCCAGGCCGACGGACCAGGCAGAGGTGTCCGGAGGCAGGTTCCACAGAGGCAGCAGGACCAGATTGATCTCGTTCATGGCGTGCGCCTGTTCAGGCGGCCAGCGGCGCCGCGCCGCGCCGGGCCACATAGTCGCGGTACCACGCAACAAAGCGCGCCACGCCCTCGTCCAGCGGCGTGGCGGGCGCAAAGCCGGTGAGGGCCTGCAGGCGCGACACGTCGGCCCAGGTGTCCGGCACGTCACCCGGCTGCATTGGCAGCAGGCGCTTGTGCGCGGTCTTGCCCAGCGCCCGCTCCAGGCTGCCGATGAAATCCATCAGCATCACCGGCGCGCTGTTGCCCACGTTGAGCACACGCTGCGGCGGCGCATCGCCCTGGCGCAGTGGCGGGCGGCGCAGCACACGCGCGATGGCTTCGACCACGTCGCCGACATAGGTGAAGTCGCGCCGCATCCGGCCGTGGTTGTAAACGTCGATGGTCTCGCCCGCCTCGATGGCGCGCACGAAACGGAAGATCGCCATGTCGGGCCGCCCCCAGGGGCCATACACCGTGAACAGCCGCAGGCCGCTGGCCGGCAGGCCGTAGAGATGGCTGTAGCTGTAGGCCATGACCTCGTTGGCCTTCTTGCTCGCCGCGTACAGCGACACCGGTCGGTCGGTCACCTTGTCCTCGGTCAGCGGCATGGTGTTGCCCGCGCCGTACACCGAGCTGGACGAGGCATAGACCAGATGGGCGACGCCCGCATGACGGCAGCCCTCCAGCACGTTCATCATGCCGGCGAGGTTGCTGTCCAGATAAGCCAGCGGGTTCTCGACCGAGTAGCGCACGCCGGCCTGCGCCGCCAGATGCAGCACGGCGTCGAAGCGCTCGTGCTGGAACAAGGCCGCGGTCGCCGCCCGGTCGGCCAGGTCGAGCCGCTCGAAGCGGAACCCGGCCTGCGCCTGCAGCACCGCCAGCCGGTCCTGCTTGAGCCGGGGATCGTAGTACGGCGTGAGACTGTCCACGCCCAGCACCTCGACGCCATCGGCGAGCAGCCGCTGGCACGCGTGAAAGCCGATGAAACCGGCGGCGCCGGTGACCAGCACGCGGCGCGGTTGCAGGGTTTCGGGAGTCGTCATGGTTCGAGAATATCCAGGCGCCGGGGTTGCCAGGTGTAGCGTCGCACCTGCTGCGGCGGCGGGCAATCGTGCCGCAGCGCCGACGCATCGAGCAGCACCCACTCGCGCCGGTGGGCCGACACCAGCGGCTGCGCGCGCGACGGATCGAAACAGGTCAGCCGGTCGCTGCCCGGCAGCAGCAGCCAGCGGTCCGGCCGCTCGCGCATCCACTGCCAGGCATTGCGCTCCTGCTCCTCCAGCGGCGCCAGGTAGCTGAAATGCGTGACCGGGCGGCGCGCGTACAGCAGGAACTGCTCCTTGAAATCCAGCAGCCCCAGCTCGGCCGACGCCGGCAGGCGCCGCTCCAGATCCGCCATGGCCGCCCTGGGCGTGCGGTGCGGGTCCATTGCCGGCCACACCAGCAACCCGATGACCAGCCAGCTGGCCAGGGACACCGCAGCCAGCTGATCCAGCAGCGGACGCCGCCAGGCCAGCGCCAGCACCGCCAGCGATACCGCCCCCAGGATCAGCACCGGCAGCGCCAGATCAGCCATCTCGTCGGCATAGGCCGCCGCCTTCGCACCCAGGGCGCCGGGCTGCCACAGGGCCAGCGCGCCCAGCGCCAGCACCGTCAGCCCCAGAGCACCGGCCACCAGCCGCAGCACGACGCGGGTCACGCCTTCGCCCCGCTCGGCCAGCACGCGCTGCCAGAGCACGCCCGCCACCAGGGCCAGCATGGGCAGGGCCGGCAGGATGTAGACCTCGCGCTTGCCGCGGCTGAACGAAAAGAACACGATCACCAGCGCCACCCAGGCCATCAGGCTGCGCGCCCGCGGATCTTCGCGCCACACACGCACCAGCCGCCGCCACTGGGTCAGCAGCAGCAGGGTCAGCGGCAGCCACACCGTCGGCATCGCCTGGGTGAGGAAATAGTGCCAGGGCTTGAGGTGCCCCCAGGGGTTGGCATATCGGCCGGCCGTCTGCCGCAGCAGGATGTTGTCGCGGTAGGCCTGCAGCTCCGCGCTGCCCGAGGCCGCCACCTGCCACAGCATGGGCCCGAGCCACAGGGCCAGCGTCGCCAGCAGGGCCACCGGCCCGAGCCAGCTGCGCCAGCCCCAGACCTCGGCCGTCCCGGCGGCTCGCGCGCGGGCACCCCACAACGCCAGCGGCGGCAGCATCAGCAGCGGCAGGAAGCCCACGCCCTTGGTCATGATGCCCAGTGCCATCGCCACGAAGGCGGTCACGTACCAACCCCAGGCCGGCCCTAGCAGGAAGTGCCGCAAAAGGCCGTAACAGCCCAGGGTGATCCAGAAGCAGACCAGCGCATCGATCTGCGCGGTCTTGGCCTGCAGCAGGAACTGCGGGGTGATCAGCAGCACCAGTGCGGCCGCACGCGCGACGTCGTCACCCCAGAGCCGGCGCCCCATGTCGTGCACCAGCCAGAGCGTGCCCAGCCCGGCGATCGCGCTCGGCAACAGAAAGGCGATCTTGAGCTGTCCCGTGACCAGGTAGCACAGCGCCACCAGCCAGACGAACACCGGCGGCTTGTCCGGATAGGGCTCGCCGCCCCGCATCGGGAACAGCCATTGGCCCGACTCGACCATCTCGCGCGCGATCTGCGCAAAGCGCGGCTCGTCCGCCGGCCAGGGGCCGCGCAGCCCGATGCCCGCCAGCATCACGACGGCCGCCAGCGCGACCAGCAGCCACACCGGCACACCGGCGCGGTCATCCGGCCGCACCGACTCAGTCATGCCCGGCCTCCTTCAGCCGCGCCAGACGCTGCTTGAACCCGTGGTGATACAGGTACCAGGCCAGCACGCTGGAAATCACCAGCAGGCCCAGGCTGATCCACAGCTTGGTGTTGTCCTGCAGGGCCATGCCGCGACCCGCGTAAGCGAACAGCAGCGACTGCGGCAGGTAGCCCAGCAGGCTGCCTGCCAGCACCTGCCGCAGGTTGAGCCCGGCCAGCGCCGCGGCGATGTTGGTCAGCAGGTTCGAGCCCACGGGCATCAGGCGGATGACGCAGATCCACAGCCACGTGTCGTCCGCCAGGATGTCACGCACCCGCTGGATCTGCCGCACGTGTTGGCGGCGCAGCCAGTCCAGACCGGTGAGGCGCACCGCCGCCATGGTCAGCAGCGCACCCAGCGCTGTCAGCAGCGTGGCCAAGACGCCACCCCACCAGCCGCCGAGCAGATAGCCGCAGCAGAAGGCCAGCACCTGGCGTGGCGCGCCCAGCGCGGTGTAGACGACGGACCCCAGCAGGAACACAGGCCAGGCAACGGCCTGGTGTTGGCTGAACAGCCGGCGCAGCAGGTCTTCCTCGGTCACGTCGCCCAGCCAGCCGGCGTGCAGGGCCACGAAGGCCAGCGTCAGCACACCGGTCAAGACCAGCGGTTTGACCAGCAGCTTCGCGTCGGACTTCATGCCGACGTGCTTTCCACCCGTTCCAGCTGGGGCTGCCTGCTGCGGCGGATCAGCCAGCGCACGCCGAACATGTCGACGATGCCGACCCACAGGCGGTTCCACGCCGTGTACTTGGACACGCCGGCCTGCCGGTGGCGGTGGTTCACCGGCACCACGGAGACCTTGCCCCCCAGACGCAGCACCAGCGCCGGGATGTAACGGTGCATGTGGTCGAAGTACGGCAGCATCAGCCAGGTTCGGCGGGGAATCAGCTTCAACCCGCAGCCGGTATCCGGCACGCCGTCATCGAGGATGCGGCGGCGCACCGCATTGGCGATCTTCGACTGGATCTTCTTCCACTCGGTGTCGCGCCGGTTCTTGCGGTAGCCGGCAATGCAGAAGTCCTTGTCCTGCGCCGCCATCTTCCCCGCCTCGGCCAGCAGCGCCGGAATGTCGGCCGGGTCGTTCTGGCCGTCGCCGTCGATCGTCAGCAGGTAGCGCCCGCGCGCGTGGCGGGCGGCCGTCATCAGCGCCGTGCTCTGGCCGCAGCTGCGGGCATGGCGCAGCAGCTGCGCCGGCGCGCCCAGCTCGCGGCAGCGCTGCAGGAACACCTGGCCGGTGCCGTCGCCGCTGCCGTCGTCGACCAGCACGATCTCGTAGGGGCACACCGGGCCCAGCGCCTGTGCAATCTCGGTGACAAGCGATCCGATGTTGCCAGCCTCATCCTTGGCCGGAATGAGCACGGAAACCTGCACGTCGAACATCTGTTCGAACAGCTCGGGAAAGGAAGACATGGCACTCATGGACCCTGGCAAGCAAGATGGGAATTCTCGCACGACGACCAGGCCGGCCATCCGTCAGGGGTATCGGCCGGGCCGGTTCACCAGCCCAGGCCCAGCCGCAGCGGCAGGTACACCGCCATCCCCGCGACGATCGTGCCGAGCACACCCTTCTTCCAGAAGAACCACGCGGCACCGGTCACGGTCGCGTACAGGCGGGCGTCCCGCCAGGTGTCCACCAGCACCCCCTGCATGGTCACCACCTCGGGCACGACCACCGCGGCCAGCGCCGCGATCGGCGCGTACTGCAGGCCCCGCTGGGCCCACGCCGGCAGCGTCCACGGTTTTTCCGAGAACAGAAAGAACGAGCGCGTCAGTACCGTCACCACGCCCAGCGCGACGATGACCAGCAGCGTATGCCAGTGCAGATCAAGCATGGTCGCCCCCCTCGCGCCGCATCAGCGGCATTTTCTCGAGCACCAGGCACATCGCCACCGCGCTGGCAATGGCCACCAGCACGTTGAGCCTGAGCGGCAGCGACACCGCCGCCACCGCCGCCATGCCGGACACGCCGGCCGCGACGATGCGCAGCGGCGAGGTGGCCAGCGAGCAGAGCACGCCCACCAGCGCCAGGATGCCCGCAAACCCCAGCCCCCAGGACGTCGGGATGGCGTTGGCCAGCACGATGCCCGCCACGCTCGCGCCCATCCAGGCCAGGTAGTTGATGGCGCAGTTGCCCATCAGGTAGGCGTACTGGCGCGCGCGCTCGTCAGGCGTTGTCCCCGGTCTGGGGTAGCGTCTGGCGAAGAACACATAGCTCAGGTCGCCCGTCACATAGCCCGAGGCGACACGCTGCCAGCGCGGCAGGTGCGACAGGTAGGGCCGCAAATGCGCCGAGAACACCACGAAACGCAGGTTGACGCAGAACGCGGCCACCAGGATCACCCATAGCGGCGCGCCGGCCGCGATCATCGGCACCGCCGCCAGCTGCGCACTGCCGGCATAGACGATGAAGGTCATCAGCAGCGACTCCAGCACCGAGAGCCCGGACTTGACCATCGCCACGCCGGTCATCAGCCCCCAGGCAGCGATGCCCATGGCCACGCTGATCTGGTCGCGGGCGCCTTCCCGGTACTCCGGGTAGCGCCGGTGTTCGGCCTGAAAGAACATGCATCAGCCCCCGGCAGCGCCGGCACCGGCCCCCAGCACCTGGCCCGGCGCCAGCGCGAAGCCGCGCAGAAAATCGCCCACCGGCAGGCGCTTGCCGCCCGCGCGCTGCAGCTGGGTCAGCACCAGCACGCCTTCGCCCGTCGCCACGCGGATGCCCTGCGCATCGGCTGCAAGCACCTGACCGGGCGCACCCGATCCGCCCGGCTCGGCGCGCGCCGCCCACACCTTCACCGCCTCGCCACCCGCCGTGGTCGAGGCACCGGGGAACGGGTCGAAGGCGCGCACGCGCCGCCCGATCACCTCGGCCGGCTGCGACCAGTCGATCTGCGCCTCGGCCTTCTCGATCTTGTGGGCGTAGGTCACCCCCTCGGCCGGCTGCGGCGTGCGCCGAAGGCCGCCACAAGCCGCCAGCTCCAGCGCCTCCACGATCAGGCGGCCGCCAAGATCGGCCAGCCGGTCATGCAGGCTGCCCGTTGTGTCGTCCGGCCGGATCGACAAGCGCTCGACCAGCAGCATGTCGCCGGTGTCCAGACCCTCGTCCATCTGCATGATGGTCGCGCCCGTCTCCGCGTCACCCGCCTCGATGGCGCGATGGATCGGCGCCGCGCCGCGCCAGCGGGGCAGCAGCGAGGCGTGGATGTTCAGGCAGCCCTGGCGCGGCGTGTCCAGCACCCAGCGCGGCAGGATCAGCCCGTAGGCCGCGACCACCATGACGTCGGCATCCACCGCCTCGATCGCCGCCCTGGCCTCGGCGGCATCCTCGGGGTAGCGCCCGTCCAGCCGCAGGCTGCGCGGCTGCGCCACTGCAATGCCGTGTTCCAGGGCGAACTGCTTGACCGGCGAAGGCTGCAGCTTCATGCCACGGCCCGCGGGCCGGTCCGGCTGCGTCAGCACCAGCGGGATATCGAAGCCGGCGGCATGCAGCCGCTCCAGGGCCACTCGGGCAAAGGCCGGCGTCCCCGCATAGACAAGTTTCATGGGATGGGTATGAAAAGGAAGGCTGTGTTCAGGACCGGTCCGGCGGCGGATCGGGCATGGGTTCGTCGGTGAACATCAGGATCCGCACCACCCCCTCGGGGTCGATGTGCAGATGGGCCTGACGCCGGATGTTCATCTCCAGAAACCGGTAGGTCCAGACATCGCCACGGAAGCTCGCCACGCGCTCCACGAAAGCCGGACGGCCCAGGTGCATCAGCACGTCCTCGCGCCGCCAGCGGTGCACCTCGACGCGCCGCTGCAGCCAGTGGATATCCATCACCTGCTCGGTGCGCAGCAGCAGCCCCTGTGCATCCAGGTCGAGGTTGTAGACCTCGTGACCGGCCGGCTGGCGCGAGTACTGCAGGCGCCGGCCGCCATCGGGCAGCCGGTATTCGGCCGTCGGACGGCCCAGGCGCTGCTCGATCGCGGCCCGCGGCGTGCCCGTCTGGATGCGCTCGGGCATGCCGGCGCAACCCGCCAGCACGGCCATGCACATGGCCACGCAGGCCGTCCACCAGGCGCGGGCCGGCTTGATCATGCGCGCGCCGCCTCCCGCTGCGCCTTGACCAGCTTGGTCTTGATGCGATTCTGCTTCAGCGGGGACAGGTATTCCACGAACACCTTGCCCAGCAAGTGGTCCATCTCGTGCTGGATGCACACCGCCAGCAGCCCCTCGGCCTCGATCGTGCGGCTGTTGCCCTGCTCGTCCAGCGCGCGCACGCGCACCGCCACCGAGCGCTCGACACCATCGTAGATGCCCGGCACCGACAGGCAGCCCTCCTCGCCCTTGCGCTTTTCAGGGCTGGCCCATTCGATCTCGGGATTGATCAGCACCAGCCGCTGGTCACGCGTCTCGCTCACGTCGATCACGATCAGGCGCTCGTGCACATCCACCTGGGTCGCCGCCAGCCCGATGCCGTTGGCCTCGTACATGGTCGCAAACATGCGCTCGACCAGGTCGCGGATGCGCTGGTCCACGCTGGCCACCGGCTTGGCCACGGTGTGCAGCCGGGGATCGGGATAACGGAGGATGGGCAGTGGCTGGGGTGCGGTCATGGGAGTCTGAAGGGCTTTTGTCGCTATTTTCGCCACTTTTGATGCTGCCTGCCGGCAGAAAGTGCCATAAACATTGCCTAATCAAGGGCTTGGGCGCAAAATCAAAAGCGACTTGTCAAGAAAGAACGCTGCCGCCGCACCCGATCCGCCCGTGGCTGACCCGGCGCAGGTGGGCGCGCATGCCCCAGGGGCCCGATACATGCCGAACCAGAACCGTCCGACCGTCGCCGTGCGCACCCGTCGTGCCGCTCCCGCCCTGCTGGCGTCCGCCGCCGCCCTCGCGCTGCTTGCCAGCAGCCCCGCCGCCGCGCGCGACTGGCCCGTCACGGCCGGCCAGCGCACCACCGCGCAGCAGGTGGCCGAAACCGGCGTCCCGATCTCCGAGCTGGCGGCCTCCGCCCCCGACCAGTACACCGTCAAGCGCGGCGACACCCTCTGGGACATCTCCAGGCTGTTCCTCAACCGTCCCTGGCGCTGGCCCGAGCTCTGGGGCATGAATCTGGACCAGATCCGCAACCCCCACCTGATCTACCCCGGCCAGGTGCTCTACCTGATCAAGGACGGCGACCGTGCGCGCCTGTCCACCCGTGGCCCCGGCGGCGGCATCGCAACCGTCAAGGTCTCGCCGCGCGTTCGCGCCGAGAGCCTGTCCGACTCTGCCATTCCGCCCGTGCGCCTGCAAGCCATCGAGAGTTTTCTGGCCGAGCCGCTGATCGTGGACGAGGCCACGTTCGCCAAGGCGCCGCGCATCGTCGCCGCCCCCGACAGCCGCGTGCTGCTCAGCAGCGGCGACCGCGCCTATGCCCGTGCCCGCTACGGCAAGGACACCACCACCGAGCCGCTGAGCACGGCCCCCGGCAAGCCACGCGACTACCGCGTGTTCCGCAACGCCACGCCGCTCAAGGACCCGACCACGGGCGAAATCCTCGGCTATGAAGCCCAGTACGTGGGCAAGGCACGCCTGGTGCGCGACGAAACCGTGGTCGAGGCCCCGAAACCCAAAACCGGCGAGGCTCCACGCGGCGACGTCTACACCCCGCCGTACGAGAAACAGGAGTCCAACATCCAGCGCGCCCAGCTGCCGGCAGCTCCGGTTGACGACCTGGCCGACGGCGAGATCGTGCCCGCCACCATCGACATCGTCTCCACCAAGGAAGAGATGCGCGTCGGTGATCGCCTGCTGCCCGAACCTGCGCGCGACTTCTCTCACTACGTGCCGAGCGCGCCAAGCACCGCCCAGAACGGCCAGATCGTGGCCGTCTACGGCAGTGGCGTGACCTACGCCGGCCAGAACCAGGTCGTCGCCATCAACCGCGGCAGCGAGCACGGACTGGAACGCGGCAACGTGCTGGCCCTGCTGCGCGACGCGCACCAGGTCGTCGACAAGACCGACGACGCGCGCACCCGCCTGCGCCTGCCCGGCGAGCGCAACGGCCTGATGATGGTGTTCCTCACCTTCCAGAAGGTCTCCTACGCGCTCGTGCTGGAGGTCGGCGACGGTGCCAAGGTGGGCGACCGCTTCACCAACCCCTGAGTTGCCCGTGTCCGCATGCACCGGGACGAGCTCGCCGGCTGGCTGAGGCTGCACCTCACACCGGGCGTCGGCCGCGAAACGGCGCGGTGCCTGCTGGCCGCCTTCGGGCTGCCGCCGGCCATCTTTGCCCAGCCCGCTTCCCTTCTGGCCGACGTTGTCGGCCCCCGGCTGGCGCAGTCGCTGTCCACACCGCCCGTCGGTCTGGACGCCGCGCTTGAGCAACATCTGGCCTGGCTGGCCGCGGTCCCCGACCGTCACCGCATCTTGACTCTCGGCGACTCTGGCTACCCGGCCGAACTCCTGAACATCGCCGACCCGCCGCTCATGCTGTTCGTGCAGGGCCAACACGAGGTCCTGCATCACCCGGTGCGACTGGCCATCGTCGGCAGCCGCCACCCCACCCCGCAAGGCAGGGACAATGCCCGGCAGTTCGCGCGCGCCCTCGGCGAAGCGGGCCTGTGCATCGTCTCGGGCCTGGCCCAGGGCGTCGACGGCGCAGCACACAACGGCGCGCTCGACGCCGGGGCTCCCACCATCGCGGTCGTCGGCACCGGACTGGACCGCGTCTATCCGAAACAGCATGCCGAACTCGCGCACCGCATCGCCAGCGGTGGTGGTGCCCTGGTCAGCGAGTTCCTGCTCGGCACGCCGCCGATGGCACCCCACTTCCCTCAACGCAACCGCATCATTTCCGGGCTCTCGCAAGGCACACTTGTGGTGGAAGCCGCGCTGCAGTCGGGTTCGCTGATCACCGCGCGCACCGCCGTTGAACAGGGGCGCGAGGTGTTCGCCATTCCCGGGTCGATCCACGCCCCCCAGTCGCGTGGCTGCCATGCGCTGATCCGCCAGGGCGCCAAGCTGGTCGAGTCGGCCCAGGACATCCTCGAAGACCTTCGGCTCGCGCCATCGCCGGCACTGGCACCTGCCGGCCGCGCCGACGATCCGTTGCCCGAAGAAGACCCGTTGCTACTGGCCATGGGCTTTGATCCGGTCAGCCTGGATGCCTTGCAGGCGCGCACCGGGGAACCCACCGATCGCCTGCAGGCTCGACTGTTCGAGCTGGAACTGGACGGCCGGGTCGCGCGGCTGCCCGGCGGCCTGCTGCAACGCCAGCGCACTGCCTGACGCAGCTGCGGCCCCTTCTCAGGCCAGCAGGCGCTCGGGGTTGGCGTCGAGCTTGGTGAGCGCGTCGCGCGTGGCGCGCACCGTCAGGGTCTCTTCCTCGCTCGGCAGCAGGAGTCCGGCCTGCAGATACGAGGCCACGCGGTTGGTCTGCATGAGGTAGCAGCGCCCCGCACTGCTCACGAACATGAACAGCTGGCCATGCTGGCTGCGCCAGGCCAGCTGCACGCTGGCCAGCCGGCCGTTGTGATCCAGACTGAACCAGTTGCCGATCTGCAGCTCGGCTGCCCAGGCGCGCAT
The DNA here is from genome assembly GCA_023415035.1 of Pseudomonadota bacterium. Taxonomy (GTDB): domain Bacteria; phylum Pseudomonadota; class Gammaproteobacteria; order Burkholderiales; family Burkholderiaceae_C; genus Hydrogenophaga. The sequence continues at coordinate 24,812 of JAEZLX010000106.1, read as the reverse complement.
CGCCTCGGAGGGCTGGCTGCCACCGGCGCGGATCACCTCGATGTTGCCCGCATCGACCCCGGTGATCATCTCGAGGCTCTCGTTGTCCAGATCCAGGTCGGCCACCCCGCCCTCGGGCAGGAAATCCTCCAGGTTGGCCAGCCGCTGCGACAGCTGGTCCAGCCGCTCCTGCGGGATGGCCTCGGTGCGCGACATGAAGGCATCGGCCAGCGTGTCGCTGACGGACTTGATGCGGCTGTCCTGCATGCCTGGCGGCAAGCCCAGCAACGACATGCCCTGGCGCAGGCGCTGCAGCAGCCCCGGCAGCTGCTGGATCACCCGCGCGCGATCATTGCGGTTGGGTTTGGCACTGGCCGCCCACAACAGGTCGGAAGCCACCTGCTTGAGCGCAGCGGTTTCGGCATGCTTGACGCCGTACTTGACGCTGGCCACGGCCAGCACGTCCACCCAGACCTGGAACAGGAATGACCGGATCTCGTCGCGCACCGACACGTCGTCGAGCAGTTTGCGCAGCTCGATCGTGTACTGCACCGACAGCGTCTCCTTCTGCTCGATCTGCTGCGCGATCGGCACGAAGCGGCGCACGTTGGTGCTCTCGGTCAGGTAGGTCGAGAGGAATTTCTCGAATTCGTCGTAGACCAGCTTGAACACGCGCCGGCCGGTCTCCGGGTACTGCTCGATCACCTGCACGATGCGTCGGATCTCGGCTTCCAGCGCGCTGCCGTTGACCTCGGATTCGAAGCCCATCACGCAGCCGCCCATGCGGTCGATCAGCTGGCGTGCCGGGTGCTGGAGCGAGTTGAAAAATTCCGGTTCGGCCAGCGCCACGCGCAGCACCGGCAGCTGCAGGCGCGCGAACCACACGCGCACGCTGGCCGGAATGCGCTCCTCGGCGAGGATGCTCTGGAACATGAGCGCCACGACCTCGACAATGGCCTTCTCGCTCGGCGTCTCGGCTGCCTGCTTGAGCTCGTTGCTGCGTTCGCGCAGCGCGATGGCCGCCCGCTCGACATGCACCTGATCGACCTGCAGCGCCTGCGACACCGACTGCCCGGTGGTCGGCAGGCCGACATCGGCGCTGAGCACGGGCGGCGAAACGGCGATGGCCTTTTGCAGGCGCGGCGACACCGGCAGCACCTCGGTGGCAGCGAAATCGTCGCCCACGCGCTCGGTCAGGAAGCGTTTGAGCCGCCCCATCACGCCCTGCGCCCGCATGCGCGCGCGCGCCAGCGGCGACGCACCGGTGAGCATCCGGGTTTCGTCGTAGACACCACCTCCGCCGGTGGCCCCGTGCCCCAGGGCCCCGGCCCGGGAATAAGGTCCGGCGCCACCGCCAGAAACCGACCCCGGCCCGCTGGCACCGGACAAGGCACCGGATCCCGACGACCACGACGGGCCGCCGGCGCCACCCGATGACCGCCAGCCACCACCGGAAGCCGGGCCGCCGGTCTGCGGCGCAGCGGCTTCCTCCTGAAGCGGATGGCCCGGTTCCTGGGCCGCACCGCCCGGGCGCGCCTCGCTGCGCGAGCCGGGCGCGCGCCGCACCAGCGAACTCAGGTCGATCTGCTTCATCACCCCGCTGGCGATGAGGAACTGGTTCGTGGCCTTGTAGGCATCGTGCATGTGCCTGGCCAGCAGCGGCGCGATGGTGTCCTGCACCATCGGCCACGACTCGCGCGGCATCTTGACGTCGAGCCACTGGTCGACCAGGATGCGCGCCGTCACATCGGGCAACAGCACATCGCCTTTCCGCATTTCCTTCAACTGCTCCAGATGCTGGATGCGCAGCCGCAGTTCGTTCAGTTCGGTGGATGCCTGGTCCAGCACGCGCAAGGCCAAGCGCGAGGCCAGGATCTGGTTGTCCATGGCACCTTCGGCCAGCAGCTCCAGCCGGCCCGGCCTCCCGCCAAGGCCTTCGGAGAGATCCTGCGGTCGCTGCTGCAGGCTACCCAGCAGCGCCTGGCGGCAGCCGATGACCCAGGTGGCATGGGCAGCGTGGAAGGCCTGATAGGCGTCGCGGCGGTCCTGCCGCTCCCGGCTGGAACCGGGCTCATCCATCTGCGCCAGCAGCCGCGAATGGCAGGCTTTCCCGATCTCGGGCAACACCCGGCTGACGTGAGCGACGAACAGCTCACGTGCCTGTTTCCCGAGTTGGGTGACTTGCGGGCCCGAAAACGACGCCATTGAATCAGTATGACATGAAAGCCCGCGACGCCAATCAGGTCATCTCCTGCAATGCAACCCTTCGCGGCAAGTGTCGCCCTTACACGACGGCGCCGGCGTTCGGGTCGTTCGGGTCTCCCTCCTTGCGGGTGTTCTTGACCAAATCCTCCCGCTTGACGCCCATCCACATCACCAGCGCCCCGCCCACGAACCCCGACGAGTAGATGCCGAAGACGATGCCGATGGTCAGGGCCAGGGCAAAGTAGTGCAGCGTCGGGCCGCCGAAGAAGAACATCGAGAGCACCACCGCCTCGGTGGAGGCGTGGGTGATGATGGTACGGCTCATCGTGCTGGTGATAGCGTGGTCGATCACCTGCGGCGTGTCCATCTTGCGGAACTTGCGGAAGGCCTCGCGGATGCGATCGAAGATCACCACCGACTCGTTGACCGAATAGCCCAGCACGGCCAGCACCGCGGCCAGCACCGCCAGCGAGAACTCCCACTGGAAGAAGGCGAAGAAGCCCAGGATGATCACCACATCGTGCAGGTTGGCCAGGATGCCGGCAATACCGAACTTCCATTCGAACCGGAAGCCCAGGTAGGCCGAGATGCCCACCACCACCAGGGCCAGCGCCAGCAGGCCGTTGCGCACCAGTTCCTCGCCCACCTGCGGGCCGACAAACTCGGTGCGCTTGAGCGTGACATCCTGGTTGTCGGCCTTGAGCGCCGCGAGCACCTGCTCGCTCTGCTGGGCCGAGGTCTGCCCCTCACGCGGGGGCAGGCGGATGATGACGTCCTGCGAGGTGCCGAAGTTCTGCACCTGCGTGTCGTCGGCATAGCCCAGGCCAGTCACGGTGCCACGGATCCTGGACAGGTCGGCCGGCTGCGAGTAACCGACCTCGATCACGGTGCCGCCCGTGAACTCCACCGACAGGTGCAGGCCCCGGGTCACAAGGAAGAACACCGCCAGCGCGAACGTGATCAGCGAAATCACGTTCAGCACCAGCGCGTGCTTCATGAAGGGAATGTCCTTCTTGATGCGGAAAAACTCCATCTCGCCTTATTCCTTTCCCGGCATTCTCAGAGAAGCCCCGGATGCGCCGGACGCATGCGGTGCCGGCTCATGGCTCATTCCTTGCCGGACTTGCTGCCGGCCACGCTGACAAACTCCGTGTCCGGGCGCCAGACCTGCCCGATGGACACGCCCTTGAGTTTCTTGCGGCGTCCGTACCAGAGGTTGACCAGGCCGCGCATGAAGAACACGGCCGAGAACATCGAGGTCAGGATGCCCAGCGCGTGCACGACCGCAAAGCCCCGCACGGGGCCGGAGCCGAACATCAGCAGCGCCAGCGCGGCGATAAGAGTCGTCACGTTGGAGTCCAGGATGGTGGCCCAGGCACGGTCGAAGCCGGCGTGGATGGCCATCTGCGGCGATGCGCCGGCGCGCAGTTCCTCGCGGATGCGCTCGTTGATCAGTACGTTGGAGTCGATGGCCATGCCCAGCGCCAGCGCCAGCGCCGCGATGCCGGGCAGGGTCAGGGTGGCCTGCAGCATCGACAGCAGCGCCACCAGCAGCATCAGGTTCACCGTCAGGGCGATGCTGGAAAACACGCCGAACAGCATGTAGTACACGCACATGAACGCGACGATGACCAGGAATCCCCAGACCACGCTGTTGAAGCCCCGCTGGATGTTCTCGGCGCCCAGGCTCGGGCCGACGGTGCGCTCCTCGATGATCTCCATCGGTGCCGCCAGCGAGCCGGCGCGCAGCAGCAACGCGGTGTCGTTGGCCTCGACCGTCGTCATGGCGCCCGAGATCTGCACCCGGCCGCCGCCGATTTCCGAACGGATCACCGGCGCCGTCACGACCTCGCCCTGGCCCTTCTCGAACAGGATGATGGCCATGCGCTTGCCGATGTTCTCGCGCGTGATGTCGCGGAACACGCGCGAGCCCTTGCTGTCCAGCGTCAGGTGCACGGCCGGCTGCTGGGTGTCGTCGAAGCCCGCCTGCGCGTCGGTCAGGTTCTCGCCCGTGAGCAGCACCTCGCGCTTGACGATGACGGCCTGGCCGTTGCGCTCCAGATAGCGCTCGGAGCCGAAGGGCACGGGGCCGGTGCCGCGCTCGGCCGCGCGGCCCTCGGCGCTCTCGTCCACCAGGCGCAGCTCCAGCGTGGCGGTGCGGCCCAGGATGTCCTTGGCCTTGGCGGTGTCCTGCACGCCCGGCAGCTGCACCACGATGCGGTTGGCACCCTGCTGCTGGATCACCGGCTCGGCCACGCCGAGCTCGTTGATCCGGTTGTGCAGGGTGGTCATGTTCTGCTTGAGCGCCTGGTCCTGCACCGTACGGACGGTCTCGGGCCGGATGTTCAGCACCAGCCGCCCGGATGCCGCCGTGATGCCCTCGGCCGGCTGCAGGTCCGGGAACTGGGTGCGCACCAGGTCGCGGATCGCGTCGAAACCGGCCTCGTCGTTGGTGCGGACCTCGACCGCATTGCCGCTGCGGCTGATGCCGCCGTGGCGGATGCCCTTTTCACGCAGGACGGAGCGCAGGTCGGCGGCCAGCACGTCGGCACGCCGCTGCAGGGCGGCTGCCATGTCCACCTCGAGCAGGAAGTGCACGCCACCGCGCAGGTCCAGGCCCAGGTACATGGGCGCCGCGCCCAGACCGGCCAGCCACGCGGGCGTGCGCGGCAACAGGTTCAGCGCCACCACATGGGTCGGCGCGACCGGATCGGGGTTGAAGGCGCGCTCGAGCAGGTCGCGCGCCTTGAGCTGTTCGTCGGTGGTCTCGAAACGGGCCTTGACCGAGTTGCCGTCGAACTGGACCAGCGAGGGCTTGAGCCCCGACTCGGCCAGCACCGACTCCACCCGCGCCACCGTGCCCTCGTCCACCTTCACCGTGGCCTTGCCCGACGACACCTGCACGGCAGGCGACTCGCCGAACAGGTTCGGCAGCGAATAGATCAGGCCGATCAGCAACGCCACCACGATGATGGCGTACTTCCACAGCGGATATCGGTTCATAAGCGTGGCCCAGGAGGCAAAAAAACTGTCAAGCGCAAAAGTCTCGGCGCCAGGGGCACCACGGAACCGGCTCCGCCGGGCCGTCGGTGCCGTCCCCCTCGAAGCGCCGAAGGCGCGCCACGGAGGGGGGAAGCCGCGTCAGCGGCGCAGGAGCGTGTTACTTCAGCGTCCCCTTGGGCAGCACCTGCACCACGGCGGTCCGCTGCATCTGGACTTCCACGCCGTCGGCCAGCTCGACGCCGATGTAGGTTTCGCCGATCCTGGACACCTTGCCCAGGAAACCGCCGGCCGTCACGACCTCATCGCCCTTGGCCAGGGCCTCGATCATGGCGCGGTGCTCCTTCTGGCGCTTCATCTGGGGCCGGATCATCACGAAGTACAGCACCACGAACATCAGCACCAGGGGCAGCATGCTGATCAGGGAACTGGAGGTGTCGCCGCCGGCTGCGGCCTGGGCGTATGCGTTGGAAATGAACACGTAGGGTCTCCGGAAGAGTCGGTTGAAGCGGGCAGCCGAAGGCCGGCGGCCCCGCTGGCGGGGTCACCGGCCGGCATTCGGCCCAAACTGGCATTGTATGCGGCCCCACCCTGCCGCGGGGCCGGACGGAATCAGGCCACCCGGGCGGTCGCGCCTTCGGGCACCGAACCGGCCATCTGCCGGCGGGCCAGCAGTTCCTCGCGCCGGGCACGTGCGGCCTGGATGTGCCGCTCCTTCACGTGGCCGTAACCGCGGATCTGCTCCGGCAGGCGGGCGATTTCCAGCGCCAGCGCATGGCTGTCGGCGTCCAGTCCGGACAGAAAGGCCTCGATGTCCTGCCGGTACTGTGCGATCAGGGCACGCTCGGTGCGGCGCTCCTCGGTGCGGCCAAAGATGTCGAAGGCGGTGCCGCGCAGGCCTTTCATCTTCGCCAGCACGCCCATGGCCTTGAGCATCCAGGGGCCGAAGCGGCGCTTGACGAGTTCGCCACGCTCGTTGCGCCTGGCCAGCAGCGGCGGCGCCAGGTTCAGGTGCAGCTGGTAGTCGCCCTCGAACTGTGTGGCGATCTGCTCGTGGAAGGCCTTGTCGGTCAGCAGGCGGGCGACCTCGTACTCGTCCTTGTAGGCCATGAGCTTGAACAGGTAGCGCGCCACGGCCTCGGTCAGCGACGTCTTGCCCAGCGGCGCCTCCACCTGCTCGACGCGGCGCACAAAGGCCTCGTATTCGCCCGCATAGGCGGCATTCTGGTACTGCGTGAGGAAGGCCACGCGCCGGCTCACCAGGCTGTCGATGGTGTCGCGCGGCTGGAACCGGATCACCTGCGCAGTGCCGGCGGCGCGCGCCAGCAGCAGCGCCATCGCCTTGGGATCCTGCGCGGCACGGCGCCCCCACTCGAAAGCCTGCTGGTTCTTTTCCACCTGCACGTTGTTCAGCTCGATGGCCCGCATCAGCGCAGCACGGCCCAGCGGCACCCAGCCCCGCTGCCAGGCGTAGCCGAGCATCATGGGGTTGGCGTAGATGGAGTCGCCCATCAGGCGCGAGGCGGCGGCCTCGGCGTCAAAGCGCCCCACGTCCTGCTCGCCCAGCACCTGTACCAGCGCGTCCACGCAGGCCTGCGCGGGGTTCTGCCACTGCGGATTCTTCACGAAGGCCGCCGTTGGCGTGGCATTGGTGTTCAGCGCCACATGGCTGCGACCGGCCCGCAGGCGCTGCAGCGTTTCCTTGCCTGCGGCCACGATCGGATCGCAACCGATGACCAAGTCGGCCGAGGCCGTGCCCACCCGGGTGGTGCGGATTGCGTCTTGGCTGGCACCGATGAGCACATGGCTCCAGGTGGCCCCGCCCTTCTGGGCCAGGCCCGCCGCGTCCTGCGTGACGATGCCCCTGCCCTCGATGTGCGCGGCCATGCCCAGCAGCTGGCCGATGGTGATAACACCGGTACCGCCGACACCGGCCACGACGATGCCCCAGGCCTGCTCGCCCAGCACGGGCAGCGCCGGCTCGGACGGAGTCTGGCCGGTCCATTCCAGACCCGCGCCGCCCTTGTCCTTCTTGCGCAGCTGTCCGCCCTTGACGGTGACAAAGCTCGGGCAGAAGCCCTTGACGCAGGAAAAATCCTTGTTGCAGGTGCTCTGGTTGATGCGGCGCTTGCGTCCGAACTCGGTTTCCAGCGGCTCGATGCTCAGGCAGTTGCTCTGCTCGCCGCAGTCGCCGCAGCCCTCGCAGACCAGCTCGTTGATGAGCACGCGCTCGTCGGGCTCAGCCATGGTGCCGCGCTTGCGGCGGCGGCGCTTCTCGGTGGCGCAGGTCTGGTCGTAGATGATGACCGTGGTTCCCTTGATCTCGCGAAACTCGCGCTGAACGGCATCCAGCTCGTCGCGATGGCGGATCGCGATGCCCTCGGGCAGACCCTGCACGCCATCGTACTTCCGCGGTTCGTCGGTCACGATGGTGACCTTGACCGCGCCTTCGGCGCGCATGCTTTGCGCGATCTGCACCACGCTGTGGCCTTCGGGACGCTCGCCCACCTGCTGGCCGCCGGTCATGGCCACGGCGTCGTTGTAGAGGACCTTGTAGGTGATGTTGACGCCGGCCGCGATGCTCTGGCGGATCGCCAGGATGCCGCTGTGGAAGTAGGTGCCGTCCCCGATGTTGGCAAAGACGTGCTGGTCGGTGCTGAAGGGCTGCTGGCCCACCCAGGGCACGCCTTCGCCGCCCATCTGCGTGAAGCCGACCGTGTTGCGGTCCATCCAGATGGTCATGAAGTGGCAGCCGATGCCGGCCATGGCGCGCGAGCCCTCGGGCACGCGGGTGCTGGTGTTGTGCGGGCAGCCGCTGCAGAACCAGGGCAGGCGGTTGGCGTCGGGCGACGAATTGAGCACCAGCGTCTGGGTGGCGCGCTCCTGCGCGTCCAGGATGGCCAGCTGGGCGTCGATGCGCGCCTCGATGTCCGACGGGATGCCCAGCTTTTTCAGGCGCCGCGCGATGGCGCGGGCGATCAGCGCGGGCGACAGGTCGGCATTGGCGCGCAGCAGCGTGTGGGCGCTCGGGTTCGGACGGCTCCACTCGCCGCCGCTGTAGTCGCCCTCGGGTTCCTCAAACTTGCCCAGCACGTTCGGACGCACGTCAGGGCGCCAGTTGTAGAGCTCTTCCTTGAGCTGGTACTCGATGATCTGGCGCTTTTCCTCCACCACCAGGATCTCGCGCAGGCCGGAAGCGAATTCGCGCGTGATGGACGCCTCCAGCGGCCAGACCACGGTCACCTTGTGCACGCGGATGCCCAGCCGGCGGCAGGTCTCGTCGTCCAGCCCCAGATCGACCAGCGCCTGGCGCATGTCGTTGTAGGCCTTGCCGCTGGCGATGATGCCGAAGCGGTCGTTCGGGCCGGCGATGACATTGTGGTTGAGGCGGTTGGCGCGGACATAGGCCAGCGCCGCGTACCACTTGTAGTCGAACAGGCGCGCCTCCTGTTCGAGCGCCGCGTCGGGCCAGCGAATGTGCACGCCACCCGGGGGCATCTCGAATTCGGGGATGGCGATCTCGACCCGCCCAGGGTCGATCACGGCGGTCGCGCTCGACTCCACGATCTCCTGGATCGTCTTCATGCCGGTCCACACGCCGCTGAAGCGGCTCATGGCGAAGGCGTGAATGCCAAGGTCCAGGATTTCCTGCACCGAGGTCGGGAAGAACACCGGCAGGCCGCAGGCCTTGAAGATGTGGTCACTCTGGTGCGCGGCCGTCGAGCTCTTGGCCACATGGTCGTCACCCGCCACCGCGATGACGCCGCCCCAGGGCGTGGTGCCGGCCATGTTGGCGTGCTTGAAAACATCCGAGCACCGGTCCACGCCGGGGCCCTTGCCGTACCAGATGCCGAACACGCCATCGAACCGGTTGGTGCCCGGCGGCGCGAAGCCCAGCTGCTGCGTGCCCCAAACCGCGGTGGCCGCCAGCTCCTCGTTGACGCCGGGCTGGAACACGATGTTCTGCGACTTGAGGTACTTGCTGGCGTTCCACAGCGCCTGGTCATAGCCGCCCAGCGGCGAGCCGCGGTAGCCGCTGATGAAGCCCGCGGTGTTCTTGCCGGCCAGGGCATCGCGCTGGCGCTGCAGCATGGGCAACTTGACCAGGGCCTGCACGCCGCTCATGAAGGCTCGGCCATGTTCGAGCGCGTACTTGTCATCAAGGGTGACGGTTTCCAGGGCCTTGCGGATGTGCTCGGGCAGTGGCGCGTTCATGTGGGGTTGTCTCCTGCGTGGGGCGTTGCGCCGCCTTGTGAGCGGCATTCTCTGAACAGACAGCATGCCGGCCGATCCGGTTCCCGTCCGCCACGCAGTGTATGTCCGCATGGCTGACAGGTGTTTGCTTTTCATGCCCGGATTTACACTATTCAAGAAAGACTCTTTCTCAAATTACCCGATAATCATCGAAACTCATGCTCTCCCATCCCGGTGCCGCGCAACACGGGCCGGCCGGCCAAAGACACCCATGCCACCGCTGGACAAATTCGACCTCGCCATTCTGGAAGAACTGCAGGCCGACGGGCGCCTGACCAATGCCGAGCTGGCCAGCCGCGTCGGCCTCTCGGCCGCGCCGTGCTGGCGGCGGGTGCGCGCGCTGGAGGAGGCCGGTTTCATCACCGGTTACCGTGCCGTGATCGACCGCGAGAAGATCGGCCTGGGCGTGCTGGCCTTCGTCCGGCTGGACGCCGAACGCAACACCGGCGACGCGCTCGCGGGGATGGAGGCGGCCATCCGCAGCATCCCCGAGGTCACGGCCTGCCACTACATCAGCGGCTCGGGCACGTTCGAGCTGCAGGTGGTCTGCCCCAACCTGGCCGAGTTCAGCCGCTTCGCGCGCGAGGTGCTGATCAACCTGCCCAACGTGCAGGACCTGCACACGAGCTTTTCACTCGGCGAGGTCAAGGCCGGCGGCGCGCTGCCGCTGGGGCACCTGCGGCTGCAGGCGTAGCGCGGATCAACGCCCCCAGGCCACGAAGTGGGGGTTCTCCCAGCCGGGCTTGCCGTAGCCGAGCGGGCCACCGCCGGGCCACACCTCGACGCGGCCGCCCGCGCCGGCCAGCACCGCATGGCCGGCCGCGATGTCCCACTCCATGGTGCGTCCGAAGCGCGGATAGACATCGGCCTCGCCGGCCGCCAGCAGGCACAGCTTGAGCGAGGAACCGGCACTGCGCACGCCGGCCACGCGCCGCCCACGCAGGAACGCATCCAGCGCCGCGGCATCCCCGTGCGAGCGGCTCGCGACCACGGTCAGTCCTGCCCCGGGCACGTCGCGGCAGACCAGCGGTCGCCGCCCCGGGTCCTGGGCATCCTCGCGCCAGCTGCCCAGACCGGGGCCACCCGCGTAGAGCTGCCCGAGCGCCGGCGCCAGCACCAGACCGAGCACCGGCCGGCCCTGCTCGATGAGCGCGATGTTGACGGTGAACTCGCCATTGCGGCCGACGAACTCCCGGGTGCCATCGACCGGATCGACGAGCCAGAAGCGCCCGTCCGCCGGCACCGGTGGCGCGCCGCCCTCGGCCACGGCCTCCTCGCCCACGACGGGCACTTGCGGCGCCAGGCGCCGCAGCCCCTCGGTGATGATCGCCTCGGCACGGCGGTCGGCCTCGGTGACGGGCGAATCGTCGGCCTTGCCTTCGACGGCGAAGTCCGTGGCATAGACTTCCATGATGGCTTCACCCGCCTCGCGGATCAGGGGGACAAGCGCTTCAAGCAGTGGCGTCAGTGATTTCATGCCCGAACTCATCTCGGCCACAGTGCCCACAGCTGCAATGGCTGCTTGAGCCCGGCAGCGATGGTGTAGGCCGGATCATTGAAGCCGCCCCAGCCGGTAAACAGGTCGGCCCGCACCGCACCGAGGATGGCTCCGCCGGTGTCCTGCGCCAGCACGAGTTTCTGCTCGTTCAGCGTCGGCCCCTGGGTGGCCAGCCAGACGGGCGTGCCATAGGGAATGCTCTGCGGATCGACCGCGATGGATCGCCCCGGTGTCAGGGGAACGCCCTGCGCGCCACGAGGGCCGAACCTGGCATCGAAGTCGTCCAGCGGCTCCTCCCGGAAAAAGACCGTGCGCGGGTTGCTCCACATCATGTCGTTGATCCGGTGTGGGTTCTGCCGTGCCCAGGCGCGCACGGCCGCCCAGTGCCCTTCGCGGATGGCGCCCTGGTCCAGCAGCCAGCGCACGGGGCTGCGGTAGGTATGGCCGTTGTGGGCCGCGAAAGCCAGGCGCACCTGCCGCCGGTGGCCGTCCGGCTCGGTGATGTTCAGGCGCCCCGAGCCCTGGATCTGCAGGATCATCGCGTCGATCGGATCGGCCAGCCACGCGATGGCGCGCCCCTCGAGCGCGCGCTGCGCGGCCGGCAGGGTGTCCATCTGATGGCGGCTGTACCAGGTCTGGCCCCGCTGCAATCCTGCCGGTTCGGCGTACAGCGGCACGCGGTGGACGCCATCGGGCAGGCGCCGGGCATCGAGCACGGGTTCGTAATAGCCCGTGAGCAGCCCGTCAGCCGCGCGGCCATCCGGCTCGGTGATCCGGTAGGGGACGAAACGCCGCTGCACCCAGTCACGCTGCTGCTCGGGCGTCGCGATGGAGAGCTGCCGCACCTGGCTGCACAGCTCGGGACTGCCTGGCGTGGCCGGCGCCCCCGCCTTCTCGCAGGTCTTGAGCCAGGCATTCCAGGCCTCGTGCAGGCGATCGGAGCCCCACCCCGGCAGCTCGGACCAGCGCACCGGCGTCCACAGACTCTTGCCGCGCACGATCGGGGGAGGCAGTGGCATGCCGGTGTCATCGGCGGGCGGCAAGCCCACCGGCCAATCCGCCGACGCTGGCGGGGTATCGCGCGACACGCCCGCACAGCCGGCCAGACTTCCTACAATCACGGCCACGAGCATGGCGCGCGCACCCGGCCAGGGTACGGCGCGCCGACCTGTCCTCTCCACCGCAGGAACTGCATCCTGCGAACTGTTTTCATCGGGTACTTGCATGCGTCTGTTGTTGCTGGAAGCCCTGGGCGCCCTGGTGCTGCTGGCCTTCATTATCTGGTGGACGATGTTCTCGGGCCGTCGCAATGGCGAGCTGCGCGAACATCGGCGCGACGGCGACGACGACCCCAATCAGCCAGGCGCCTGAGCCCGCTCACAGCCCGCGCAGCACGTTGGCGAGTTCCACCGCCGACTTGACGCCCATCTTGTCGAACACCCGGGAACGGTGGACCTCGACGGTTCGCACGCTGATGTTGAGCTGATCTGCCACGATCTTGTTCGGCAGGCCGTCGATCACCAGCCGCATCACGTCGCGCTCGCGCTCGGTCAGCCCGTCCAGGCGCTGCTGCAGGTCGGCCCGCGCGCGCCGCTGCCCGATCTCGCGTTCGGATTGCGCCAGCGCCTGTTCGATGCGGTCGACCAGCTGGTTGTCGGAAAACGGCTTCTCGCAGAAATCGAAGGCACCGCGCTTGACGGCATCCACCGCTGTGGGCACGTCGGCATGGCCGGACAGGAAGATCACCGGCATGGTAGCCCGCCAGGGCAGCGTCAGCAGATGGTCGAACAGGGCCAGGCCGCTCATGCCGGGCATGCGCACGTCCAGCAGTACGCAGCAGGGCGCATCGGGCGGCTGCGTCCAGCCCTCGATCTCGGCCATGAAGGCCTCGGCACTGTCGAAGCCGACGCTGAGCAGCCGCCGTGTGCGCAGCAGCCAGGCCAGGGCATCGCGCACGCCAGCGTCATCGTCGACCAGGTAGATGCGGGCGTCGGGATGGAAGGTCATCTGCGGATGATAGTTCGGGCGCCGAGGTCATCCCGCCGGCAGGGTGAAGCGGAACACGGTGCCGCGCGGCTGCGCCGGCTCGTGGGTGAGCGCGCCACCGTGCTGCTCGACCACGGTCCGGCACAGGCTCAGCCCCAGGCCCATGCCCTCGGACTTGGTGGTGAAAAAGGGCGTGAACAGGCGCTCCGCCACTTCGGGCGCCAGACCTTCGCCGTGATCGGTGACGGCAAACTCGACCCAGGTGCGCGAACCGTACGAGATGCCATCAACGCCCGAGAGCGCGCGCACCGGCCGTGCCGACAGCGTCAGCACCCGCTGACCTGACCGCAGCGGGGGGGCGCCCGGCGGCATGGCCTGGATGCCGTTGCGCGTGAGGTTCAGCAGCACCTGCTCGACCATGGTGCGGTCGCAGGCGACCGCCGGACAGTCGGGGGCGATGTCGGTGCGCACGCGAATGTCCTGCCGCTTGGCCTGCAGCTGGACCAGCGGCGCGATGGCGTCGAACAGCGCGGCCGGCGACACCGTCTCCCGCACGCGTTCGCGCCGGCGCACGAAGTCGGCCACGCTGCGGATCACGCGGCCGGCCCGTTCGGCCTGCGCGCCGATGCCGCGGATGGCCTGGCGCAGGTCCTCCAGCGGTACCGTTCCGGCACCCACCTGGTCCAGCAGGTTCTCTGCCCCGGTGGTGTAGCTGGAGATGGCCGCCAACGGCTGGTTCAGTTCGTGGCTGAGCGTGGACGCCATCTCGCCCATGATGGCCAGGCGCGCGGTGGCCTGCAGACGCTCCTGCGAGGCACGCGTGAGCTGCTCGGCACGGCGCTGTTCGGTCAGATCCAGGATGGCGCTCATCCAGCCGGTCTGCACGCCCCGCGCGTCGATCAGGGGCGCCTCGATGATGAGCACCGGAAAGCGCGTGCCGTCGCTGCGCATAAACTCCGACTCCCAGCCTTCCCGGGGCAGCGACCGGCCGGCCAGCCGCACGGCCTGGCGCTGCGTGTATTCGTCCACCAGCTCCGGCGGCCACCACGGGGCGGGCAGTCCCGTGCCGATGAGCTGCTCGGCGGTGTAGCCCACCATCTGGCAGAAGGCCGGGTTCACGTAGGTGATGCGGTGCTCCATGTCGCGCGCGCGCAGCCCCGTGACCAGCGAATCTTCCATGGCCTTGCGGAAGGCGAGCGCTTCGGCCAGCTCGTACTCGGCACGCTGGCGGCGACGGATGTCGTAGGCCAGCGCCCCCAGCACCGCCAGCAGCGACAGCGACAGCACACCCACCACCGCCGTGAGAACATTGGGGAACAGGCTGTACACGGCCCGCGGGCTCTCCAGCCGCAGCACCAGCGTCATGCCCTGCAGGTCGAGCAGCTGCGTGGCGGCCTGGATGCGCCGGCGCACCGGCAGCGCGCTGTGCAGCGCCAGGCGCGTGCCGTCGGCGTCGGTGAACGACAGGCCCCGGCCACGCACCAGATCGCGGTTGATCAGTTCCGACAGTATCCCGTTGAGCGAATAGCTCACCACCAGGTAGCCCAGCGAATGGCCGGCACGCACCACCGGCAGGCACATCTCGACCAGCTCCATCCCGTGCCCGCCGGGCAGCGGCCAGAAATAACTGGTGGAGAACGCCGGGCCCGACAGCCGCTCGGCATTGTCGCAGGCCAGCCGCATGAACTGCGCGGCCTCGTGGCGCGGCATCTGGTCGTACAGGTTCGCGACGTAGGGCGAGTCGCGCGAGGCGAAGATGCGCAGGGCGTTGTCGCGCCACTCGAGCCGGACCATCTCCCGGTGCTGGTAGAGGATGTCGGCCGCCGCACTCATCCACTCCTCGTCGGACGATGTCAGGCCGTTGAGCGGCTGCAGCGTCTGGACATTGCGCAGCATGCCCGCGCGGATGTCGTTGACCAGCGAAGCGGCGTCGGACTCCAGCGCGGCCTGGTCGCGTCCCTCCTCGTACTCGGCCGCCAGAAACACCAGCACCGCCAGCAGCACCAGCACCAGCAGCGCCGTGGCACCCCACAGCAGCCAGCGACGCGAGGCCAGCGCCTTGCGGTCAGCCGGCATGGCGCGCAGCGTTTCGCCCTGACGTCGCACGGATCAGAGACGCCGGTGCTGCAGCGACGGCAGCTGCTGGCGCACGCCGTGCAGCCGCGCCATGTCGATGTCGGCCAGCACCACGCCGGGGCCATGGGCCTGCATCGCCAGCACCTCGCCCCAGGGATCGATCACCATGCTGTGCCCCCAGGTGCGCCGGCCGTTCTCGTGCGTGCCGCCCTGCGCGCTGGCGATGACGAAGGCCTGGTTCTCGATCGCACGGGCGCGCAGCAGCACCTCCCAGTGGGCCTGCCCCGTGGTGAAGGTGAACGCGGCGGGCACCAGCAGGATGTCGGCCGCCAGCGCACGGTACAGCTCCGCGAAGCGCAGGTCGTAGCAGACGCTCTGCCCGACGCGCCAGTGCTGGCCTGCGCGGTCGGTCATCTCGAATCCGGTGGGCGTGTCGCCGGCGCGCAGCACGGCCGCCTCGTCGTAGTGCTCGCGCCCGTTGTCATAGCGGAACAGATGGATCTTGTCGTAGCGGCTGGCGCAGTGCCCCTTGGGTGTGTAGGTCAGCGAGGCATTGGCCGCGTGCGCGGGATCGTCGGTCGCCATCGGCAGGGTGCCACCGACGATCCACATCTTCAGATCGCGCGCGGCGTCCGAGAGGAAGTCCTGCACCGTGCCCAGGCCGGGCGTTTCCGCCAGCACCAGCTTGTCCTCGTCCTTGTGCCCCATGAAGCAGAAATATTCGGGCAGCACGGCCAGCTCGGCACCGGCCTGCGCGGCCTGGCGCAAGAGGCGCAGGGCCTCGCTGAGGTTGGCATCCAGGCTGACGCCCGAGACCATCTGGATGGCGGCGACTCTCATGTCAGGTGACTCCTCTTCTTGACGTGTCGGCAATGATAGGGCGAGCGCGTCGGCGACGCCGGCTTCAGGGCTTGGCCGCGGGCGCCGGTGCCGGCACCTTCTCGATCCTGGGGTCCGCCCAGCTGCCGGTGATGTGGAAATGCTGGGTGGTGGCGCTTTGCAACGGTTCGCGCAGCACGAACTGGGCCAGGAAGGTGCCCAGGCCCACCGCCGGGTTGATGGCGGTGGCGATCAGCGCGGCCGTTCCGGCGTTGATCTCGGGCACCACCACCACCTTCAGATCCTGCGTCTCGCGGCCGATGTCCGCCTGCCCCTCCATCAGCACCGCGGCGTTGACACCCTTCATCTGCAGGTTGTTGGTGGTCAGAACGCCCCGGTCGATGTCGGCGTCGCCGCGGATGAAGTCGAACGAAAAGCCTGCCGAGAACACGTCACGGAAGTCCAGCGCCAGGCGTCGCGGCAGTGCCTGCAGGCTCAGCACGCCCAACAGCTTGGCCGCGCCGGGCTCGACCTGCAGGAACTGGCCGCGCTCGACCTCGGTGTGCAGCTGACCGGACATCGACGGATAGTCGAGCCGGAACGGCGAGCCCGCCCAGCCGATGTTGCCCTCGATGACACCCTGGCCGCCGCGCACCACGCCATCGCGGCCGAAGCGTGCCAGCAGGCGGCCGGCATCGCGCACATCCAGATGGAAATCGAGCGCGAAGCGGCGCTCGCCGCCTTCCGCGGGTGCCCACTGACCGGTCGCGTTCAGCCGCGCCTCGGGCACCGCCACCTGCAGGCGGTTCAGGCGCCAACGCGGCGCGCTCTGCGGACCACGGGAGTTGACCGCCACCACCTCGACCCGGCCCAGCTGCCGACCATGGAGGACGAAGTCCTGCACTGCCAGGTCCAGCGCCGGCAGGCTGCTGGGTTGCTGCAGGATCTCCTCGACCTCGCTGGCGACCGACTGGGACAGCTCCAGCCTGGCCAGACGGGCATAGATGTTGCCGGCAAATCGGCCCGCAGGCTGGCGGTATTCGACGTAGCCGTCGAACTCGCGCGCCGAGATGTTCGCGCGCCACAGGTCGTCGACCCGGTCGCCCCCGATCACCACGTCGTGAAAGGTGCGCCCGGCCTGCGTCACCTGCCTGGCCCGCAGCGCCGCCACCGTGGGCAGGTAGTCCGTCGCGTGGTCGCCCTCCCCGGCCGCACTGGTGCTGCCCGGCACGCCGGTGCCGGGCGAAGACAGCGCCGCCTCCCAGGCATCGATGTCCAGATCGTCCAGCCGCAGGTTCGCCTGCACGCCGGACTCGGGCAAGGTCACGGCCTCGTCGGCCTGCAGGCCGAGGGCAATGCTGCCGCGCAGCACGCGAGGCTCTGCGCCGCTGATGTCGCGATCGTATTGCAGGGACAGCAGACGCGCCGATGGCGGCCCCACCTCCAGTTTCAACCGGTCGCTCAGCGCCTGCTCGCCCTCGCCCGTTTCGCGCACGGCTTGCACGCTCTGTTCGAAGCGCACGGGCATGACGGTATCGGCAGCTTTGCCCAGGGGCGCCGGCAGGTCCACAGCCATGCCCTGCAGCTGGCTGCTCACGATGATTTCGGGCACGCCGGCCTGGAAGCCCAGTTCCACGCGGTAGGCCGCACTGCCGCGGGCCCTGCCAAAGAGCTGCGAGGCCATGCCGAGTCCGCCGTGACGAAGGCCCTCGGCCGACGCGGTGCCCTGCCCCTCGAAACGGATGCGCGTTCCGCCGTCCGCATCCGCATGCATGCCACCGTCGAAACGCAGCTCGCCACCGAAGACCCGCGCATGACCGCCACCGACGGCAAAGCCCTGTTCGCTGAAGCTCACGCGTCCGGCGGCCTGCGCCAGCAGCGGTACCGCGGGCGACAGATGCAGGTCATTGCCCGCCAGCTGCACCACTCCCTTGACCTTGGTCTCGTGCAGGCGCGCCAGCGGAATGTTCAGTTCGAACTGACCGCTGGCCTGTCCCGTGGCACGTGCTTCACCAAGTGCCTCGCCGGTCATGGCGTTCAACGGCGAATCGCGGACGATCGCCAGCATCTCGTCGGCCGGCCCCTCGACACGGCTGGCCACCTCCAGCGCCGGGTCGGTCAGCAGCCTGGCCACCGCGAAACGGCCCTGGCTCAGCCGCAGGCCCGGCAGCGCGATGGAGCGCCCCTTCAGGCCGGTGATCTGCAATGTGTCGCGGTCATACACGAACTGGCCGTCCATGCCCTTGAGCGCAGGCCAGCCGGGCTCCCCGGGATCGCGCAGGTAGGGGGGCACGTAGTCAAAATCGATGCCACGCAGTTGCGCGGTGATGCGAAATTCGCCGCGGGTGGACGCGCCTTCCGCGAAAGGTGCATCCCACAGGTCGCCCTGGATGCGGAAATCGACCTGCGGGGAAGTGCCCGCCAGTGTCGCCTCGCGCAGGTAGTGGCGCACGTCGGCAGGCACCGTCAGCGGCAGGTATCGGTGCACCTGCGTGGCATCGGCGCGCGTGAGCCGGGCGCTCAGGTCCAGCACGCCGGGGAAGCGCGAGCGCGCCGGACTGGTGGCCGGATCGGCCGTGTGCCAGCGCACGGTCGCGGTGCCTTCGGCGTCGGCGTTGACGACGCGCGCCTCGTCGATCGCGACGTCGATGCGGCCGTCGGCAGCCACCGTCCAGCGCGCACGCGCCTCGAAACTGTCCAGCGGCAGGATCGGGTCCTCGAACACATCGGGCAGCTCCAGGGCGCCATCGCGCACCGCAATGCGCACCCTGCCTCCCTGCTGATCGGCCTCGAACTCGACCTCCGCATTGCGGATGCCCGGCTGGCCCGGCACCGGGTAATCACCGTGCTCCGACTGGCGGCCGCTGGGCTGACCCGCCAGCGTGAGGCCCTTCACCCGCCCCTTGGCCTCGTAGGCCGCGGCACCGCCCCCGGCGCTGCCCTCCGGATACCAGGCCGCGACCAGATCCTCGACACGCCCTTTGGGTTGCAGTTGCGACAGCTGCCTGTGCAGCTCAGCCGGCAATGGCAGAGAGCCGGCCACATCCGCCAGCGCTTCCAGGTCGATCCGGTCGGCCCGCACCCGGGTGCCCGGCCGCACGCTGGCGCGACGCCTCCCGCCATCGGTTGCCACCCGGTGCTGCACGCTCACTTGCCCGCCGGGCCAGGTCGCGCCATCGGTGGTGCGGAACTGCAGGTCGTCGGTGCGCAGGTCAAAGCCCTGCTCGTTCCAGCCCAGATCCAGGCGCCCCGCCAGGGTCTCGATCGCCAGCGGCGGCAGGTCCTTGCCGAGCGTCGCATCGACCGCCTGCAGGCTGAGGTCGGCCAGCACGCCGCGCACTGCCCCCTTCTCGACGTCGGCCCACGCGCGCAGCGCCCCGCGACCCGAGCGCACATCGACCTGCCAGCGCGACAGATCGATGTAGGGCCGCAGCACCGACACGTCCACCCCGGCAGATTCGACGTACACCTCGCCATGCCAGTCGTGCCAGGGCATCTGGCCCGGCTGGCGATCGGCCAGTTCCAGCAGCGGTTCGCGCAGCCGTCCCCTCAGGCTCAGCCGCCCGCCCGACTCCGGCGGCGGCGAGGCATCAAGCCGGAAGGTGTGCATGCGGCGCTGGTTGCGCACCACCAGCGCCACATCGGACAGGGCCAGCGGCGGCCGCCCCCGCAGGTCATCGGTCCAGCGGACCGTTCCCTGGCGGATGATGAATTCGTTCTGCGAGAAGAACCAGTCGAGCGTGGAACCGTCGGATGATGGCTGCGCGGTCACGTCCAGCCCGGCCACCTCGATGCGGCCGTCCGGTGTGCGGCGCACGTCCAGCACGGGGCGCTCGATCAGCAATTGCTCGAACCCCCTGCGCCAGACCGACGACGGCGACAGGCTGCCCCGGACCAGCGGCAGGTGTAAAGCCTCACGGCCCGCAGGGTCGAACAGGCGTACATCGTGGAGGGCGATGGCGGGCATCAGCCCCCAGAATCCCTCGGGCAGCCAGCGTGGCGCGAGGCCATGGTCGGCCCGTATCTCGCCCACCCGGACCTCAATTCCCAGCTGCGAGCCGGCCCAGCGTTCGAGCTCGGGACGCCAATCGCCGATTCGGGGCACAATCCAGACGTGAAGCGCCCCCCAGGTCAGCATGAACAGCGTCCACGCACTCACGACCAGCCACAACAGGCATCGGGTTGCCGCGGCGACGATCTTGAGGACGCGGGAGGGAGTTCCACGCGCCATGGGTTCGGCATCTGGTGCCAGCTTGGGTGCATTCATGTTGTCCAGTACAAATTATGACGGCCTGCCTGCACCCGGGTTCCGAAGGTGATAGTTCCGCTGCGTCGGCAAACGTGAGTCCGGCGGTCAATGCCTGCCCGCCGTTGTCGCCCGACGACGGCCGCGCCGACCATTCCCGTTTCGTGCAGCGCATCCGGCGCCGCTACGCGGCCGAACTGGCCTGCCTGCCGCCCGGCCCGCCCGTGCGCGACACCATGCGCCAGGCACTGGCCGACCTGCGCGGCAAGGGCCTGCCGATGCCGGCCGCCCTGCGCGTGCTGCGGCAGCTGGTCATGGAGCGCCTCGTGGTGCTCGACTGCGAGCAGCAGGCCCCGCTGGCAGACATCACGCGCGCCGTCACCGAACTGGCCGAGATCGCGCTCGACGAAGCCTGCACGCTCGCCTTCGCCGAACTGGACGACATGCACGGCGCACCGCAGGCGCCCGCCGAGCCTTCCGCGCCACCCGAGCGCGCCCAGCTGTGGGTGATCGGCATGGGCAAGCTGGGCGCGCGCGAGCTCAATGTCTCCAGCGACATCGACCTCATCTACGTCTACGACCACGAAGGCGAGACCGCCGGCAACGCGCAGGGCCGCAATCGCATCAGCAACCACGAATATTTCGCCAAGGCCGTGCGGCACATCCACAACACGGTCGGCGACACCACCGAGCACGGCCAGGTGTTCCGCGTCGACCTGGCTCTGCGCCCCAATGGCAACTCCGGGCCGCCGGTGCTGTCGCT
The DNA here is from genome assembly GCA_023415035.1 of Pseudomonadota bacterium. Taxonomy (GTDB): domain Bacteria; phylum Pseudomonadota; class Gammaproteobacteria; order Burkholderiales; family Burkholderiaceae_C; genus Hydrogenophaga. Next base: position 3,986 of record JAEZLX010000106.1, on the reverse strand, counting down.
GGGCGCACTGGAGGAGTACTTTCTCGTGCAGGGCCGCGAGTGGGAACGCTTCGCCTGGCTCAAAAGCCGCGTCATCGCCCCGGCCGCCTGCATCGCCGACGGCAGCGCCAGCGCACTGCGCGGCCCCGTGCTGCCCTTCGTGTTCCGCCGCTATCTCGACTACAACGTCTTCGAGTCGCTGCGCAACCTGCACCGCCAGATCCGCGAGCATGCCGCCAAGCGCGCGGCCGGCAACCCGGGCCGCGCCAACGACGTCAAGCTCTCGCGCGGCGGCATCCGCGAGATCGAGTTCACGGTGCAGCTGCTGCAGGTGGTGCGCGGCGGCCAGTTCCCCGAGCTGCGCACGCGCCCCACGCTGGATGCGCTGCAGCGGCTGTGCAAGGCCGGCCTGATGCCGCCCGAGACCGCCGACGCGCTCACCCGCGCCTATATCTTCCTGCGTCGCGTCGAGCACCGGATCCAGTACTTGGACGACCAGCAGACGCACCTGATGCCCACACGCGATGACGACATGGCATGGATCGCCGCGTCCATGGGCTATCCCGACCTGTGCGCCTTCCTGCACGAGCTGGACACCCACCGCGAGACGGTGGCGCACGAGTTCGACATCCTGCTGGGCGGCCCGGCCAAGGGCAGCTGCAAGGGCAAGCACTGCAACGGCGGCCGAGCCAGCACGCCCGACGATCTGCAGAGCGTGCTGGCCGAACTGCCCGGGGCCGTTGCCGCCCGCATCGCCCAGTGGCGTGACCACCCGCGCGTTCGGGTACTGCGCGAGGACGCCCGCACGCGTCTGGTACGCCTCATCCAGCGCACCGGCGACTGGCTGGCCCAGGGCCGCGTGACCGAGCTGGCGGCGCTGCGCATGGTCGACTGGATCGAGCCGCTGCTGCGACGCGAAAGCTACCTGGCCCTGCTGCAGGAGCGCCCCGCGGTGCACGAGCGCCTGCTGCGCCTGCTGGGCGCCGCCCGCTGGCCGGCGCGCTACCTGATACAGCACCCCGGCGTGATCGACGAGCTGGCCAGCCGCCAGCTGCTGGACGAGCGCTTCGACCCCGTCCAGTTCGAGGCCGACCTCGAATCGCGCCTGCGTTCGCTGCGGCGCACAGGCGAGGACGGCGAGGAAGAACTGCTCAACCTGCTGCGCCGCGCCCACCACGCCGAGGTCTTCCGCACCCTGGCCCGCGATATCGAGGGCGTGCTGACCGTGGAGCAGGTGGCCGACGACCTCTCCGCCCTGGCCGACACCGTGCTGCGCGTGACCGCGCGCTGGACCTGGCAGCGTCTGAAGAACCGCCACCGCGACGAGCCTTCGCTGGCGATCATCGGCTACGGCAAGCTCGGTGGCAAGGAACTGGGCTACGGCAGCGATCTGGACATCGTCTTCGTCTACGACGACGAGCACGAGAGCGCCCCCGAGATCTACGCCGCCTTCGTGCGCAAGATGATCAACTGGCTCACGGTCAAGACCGGCGAGGGCGATCTGTTCGAGATCGACACCGCTCTGCGGCCCAACGGCAACTCCGGCCTGCTGGTGACCAGTTTCACGGCCTACGAGAACTACCAGCGCGGCCGTGGCAGCAACACCGCCTGGACCTGGGAGCACCAGGCCATGACGCGCGCCCGCTGCGTGATTGCCCCCACCCTCCCGGCTGCGCGTGATGCGCACGCCCCCGAGGGGGCTGGCCCGGCGGATCTGGCCGCGCGCTTCGAGGCCGTGCGCGAGGCTGTCATCACCGCCGAACGCGACCTGCCCGCGCTGGCGCAGGAAATCCGCTCGATGCGCGAGCGCGTGCGTGCCGCCCATCCCTCGCGCGGCGACATGTTCGACGTCAAGCATGGCGCCGGCGGCATGGTCGATGCCGAGTTCGCCGTGCAGTACCTGGTGCTGGCCCACTCGCGCGAGCACCCCTCGCTGCGCGGCAACCTGGGCAACATCACGCTGCTGCGCCACGCCGAGGAAGCCGGCCTGCTGCCGGCAGGCCTGGGCACCGCCGCCGGCGACGCCTACCGCGAACTGCGCCGCATCCAGCACCGCGCCCGGCTGGACGAAGCCGCCCCCCAACTGCCCGCCGACGAGGCCGCCCCCCTGGCCGCGCCGATCCTGGCGGTCTGGCGGCATGTGCTGGGCGGAGACACCCCGCAGTCCGCATGAAGGGCTCGCGCACCTGGCTGTTGCTGTGCGCCATCCACGGCGTGGCCAGCGTGCTGCTGTGGTGGGCCCGCACCGGCGCCCAGGACGCCCTGACCTGGCACGCCGACACTTGGACCGACCACCTCTGGTCGCTGTGGACCAGCGCCTGGGTGCACCGCAACACGCCCCACCTGATCGTCAACCAGGTCGCGCTGGGCGTGCTCACCGGCCTGGCCTGGGTCCTGCGACCCACGCGCGCGGCCACCCTCGCCTGGTTCCTGGCCTGGCCTCTGTCGCAGCTGTCCCTGTTGCTGTGGCCCCAGGTCGTCCACGCCACCGGACTGTCGGGCGTGCTCCACGCGGGTGCCACCGTGATGGCCATCGAGCTGATCCTGCGTCGCGTTCGTGTGGAAAAGGCCCGCCGCTGGGGCCTGATGCTGGCCGCCGGGCTGGCGGTCAAGCTGGCCATGGCCCGCGCCTGGCACCGGCCCGTGGTCTGGGACAACGGCAGCGAAATGTCGATCGTGCTCGCCGCCGACCTGACCGGTGTGTTCTGGGGCCTGGCACTGGCCATCCTGGTCGTCGGACTGGACCGCGTGCGTCAGCACTGGTCGTCTCCGCCTGTCGGAACCGGCCACTGAGCAACGTTTTTTTACGAGTCGTCCGGAACTATCGGGATAAGGTGATGCTCCATGACAGTACAGCGACGCCGGCAACGGTGCCGTTGGGAGCATTTGGCACTGCGAAGCCTTCCGGCCCCGGCTGGATGAAATCCCGAGGCGTTTCTCCTCCTCCTCCCTCCCTCCCTCCTTCGTTTCGGGGCGCTTCGCAGGCTTTTTTATTGGCTCTGACCCGTCCTGCCAGAGGTTGACACCTTTCCTTGAAGGAACAGGCAAGCCTCATGGAATCAGGCCCTTGGCGAACGCAGAGGAGGCGGAAACGAAAGAAGCCCGTTGCCGGGCTCCGTGAGATGGATCTACCCCCGCATCAACGCCACGCGGCGTGCGCCTGGGCAGTGGTCATTCGGGCTTCGTGTCGATGAAGCTCTGGCGCTGCGCCAGCTTGTCCGCCAGCTTGGCCAGATTCGGGTACGGCGTGCGCCAGTCCAGTGCCGGGAAGCGGAAGTCCAGGTAGCCCAGCGCGCAGCCAACGGCGATATCCGACAGGCTCAGGTGGATGCCCGAGCAGAACGGCTTGTCACCCAGGCCCAGGCTCATGGCCTTGAGCGCTGCTTGGATCTTGCCCATCTGGCGGTCGATCCAGGACTGGCAGCGCTGGCTGTCCTCGCGGCCCGGCCAGGTCTGCTCCAGGCGGGCGGCCACGGCGGCGTCCATCAGGCCGTCGGCCAACGCCTCCCAGGTCTTGACCTCGGCGCGCTCGCGACCTGGCGGCGGAATGAGCTTGCCCACCGGCGAGAGCGTATCCAGGTACTCGACGATCACCCGCGAGTCGAACATCGCGTCGGCGCCGTCCATCACCAGGCACGGCACCTTGCCCAGCGGGTTCGATTCCATGATCCGCGTGTCGCTGGACCAGACATCCTCCTGGAGGAACTGGTAGTCGAGCTTTTTCTCGGCCATCACGATGCGCACCTTGCGCACGTAAGGACTGGTGATGGCACCGATGAGTTTCATGGTCATAGGTTGGCTCAAAGTGGGCTCACGATTCTAGCGGCGAGTCCGGACTTCGTCGCCGCGCCCACCGGCGGCAGGCCCGCACTTCTACAATCGGGGGATGAAACCGAACGCCCCCGCCGCCCCTGCCCTGTCCCCGATTTCCGCCCTGTCCCCGCTGGACGGCCGCTACGCCGGCCGCCTCGCCGCGCTGCGGCCGCTCATGAGCGAGCAGGGCTACA
>JAEZLX010000064.1 GCA_023415035.1 Pseudomonadota bacterium | reverse complement strand
CCGCTGCTGCAACGGCTGGGCTTCGGGCGCCTGCCGGGCGATCTGCGCTTCCGTCTGTTCGGCCGCGAGTGGTACATCCCGCTGATGACGACCATCGTGCTGAGCCTGCTGGCGAGCCTGATCAGTTATCTCGTCTGAGTTGGGCGGATCCGAGTTGCCAGCCTTTGCCACCACCACAGTGTCCACGGCTCCCTATCCGCGGCTGCTGGCCGACATCGGCGGTACGAACACCCGATTCGGCTGGCAGTCCTTGCCGGGTGAGGGCATCACCGCCGCCCAGGTGCAGCGCACTGCCGACCATCCCGACCTGCTGGACGCGATCCGTGCCTATCTGGCCGGGCAGGGACTTCCGTCGCCCAGGGCCGCGGCGCTTGCCGTGGCCAGCCTGGTCAAGGATGACCGGGTGAGCATGACCAACCACCACTGGCAGTTTTCGCAACTCGAGTTGTGCACGGCGCTTGGGCTGGATGTGCTGCGTGTGGTCAACGATTTCACGGCGCTGGCCCTGGCCCTGCCCATGATTCCGAAGACGGAACTGCGCCAGGTGGGCGGTGGAGAGGCTGATCCCGATGCTGCGATGGCCTTGCTGGGGCCGGGCACGGGTCTGGGGGCATCAGGCCTGCTGCCCGACGGATTCGGCGGCTGGGTGGCCATCGAAGGCGAGGGCGGTCACGTGACCCTGCCAGCGTCGACGCCGCGCGAGCGGGTGGTGATGGAGGGATTGGCTGGCATGTACGGGCGCGCATCGGCCGAACGATTTCTCTCGGGCCAGGGACTGCTGGATGGCTGTCGCATCCTCTGCCATACCGACGGCATCGATGCATCCGCGCTGGAAATGCCTGCTGACGTGACCTCGGCGGCACTGTCCGGCAGCCTGCCACAGGCCGTGGAGACGCTGACGATGTTCTGCGCGCTGCTCGGCTCGGTGGCAGGCAACCTGGCCCTGACGCTGGGCGCGCGTGGGGGACTGTACATCGGCGGCGGCATCGTGCCACGCCTGGGCGAGTGGTTCGACCGCTCGCCGTTCCGCGAGCGTTTCGAACGCAAGGGACGCTACCGCGAGCATCTGGCCCGCATTCCCGTGTGGGTGATCACCTCGCCGCAATCGCCGGCGCTGATCGGTGTCGCCCGCGTGCTGGGCTGAGGTGGCTCACGAGGCAGGAATCTCGGCCAGGGTGTCGAGAAAGCGCCGGCACCACCAGTGCACATCCTGCTCGCGAATGATGTGCAGCAGCGCCTGGTGACGCTCCTGGCGCTCGCCCAGCGGCATGCGCAACGCGCGCTGGATGGTGTCGGCCGTGTGGCGAGTGTCGTAGGGATTGACCAGCAGCGCATCGCGCAACTGTTCGGCGGCGCCGGCAAAGCGCGAGAGCACCAGCACGCCCGGGTCTTCGGGGTCCTGCGCCGCGATGAACTCCTTGGCCACGAGGTTCATGCCATCGCGCAGCGGCGTGACCAGCGCCACGCTGGCGGCCCGGTACACGCCGGGCAGGCGGCGGCGTGCGACGTTGCGGTGGATGTAACGCACGGGCATCCAGTCGAGCTCGCCGAAGTCGCCGTTGATGGCGCCGCTGAGACTTTCCAGCTCCCGCCGCAGGGACGCGTAGGCATCGACCGATTCCCGGCTGGGCGAGGTGATCTGGATCAGCGTGGCGCTGCCCATGTTCTCGGGGTAGTTCTGCAGCAGCTGCCGGAAGGCCTGCAGGCGCTGCGGCAAGCCCTTGGAGTAGTCCATGCGCTCGACGCCGATCAGCAGCCGGCGGCGCGAATACTCCTCGCGCAGGTGGGCGTAGGTGTCCTGCGCCTCGCGCCCTTGTCCCAGGCTGGTGAACTCGTCCACGTCGATGCCGATCGGGAAGGACTGCACCTGCAGCGTCTTGCCGAAAGCACGGAACCGGTGGTCCCCCAGGTCTTCGGCACCGACCTCGGCGTCGATGTAGTCCGAGAAGTGCTGCAGGTCCGCCCGGCTTTGCAGGCCAACGAGGTCGTAGGCGAACAGGGAGCGCATCAGCCACTCGTTCTCCGGGACAGCAGCCAGGATCAGCGGCGGTGGCAGCGGGATGTGCAGGAAGAAGCCCATGCGCTGGCGGCAGCCCATGGCGCGCAGTTCGGCAGCCAGCGGAATCAGGTGGTAGTCGTGCACCCAGACGATGTCGTCGGGCCGCAGCAGGCTTGTCAGCCGTTGCGCGAACATCTGGTTCACCCGCCGGTAGCCGTGGATGTAGCCGCCGTCGAAATTGGCCAGGTCCAGCCGGTAGTGGAACACCGGCCACAGCACGTCGTTGCTGTAGCCGAGGTAGTAGCTTTCGTAGTCCTCGCGGCTCAGGTCCACGGTCGCCAGCTGCACGTTGCCCGCGTGCTGGATGCGCACGCCGGCCGAGGCCGGGCCATGCCGGTCCACGACCTTGCCGCTCCAGCCGAACCATAGCCCGCCCGAGGCCGTGAGTGCCTGCCCCACGGCAATGGCCAAGCCGCCGGCCGCGGATTTGCGCGGATCGGCGACGCGGTTGGAGACGACAACGAGCCGGCTCATATGACGGTGTCCCACGAAGCCGACAGACGCACGGCGGCGTTGATGATGCCGACCATGGAATAGGTCTGCGGGAAATTGCCCCACATCTCGCCCGTGACGGCGTGGGTGTCCTCGGACAGCAGACCCAGGGGATTGCGCCGGGCCAGCATGGTCTCGAAGATGGCGCGCGCCTCCTGCACGCGTCCGATGCGTGCCAGGGCGTCGATGCGCCAGAACGTGCAGATGTTGAAGGCGGTTTCGGGTGTGCCGAAATCGTCCGGCGCCTCGTAGCGGCGCATGTAGGGGCCGTCGCACAGGTGCGTCTCCAGCGCCTGCAGTGTCGAGATGAAACGGGGGTCGGACGGCTCGATCAGCCCGACCTCGGCCATGAGCAGCACGCTGGCGTCCAGGTCGTGGCCGCCGAAGCTTTCGGCAAATGCCTGACGGCGCTCGCTCCACGACTCGGTCAGGATGCGCTCGCGCATGCGGGCGGCACGCTCGCGCCAGTAGCTGGCGCGGTCCATCAGGCCCAGCCGCGGCGCGATCTTGGCCAGCCGGTCGGCCGCTGCCCAGGACATGAGCGCCGAACTCGTGTGCACGCGTGCGCGCGTGCGCAGCTCCCACATGCCGGCATCGGGTTCGCCGAACACGCGCAGGGCCCGCTCGCCGATGGTTTCCAGCCGGAGGAAGTCGGCCTTGCCGGCAGGGCGCAGCAGGCGCTGATCGTGGAAAGCCTGCGTGGCCGCCAGCACGATGTTGCCGTACACGTCGTGCTGGAAGTGTTCATGGGCCTGGTTGCCCACGCGCACCGGCCCCATGCCCCGGTAGCCCGGCAGGGTGGGGCAGATGTGCTCCGGCAGCATGCGCTCCAGTCCGATGCCGAACAGGGGCTGCACATGGTCGCCGTTGCTGCCGACCACGGCGTTGGTGAGCCAGGCCAGGTAGTCTTCCATGGTGCCCACCTCGGCCAGGCTGTTGAGGGCGCGCACCACGAAGAAGGCGTCGCGCAGCCAGCAGTAGCGGTAGTCCCAGTTGCGGCCCGAGCCAGGTGCCTCGGGGATGCTGGTGGTCATCGCCGCGACGATGGCCCCCGTGTCCTCGTACATCGACAGCTTGAGCGTGATGGCCGCGCGGATCACGGCGTCCTGCCACTCCAGCGGCAGCGCCAGGCGCTGGCTCCAGCGGCGCCAGTAGGCCAGCGTTTCCTGCTCGAACAGGCGCGCCGTGTCGGCGATGCCGTGCTCCAGGGTTTCGTCGGGGCCGAGCAGGAAATCGAGCGGCTGCGTCAGCAGGAAGGGCTGGCGGTGCAGCACATGGGAGATCGACGCGTCTGTGTGCAGCCGCAGGGTCTGTTGTGCGCCGACGTAGCGGATATGGTTGCTGCCCGAGGTGATGCCCGGGTCGCTGGCGCCCCAGTCAAAGCGTGGTGCCAGGTGCACGCGCACGCGCGGCGTGCCTTTGAGCGGGCGCACGCGGCGCACGATCATGGTCGGGCGAAAGTACCGGCCGCGCGAGCGAAAGCGCGGCGCGAAATCCGTGATCAGCAGGCCCTGGCCGTCGCGGTCCCAGAGCTCGGTCTGCAGCACGGCCGTGTTGGGTTCGTAGTGCTGGCGCGTCTCGGCCAGGTTTTCGATCTCGATGGCGAAGGAGCCGGCACCATCGGCGTCGCCTGTGCGGGCGCCGAGCAGGGCATGGAACACCGGATCGCCATCGAATCGGGGCAGGCACCCCCACACGATGCGGCCATGGGTGTCGATGAGCGCGCTGATGGCGCAGTTGCCGATCATGCCCAGCGACAGCGAGGCAGGGGCCGGTGGCGCGAATCCGGACGTGTCGGGTCGGTGGTTCATGCTTGTGGTGTGTGGGCGAAGGTGCGCAGCCATTGCTGCACGGCGGCGGTGTCGGGCAGGCGGTAGCGGGCACGGGTCTGGCCGGCGCCGACCTTGATGCCTGCGCCGCCCAGGCGCTGAACCGCATCGAATCCGGCTTCGTCGGTCGTGTCGTCCCCCACGAACACCGGACGTCGGCCATGGAAGGGCGCTTCGGTCATGAAGGCGGTGATGGCGCTGCCTTTGTCGGCCCCAGCCTGCTTGACCTCGATCACCGCCTTGCCGGGCAGCAGTTGCAGCCCGGTCGTGTTGCCCACTGCGTCTTGCAGCGCGCTCACGCACTGCCCGGCCAGCTCGGGTGCCTGCCGGTAGTGCAGCGCCATGGCGGTGCGCTTGCGCTCCACCAGCAGACCTGGGTGGCGCCTCGCCAGTGCCTGAGCTGCCTCGACCACAGGGGTGAGGTCAGGAAGGTCGCCAGCGGCGTGCAGACCATGTCGGGTGCGGCGCACACCGCCGTGCTCGAACGCGCCGGGCAAGGCCAGCGGTGCCAGCAGCGGGTCGATGTCCGGCTGTGCGCGCCCGGTGATGAGCGCGAGTGCGCCGTGCAGGCGATCGTGCACACGTTGCAGCAGGAGCACCAGATCCGGGGCCACGGTCACGGCATCCGGCCGCGGCGCCAGTTCGGCCAGGGTGCCGTCGAAGTCGAGAAACAACGCCGTCTGGTCGTTGAGCAGGTCGGCAGGGGGACTCATCAGGTCCAACCGTAGCAGACTTCGGTGTTCCGTGGGGCGTTTTCGACCTCGTTGGTGAGGAAAGGGCGGCCGTCAGACCCCGATGGCGGTTTCCAGCGCCGCCAGGCGCGCCCGTTGGATGCGGCGGCCGACCTCGACGCCGGTCATTCCGGCCGCCTGGGCCTGCGCGGCGACGCTGGCGGTGTCCACCCGCAGCGCGGCCGATAACGCGGCCAGCAGGCGCGGGCGCTGGGGATACGGCGCATCCTCGCACCCCAGCCGGCCGCGCGCATCGCATTCGCAGGCCAGCATCACCTCGGCAAATCGGTCGGGGCGGCGCAGGGCGTCGCAGCGCTCCAGCAGGCGCAGCACGGCCTCCGGACCGAACCCGCTGCTGCGGTGGATGTTGCCGTGCTCGCGCGCCACCACGTCGGCCAGTTCGCGGCAGTCGCGCGGCACGCGCCAGCGCTCGCACACGGTTTTGAGCAGGCGGGCGCTGCGCTCCTCGTGGCCGATGTGGCGCGGTAGTACCTGCGCCGGCGTGGTGCCCTTGCCCAGGTCGTGGCACAGGCAGGCGAAGCGCACCGGCAGGCTGGTCTGCAGGCGCGCGCTCATGTCCAGCACCATCATCACATGCACGCCGGTGTCCACCTCGGGGTGATACTCGGCGCGTTGCGGCACGCCCCACAGCCGGTCCACCTCGGGCAGCAGCCTGACCAGCGCGCCACACTCGCGCAATACCTCGAACATGCGGCTGGGTTGGGGTTCCATGAGGCCGCGCGAGAGCTCCTGCCACACGCGCTCGGCCACCAGATGGTCGGCCTCGCCCTGCTCGACCATGTGCCGCATCAGCGCCATGGTGTCCGGCGCCACTGTGAAGCCGGGGTAGCGCGCCGCGAAGCGCGCCAGCCGCAGGATGCGCACCGGATCCTCGGCGAAGGCCTCGGTCACGTGGCGCAGCACGCCCTGCGCCAGATCGCGCGCGCCGCCATAGGGGTCGATGAGACTGGCATTGGCCGGGTCGTGGGCCTGATCGGCCGGCACCGCCATGGCGTTGATGGTCAGGTCGCGCCGCGCCAGATCCTCTTCCAGCGTGACGCCGGGATCGGTGTGGAAGTGGAAGCCGTGGTAGCCGGGCGCGGTCTTGCGTTCGGTGCGCGCCAGCGCGTATTCCTCCCGCGTCTCGGGATGCAGGAACACCGGGAAATCCTTGCCCACGGGAAGAAAGCCTTGCTCGGCCATGACCTCGGGCGTGGCGCCCACCACCACCCAGTCACGGTCGAAATGCGAGCCCTCGGCAGGTTGGCCCGATGCACGGGCGAGCAGGGCGTCGCGCACGGCGCCGCCCACCAGATAAATCTCCATGCGGGCAGTGTAGGGCAGTCAGGGGCCCGCGCGGTAGGGCTCGTCCATCGGCACGAAGTCGTGTTCTTCGATGGCCTTGCGCACCCAGGCATCCACGGCCGGCAGGGCGAGCACGCGCTCCACATAGTCAGCGGTGGTGGTGTTGACCGGCAGCGCATAGGTGCGCAGGCGCGAACACACGGGTGCGAAGAAGGCATCGGCGATGCTGAAGGCTCCGAACAGCATGGGACCGCCGTGGGCGGCGAGCAACTCGCCCCACATGGCTTCCAGCCGTGCCACGTCGGCGCGCACGCCGGCCTGGTCGCGCCAGACGATGCGGCCCGCCTCCGGCAGCGAGGCCTCGATGTTCATGGGGCAGTGGTTTCTCAGGCTGGTGAAGCCACTGTGCATTTCGGCGCAGACACTGCGGGCCCGGGCACGCGCACGGGTGTCGGCGGGCCAGAGTGGCCGCTCGGGAAAACGCTCGGCCAGGTATTCGGCAATCGCCAGCGAATCCCAGACGGCCAATCCATCGTCGATCAGCACGGGTACCTTGCCCACGGGGTTGATGGCGCCGACCGTGCGCTTGAAGCGGGAGCCGGCTTCGAACGAATCGAAGCGAACGAGCACTTCCTCGAACGGGATGCCCGCCTGGGTCATGAGCACCCAGGGCCGCATCGACCACGACGAGTAGTTGCGGTTGCCGATGTAAAGCTGAAGCGGCATGGCCGGTCCTCCGGAGGTTCTCGACGAGCCGCCATTGTCGCGCCGGCGGCGCCGGCATTGATGACGAGTGCGACCGCCACTGATGCGCCGCGGGCAGGGCGATCAGGGCAGCTCGGCGTTTTCTGCCGGCGCGTCGGCCGGACGCGGCCCCACGGTGTGGCCCAGGCGCGTGCGCAGCGACTGCGGCTGACCGCTGAGGATGGCGGCGTAGAGCGTGGCGTTGGCCAGCACGTGCTTGACGTAGTCGCGTGTCTCGTCGAACGGAATGTTCTCGACCCAGACTTCCGCCGGCAGCACAGGTCCGTTGCGCCAGGCACGCGGGCGGTTGGGGCCGGCGTTGTAGGCTGCGGCGGCCAGTGGCATCGAGCCCTCGAAGTCGTCCAGCGCCAGCTTGAGGTAGGCCGTGCCGATGAGCACGTTGGTATCGCGGTCGTTCAGCTGGACGGGCTGGAAGCCCGTCAGACCGATCTTGCGCGCGGTCCAGCGCGCCGTGGCGGGCATGACCTGCATCAGGCCCGAGGCGCCGGCGCCGGATCGCGCATCGGAGACGAAGCGGCTTTCCTGGCGGATCAGGCCATAGACGTAAGCCGGGTCCAGGCCGATCTCGCGCGCGCGGCGCAGCACCAGATCACGGTGTGGCGTCGGAAACCGCTGGGTCATGTCCGCGCCCAGCCGGGTGCGCTGGCTGGTGTTGATGCAGCGGTCCCAGATTTCGCGCTGGCAGGCCAGGGTGGCGGCGGCCAGCGACTCGCGCTCGTCCAGGCCGCCGGGGGTGTGCAGCGCCACGGTGTAGTGCCATTCGCGCGCCGCCTCGCTGCGAAGGCCCAGGCGGAAGGCTTCCAGTGCGCGTTGCAGGCCCGGGTTGTCGCGGGCGCGGGCAAGCTCTTCGGCCGTGGGGGCCGGGGGTGGCGGTGGCAGGGTGACCGGGCGCCCGAGAGCTTCGAGAGCGAGCTGTCCGTAATAGTTGTGCACCGAGGCGATGGACTCGAACAGCTGCCGCGCCTGCATCCGGGCTGTCGCCTCGTCCGGACGCGGCTGGGTCTGCAGCGCCCGCGCCCGCCAGTACACCCAGGCCGGATCCCGACGCATGTCGGCCGGCATGGCGTCGATCGTCTCCAGCAGCAAGGGCCAGTTTCCCGCGCGCAGTGCGGCGCGGGCCTTCCACGCCAGATGCGTGGCGGGCATCTGGTGCTCGCCGGCCCGGGCGTAGTGCGCCAGAGCATCGTCCTGCAGTTTCTGTGCGGCGCGGCGCCCGATGGCGCCCCACAGCCAGCTGCGCTCCTCTGCCGTCAGCTGCGCGCGCCAGCGTGTGCGTTCCAGTTGCTGCGCGGCGGCGGCCGGGTCCGAGCTGGCCAGGCGGATGATGGCCAGCGTGACCATTTCCTTGGTGCGAGGGCGGATGGCGGTGCGCTTTTCGTCCAGGAAGCGGGCCGGGTCGCGCGCGATGTTCTCGACCAGCGGCCCCCAGTCCTCGTCGAGCAGGCTCACGGCCTGGGCCGCCACGACGGGTTTGCCCATGTCCATTGCCTGCCGGGCGCGCAGCCAGAACACGTCGCGGTCCAGGTGGCCGCTGTCGAGCAGCGCCCGCGCGGCCGTGGCGCAGCCGTCGTCGGCCTCGGGCTGGGCCAGCCAGAGCCCGCGCACCTCCTCGGCGGCCGCCAGCGCCCGCAAGCGCGAGGCGGCCGCAAACAGCAGCACGCCGTAGCAGC